>JBQTJF010000213.1:0-27076 GCA_052387375.1 Betaproteobacteria bacterium
TGCGGTAGCGGATGCGCAGGAAGTTCTGCTCGGGCTCGAAGTGGATGTCGGAGCCGCCGCGCTCCACCGCGTCGGCGAGCAGCGCCGAGATCAGGCGCACCACCGGCTGCGAGTACTCGTCGCCCTCCGAGATCGTGGTGTAGTCGACCTCGCCGGTCTCGATCTCCTTGAGGATGCCGTCGATCGAGAACTCGTGCCCGTAGTAGTGCTCGATGGCGCGCTCGATCTCCGAGTCGCCGGCGAGGCGCAGCTCGATCTCGAAGTCGCCCTTCAGGTGCGCGCGCAGCTGGGCGAGGGCGACGATGTTGTTGGTGTCGGCGAGGGCGACGATGAACTTCTTCTGCTGCCGGTCGAGCGCCACCGGGAAGACGCGGTAGCGGCGCGCCAGCTCGCGCGGCACCATCTTCAGCGCCGCCGGGTCGACGATGATGCGCGCCAGGTCCACCGCCTGCAGGCCGAGCTTCTCGGAGAGCGCGTCGCGCAGCGTCGCCTCCGAGACGAAGCCGAGCTGCACCAGCAGCTTGCCCACCGGCACGTGCTGCTTGGTCTGCTCGAGCAGCGCGATGCGCAGCTGGTCCTCGGTGAGGATGCCCTGATCGATGAGGATCTGCCCGAGGTGGCGCTTCGCCTGCGGCGAGGCCGGCTGGTTCATTTGTCGAGCTGCGCCGCGCGGCTGCGCGCCGCGGCGAGGTCGAAGCCGGCGCCGCGCTTCTCGGCCAGCGCGATGGCGCGCCGGTAGTACTCGAGCGCCAGGCGCGGCTGGCGGATGTGGTCGAGGCTGACCGCGAGGTTGTAGGCGAAGTCGGCGTTGTCGGGCTCGGCGCTGAAGGCCTTGAAGTACTCGGCCTGCGCCTCCGCCCAGCGCCCCTGCTGCGCGAGCTGGTTGCCGAGCGTGAAATGGAGGACGTGCGCGCCGGGCTCGGCGGCGAGCAGCGACTTGACGCGGCTCTCCGCGACCAGCGGGTCGAGGCGGCCGCCGCGCAGGGCGATGAGCGCCGCCTGCGCCTCGGCGTCGCGCGGGTTTGCCTGCAGCAGGCGCAGGTAGCCGGCCTCGGCGACCTCGTAGCGGCCGGCCTTCACGTCGAGCGCCGCGAGGCCGAGCCGCGCGTCGCGGTTGCCCGGCTCGTCGCGCAGCGCCTCCTCGTAATCGGTGCGCGCCTTGACGAGGTCGCCGGCGATGTACGCGGCGTAACCCGCCTCCACCCTCGGGTGTATCTGCGGCACGGGCCGCGACGGCGGCGGCGCCTGCCGCGGCTCGGGCGCCGCGAGCCTGGGCGCTTCCACGGCTGGCTTCTTCGCCACCGGCGGCTTCGGGCGCAGCTCGGCCGGTGGCGGGGCTGGCGTTCTCACCGGTTCCTGGACTTTAGGGGTCGTGGGAAGGCCGGGAACCGGGGCGACCTGCGCCACAGGAGCGCTCGGGAGCGGCTTCGGCGGCACCGCCACTTCGACCGGCGCCTCGCCCGCCGGGCGCACCGGGTTGGCGTTGACGAGCGGCGGCGGCGGCCGCAGCTGGACCCAGAAATAGCCCACGGTGCCGACCGCGAAGGCGCCGAGCACGCCGACCGCGATGTAGAAGGGCAGGCGCGGGTTGGGCTCGCGGAACTTCGCCTCGAAGACCTTTTTCGCCGAGGCACGCTCGGCCGCGGCGGCCGGCTCGGCCTTGGGCGCTTCCGGCTTCTGCCGCGGCGGCGTGGGCTTGGCCGGTTGGGGCTCGTCGGGGAGGATCTCCAGGGGCTGCGAAGTGATTTCCGGGAGCTTATCGCGTGTGAGCACCGGCTTCGCGTCCGCTGCCGGGGCTAAGGGCTCACCCTCGATGCTGAGCTCGGCCGGCGCCTCACCGCCTTCGCTGCGGGCGCGCCGCTGTGCTTCCTCTTTCGCCTTCTCGGCTTTCTTGAGTGCCTCGAGCAGCAAACTCATGTCAGCGCGGGCGCTCCTCCAACGGCCCGACCGGCGCCGCGGCCCTGCCGGGGTTGGGCGCCGTCATGAAATCGCCGCGCGGCAGGAGGCTGCGCAGGCCGCGGTAGTCGCCCTCGATGCTGGGGTCACGAATGACGGTGGCGCGCAGGAAGATCACCAGCTCGGTCTTGCGGTTCTCCTCGAGCCGCTGCGAGAAGACCTCGCCGAGCCCCGGCACGTTGCGCACGCCAGGAATCGCGTGCTCGGTGCGGTCCGAGGCGTCTTCCATCAGGCCGCCGAGCACCGCCACCTGGCCGCTTTCCAGGCGCAGCACCGATTCCATCTCGCGCGTCTGGATTTCCGGGACGAAGTTGCCCACCGTGGTGAGCAGCGGATTGGGGTCGGCGACGAAGCGCAGCAGCCGGGAGATGGACGGCCGCACGTTGAGCGAGATCGAGTCATGGTCGCTGATCTGCGGCACCACCGTCATGACCAGACCGACGGGCACCGTGTTGGCGGTGGTGCTGACCGACTGCAGGGTGGTGGTCTGCGCCTGCGAGGTCGAGGAGGTGACGGTGAAGTAGACGATGTTGTCGACCACCTTGAGCACCGCGAACTGGTTGTTCAGCACCGACAGCTTGGGGCTGGAGAGCACCCGCACGTCGCCGAAGGTCTCGAGCAGCTTGAAGGCGAAGTTGAGGTTCAGGCTGGTGATCGCCCCGCCGAAGATGAACTGGTTGGGGGCGAAGTTCGTGGGAACGGGGTTGGTGCGCTGGCCGAACTCCGCGCCGCTCTGGCCGGTGCCGAACGCCGTGACGCCGAAGGTGGACGCGCCGGTGCGCAGCCGCTGCCAGTCGATGCCGCGCTGGTACTGGTTGGAGAGGCGCACTTCGGCCACCGTCGCCTCGATCAGCACCTGGCGGCGCGAGTTGGCGAGCACCTGGTCGAGGAACTCCTGGATCTTCTCGTGCTGGCGCGCGGTGGCGCGGATGTTGAGCAGGCCGCTCTCGGGGTTGGCGATGACCGAGCCGGCCTCGAGGACGGTGGCGCCCGGCGCCGCGGCGGCCGGCGCCGCGGCCGTCGCGGGGGCGGCGCCCGGCGCCGGCGCGGGCTGCACCGGCGCGGTGGTCGGCGCGGCAGCAGCGGCGCCCGCGGGCAGCACCTTGTCGGTCTCGCGCAGGATGGCCTTGATGTTGTCGATCAGCGTGTCCCAGAACTTGTTGGCCGACACCGAGTTGATGGTGGCGGTGGAGTTGTTCTGCCCGCCGGCCGCGCCGCCCGCGGGCGAGGCGCTGCCGCTCACCTGCATCGCCATGCCGGCGACGATCTTCGCGTCGCGCGCCAGGTTCACGTAGTCGACGCGGTAGACGCGCAGGTACGGCGTGTCGCGCATCACCACCAGGTTCTGCCCGTCGAGCTCGTAGCGCAGGTCGACCTGGCGCGCGATGCGCGTCAGGAGCTGCGGCAGCGTCTGGTCGACGGCGTTCAGGGTCACCGTGCCGGTGAGCGACGGATCGATGTCGATCTGCAGGCGCGCGTCGCGCGCGAGCGCGAACAGCAGCTCCTGCACGCGCACGTTGCTCACCACCACGCTGTAGGTCTCGGGGCGCGCCGCCGGCGTCGGCTTGGGCAGCACCGGCGTGATCTGCACCGGCGGCGGAATCGCGCCTTCGGGCCGCGCCTGCTCGGCGGCGATATGCGTGGGGTCCGGCTGCATAGGCGGGTGGCCGCAGCCGGCGGCGAGCAGCGATACGAGCGCCGCGATCGCGGCGGCCTTTGCGAGCTTCAGAGACACGCACTCCCTCCCGCGTCGAAGCATAGCACGATGCCGACGTGAAGAAAGTGGCGTAAGCGCCTGTCGCGGCTCCGTTTTCCGGACTTTTTACTAAATCTGACCGCGCAGCTCGGCGAAGCTGCGCGGCGCGGCGTCGAAAGCCTGCTGGTATTTGGGCGGCAGGCGCCGCGCCGCGGCGCGCGCCTCCTCGAGCGACTCGAACTCGCCGTAGACGATCCGCAGACGGTAGCGGCTGCCGCTCGCCATCGGGATGACGAACACCTCGGTGAGCGGCACCATGTCGCGCGCGCGCATCAGAAATCGCTCCATGCGCGCCGGGTCGGTGTTGTCGGTGGTGTAGAGCTCGATGGCGTAGCGATGGTCCGGGGCGCGCTCGAGCACCTCCCGTGTCGCCGCGATGCGCTCGCCGAGCAGGCGCTGGCCGGCGCTCGCGTAGCCTTCCAGCCGCCGCGTCTGATCCTCGCTGAGGAGCGGCGGCGGCGGCGCCGGCGGCTCGACCTGCTTCTCGGCCGGGGCAGGGGTGGCGGCGGCCACCTGGACCGGCGGGGCTGCAGGAACTTGAACGGGCTCGGGAATGAGAACCCATTGCGCACCCGCGCCGAGGGCGATGCCTGCCGCCAGGGCGGCGCCGAGGTAGGCGGCGGGGCGCACGGCCCGCGCGCCGCCGCCGGCGAACTCGGAATCGCGGATGGCGGCGCGCGCCTGGCGCGGCGTCACCGCGTGCGTGTTCTCGGTGTAGGCGGCGAGCAGCGACTTGTCGGCGAGGATGTTGATGCGCCGCGTCAGACCGCCCGAGGCGCGGCTGATGAGCGAGCAGGCGCGCGCGGTGAACACCTCCGGGCCGCGGTAGCCGGCGGCGCGCATGCGGAACGACAGGTACTTCGCCACCTCCGGCGGCGCGAGCGGCCGCATGCGGAAGGCGTGCGTGATGCGGTCGCGCAGCTGCCGCAGCGAGGCCTTGGCGAGCGTCGCGTCGAGCTCGGGCTGGCCGAACAGCACGATCTGCAGCAGCTTGTGGCGGTTGGACTCGAGGTTGGAGAGCAGCCGCACCTGCTCGAGCGTGTCCTCGGGCATGACGTGCGCCTCGTCGATGAGGATCACCACGCGCCGGCCTTCGGCGTAGAGACGGATCAGGTGCTCCTGCAGCTCGCGCAGCGCGACGCTGCGCCGCTCGCCGGAGATCGCGCATTCCAGGTCGTCGGCGATGGCGTGCAGGATCTCCTCGGCGGCGAGCGAGGCGGTGGCGAGGTAGATGGTGTCGACGTGCTGCGGCAGGCGCTCCATCAGCACCCGCGAGAGCATGGTCTTGCCGCTGCCGACCTCGCCGGAGACCTTGACGATGCCCTCGTCGTGCAGCACGGCGTAGATGAGCGCCTCGAGCGTTGCGCCGCGGTCGGCGCCGTCGAAGAAGAAGTCGGTGTGCGGCGTGATGCGGAACGGGGGCTCGGAGAGGCCGAAATGCTCGAGGTACAGGGCCACTACTTCTCCTCCGTATTCATGCGCGAATACAGCGTGGTGCGGTTCATGCCGAGCAGCTTCGCCGCCTGGCTGACGTTGCCGCGCGTCAGCTTCAGCGCCGCGTCGATGTAGGCGCGCTCCCAGGCCTTCAGCGTCTGGTCGAGGTCGAAGGCGCCCGAGCGCTCGAGCTGGCGCAGCGCCTGCTCGGCGATGTCGCCGCCGGCGCCGAGGGGCGGCTGCGGCGCCTCGAGGTCGAGCTCGGGCTCGAGCTCGGCCGCCGAGAGCCGCTGCCCGGCGTACTTGGTGGTGAGGCGGATGACGATGTTGCGCAGCTCGCGCACGTTGCCCGGGAAGTCGTAGGTCTGCCAGCGCTCGAGGGCGGCGCGGTCGAGCTCGAAGGGCTGCACGCCCGACTGGCGGGCGTAGAGGCGGCCGAAGTGGTCGAGCAGCGCGAGCCGGTCGCCCTCCATCTCGCGCAGCGGCGGCACCGCCAGCGTGAACACCGACAGGCGGTGGTAGAGGTCGGCGCGGAAGGCGCCGCGCCTTACGTCGCGGCGCAGGTCGCGGTTGGTGGCGGCGACGACGCGGCAGCGCGCGGTGCGCCGCTGCGTCTCGCCGACGCGCTGGTACTCGCCGTTTTCCAGCACGCGCAACAGCTTCGCCTGCAGCTCGAGCGGCAGCTCGCCGATCTCGTCGAGGAACAGCGTCCCCTCCTGCGCGTCCTCGAAGTAGCCGGCCTTGTTCGCGGTGGCGCCGGTAAAGGCGCCCTTCACGTAGCCGAACAGCGTCGGCTCGACCAGCGTCGGCGAGATGGCCGCGCAGTTGAGCGTCAGGTAGGGCCGGGTGGCGCGCGGCGAGAGCCGGTGCAGGCTCGCCGCCGCGAGCTCCTTGCCGCTCCCGGACTCGCCCTCGATCAGCACCGGGAAGGGCGACCCGGCGAACTGCGCGATCTGGCTCTTCAGCTTGGCGAGCGCCGGGCTGGCGCCGACGAGCTCCGCCTGCTCGGCGGCCGGCAGCTCGCGCGCCCGCGCCAGCATGCGCTTCAGGAGCTCCGGGTCGCTCGGCTTGGCGACGAACTCCCAGGCGCCGAGCGCGCGGGCGTGGCGCGCGTTCGCCGCGTCGTTCTGGCCCGAGAGCACGAAGATCTTCATCGCCGGGGAGTGCGCGAGCAGGTCGGCGATCAGCTGGAAGCCCTCGTCGGGCGCGTGCGGCGAGGGCGGCAGCCCGAGGTCGACCAGGGCGAGCGCCGGGGCGGCGGGCAGCTGGCGCACGAGCTCGATGGCGTGCCGGCGCGAGTCGCAGGCGAGCACCTCGTAGTCGCCGCCGAGGGCGAAGGCGAGCGTATCGGTGATGAGCGGATCGTCGTCCACCACCAGCAGGGCTGGTTTCAATTCAGGCGCTGGCTGTGGCTGCGGCATCGCGGAGGCATTTCATGAAGGCGCGCTCGAGATTGTGCTCCGAATAGCGTGCGGCGAGCTCGCCGGGGCTGCCGCGAAAACGCACCGTGCCGGCATCGAGCACGGCGAGCGAGGCGCACAGCTCCTCGACGTCGGCGAGGACGTGCGACGTAAAGAACAAGGTTCGGCCCGCGGCGGCGAGGCGGCCGAGCAGCGTCTTCACCGCTACCCGGGCGGCCGGGTCGAGGCCGCTCATCGGCTCGTCGAGCACGTAGAGGTCGCGCGTGGCGAGGAAGCAGGCGGCGAGCCCGAGCTTCTGCGTCATGCCCTTCGAGAGGCTTCTGACGGGCTTGTCGAGCGCTGTGCGGTCGAGTTCGAGTGTTTCAACGAGGTTCAAAACCACCTCTTCCCTGTAGCGTTCTCCGGCGAGCTCGAGCATCGCGG
This sequence comes from Betaproteobacteria bacterium, assembly GCA_052387375.1. Lineage (GTDB taxonomy): Bacteria > Pseudomonadota > Gammaproteobacteria > Burkholderiales > SG8-39 > SCGC-AG-212-J23. The sequence continues at coordinate 6,991 of JBQTJF010000213.1, forward strand.
CGAGGAACTCGCGGCCGCGCAGGTAGTGCGGCGGCACGAAGCGCTCGGGCAGGTAGGCGAGACGCCGGCGGGACTGCGGCCGCTGCGAGGGCACGCCGAAGATCTGCGCCTCGCCGGCGTCGCAGGCGACGAGGTCGAGCAGGCACTTGATGAGCGTGGTCTTCCCCGCGCCGTTGGCGCCGACCAGGCCGAAGGCTTCGCCGGCGCGCACTTCGAGGTCGACCCCGCCGAGCGCGGCAACGGCGCCGTAGCGCTTGACGAGTCCCCGGACGGCGACCGCGGTGGCAGGCGTCTCCCCCATGCAAGGTAATATTACGCCGTGCAGCAAACGTCGATTGTAGAGATCCGTAACGTCTCGTTCGGCTACGAAGCGGCGCGTCCGGTGCTGCGCGACATCGACCTCGCCATCCCGCGCGGGTCGGTGGTCGGCATCATGGGGCAGTCGGGGTGCGGCAAGACCACGCTGCTGCGCGTCATCATGGGCGCGCTCGCGCCCACGCAGGGGGAGGCGGTGGTGCTCGGCCACGCCACGCGCCGCCTCGGCCGCGACGGCCTCTACGCGATGCGCCGCAAGATGGGCATGCTGTTCCAGTTCGGCGCGCTCTTCACCGACATGTCGGTGTTCGAGAACGTGGCGTTCCCCATGCGCGAGCATGGCAATCTGCCCGAGGAGCTGATCCACGACCTGGTGATGCTCAAGCTGCAGGCGGTCGGCCTGCGCGGCGCCGCGCACCTGCGGCCCACCGAGCTCTCCGGCGGCATGGCGCGGCGCGTGGCGCTGGCGCGCTCGATCGCGCTCGACCCGCAGCTCATCCTCTACGACGAGCCCTTCACCGGCCTCGACCCGATCTCCTTCGGCGTCATCGTGCGGCTGATCCGCGAGCTGAACGACTCGCTGGGCGCCACCTCGGTGATCGTCACGCACGACGTGCAGGAGGCGCTCGGCGTGGTCGACTACGTGTACTTCATGGCCGCCGGCCGCGTCATCGCCAAGGGCGCGCCGGCGGAGATCCGCGCCAGCCCCGAGCCGTTCGTCAACCAGTTCGTCAACGGCAAGCCCGACGGCCCGGTGCCCTTCCACTACCCCGCGCCGGACTACCGGGCAGATCTGGAGCTGGCGCCCGCTTGATCAGTCTTGTCACCCTGCGCTCGCGCATCGAGCGGCTCGGCGCGGGCGCCAACTCCTACGTCGTGCGGCTGGGCTTCGCCAGCCGCTTCCTCGCCTACATGCTGCTGCACTCCGGGACCGCGCTGCGCCGCTTCCATCTCACCGTCGCCGAGATCTACTTCGCCGGCGTGCTCTCGCTGGTCATCATCCTCGTCTCGGGCCTGTTCGTCGGCATGGTGCTCGGCCTGCAGGGCTACGAGACGCTGCAGCGCTTCGGCGCCTCCGAGTCGCTCGGCGTGCTGGTGGCGCTGTCGCTGGTGCGCGAGCTCGGCCCGGTGGTGGCGGGGCTCTTGTTCGCCAGCCGCGCCGGCTCGGCGATCACCGCCGAGATCGGCCTGATGAAGGCGACCGAGCAGCTCTCGGCAATGGAGATGATGGCGGTCGACCCGGTGGCGCGCGTGGTGGCGCCGCGCTTCTGGGGCGGGGTGCTTTCCATGCCGCTGCTGGCGGCGCTGTTCTCGGCGATGGGCGTGTTCGGCGGCTACCTGGTCGGCGTGCAGCTGATCGGCGTCGACGCCGGCGCCTTCTGGTCGCAGATGCAGGCGGCGGTCGACCTGCGCAACGACATCCTCAACGGCGTCTACAAGAGCATCGTCTTCGGCATCGCCGTCACCTGGATCGCGGTGTTCGAGGGCTACGACGCGGTGCCGACCGCGGAGGGCGTGTCGCGCGCCACCACGCGCACCGTCGTCACCTCCTCGCTCGCCATCCTGGCGCTCGACTTCGTGCTCACCGCACTCATGTTCACAGGGACGGAATAATGAACCGCTCCACCATCGACCTCTGGGTCGGCGTCTTCGTCGTCGCCGGCTTCGTCGCGCTCATCTTCCTCGCGCTGCGCGTCGGCAACCTCGCGTCGTTCAACACCGGCCAGGTCTACCGCATCGAGGCCAAGTTCGGCAACATCGGCGGCCTCAAGGTGCGCGGCCCGGTGAAGAGCGCCGGCGTGGTGGTCGGCCGCGTCGTCGACGTCCGCTTCGACAACGAGAGCTTCGAGGCGGTGGTGCTCATGGACATCGAGCAGGGCTACCAGTTCCCGCGCGACACCACGGCGAAGATCCTCACCTCGGGCATCCTCGGCGAGCAGTACATCGGCCTGGAAGCGGGCGGCGACGCGAAGATGCTCGCCGCCGGCGAGCGGCTGCGCCTCACGCAGTCGGCGGTGGTGCTCGAGAACCTGATCAGCCAGTTCCTCTTCAACAAGGCCGCGGAAGGCAAGCCGCAGGAGAAATGAGATCTCCATGAAGTGGGTGTGGATTGCCGCTGCCGTGTGCCTTGGCGGCTGCGCCACGACCGGCGAAGGCGACCCGCGCGACCCGCTCGAGGGCTGGAACCGCGGCGTCTACAAGTTCAACGAGAAGTTCGACGACTACCTCGCGCGGCCGGTGGCGGAAACCTACGAGGACCGGATCCCGCGCGAGGTGCGCGACCGGGTGCGCAACTTCTTCGCCAACCTCGCCGACCCGTTCATCGGCGTCAACAACCTGCTGCAGGGCAAGGCGTCCGAAGCGTTCGACGACTGGACGCGGTTCCTCCTCAACACCACCGTCGGGCTGCTCGGCATCCACGACGTCGCGAGCGACCTCGGCCTGGAGAAGCGCAACGAGGACTTCGGCCAGACCTTCGGCCGCTGGGGCGCGGGCACCGGGCCCTACCTGGTGCTGCCGCTCTTCGGCTCGAGCAACGTGCGCGACGGCGTCGGCCTCGCCGCCGACATCTATACGGACCCGCTCGGCGAGGTGCGCCCGATCGACGCGCGCAACACCGCGATCGCCACGCGCGCGGTGCAGACGCGCGCCGACCTGCTCGGCGCGAGCCGCGTGCTGGAGCAGGCGGCGCTCGACAAGTACGTATTCCAGCGCGACGCCTATTTGCAGCGCCGGCGCAGCCTGGTTTACGATGGCCGTCCCCCGCGCGAGAAACTCGAATGAAGGCTTTGCTCTCTCTTCTTGTCGGCCTGCTTCTGCCTCTGGCGGCGCACGGCCAGGAGACGCCCGACGCCCTGGTGAAGACGGTGACGCTCGAAGTCGTCGAGCTCATCGTCAAGGACAAGGACATCAAGGCCGGCAACCGCGCCAAGCTGATCTCGCTCATCGACCAGAAGGTGCTGCCGCACTTCAACTTCCAGGCGATGACCGCGCTCGCCATGGGGCAGAGCTGGAGGAAGGCGACGCCGGAGCAGAAGAAGCGCCTGGTGGAGGAGTTCAAGACGCTGCTCGTGCGCACCTACGCGAGCGCGCTCGCCGCCTACAGCGACCAGAAGTTCGACTTCCGGCCGCTGCGCGCCAAGCCGGGCGACACCGACGTGGTGGTGCAGGTGCGCGTGCTGCAGCCGGGCGCGCAGCCCGTGCCGATCGACTACAGCATGGAGAAGACCCCCGGCGGCTGGAAGGTGTACGACGTCATGGTCGGCGGGGTGAGCCTGGTGGCGAACTACCGCACCGAGTTCAACAACGTGGTGCGCGACTCGGGCGTCGAGGGGCTGATCAAGACCCTCGACTCGCGCAACCGCACGCTCGAGGCCGCCGGCGCGGCGAAGAAATGATCCGGCGTGACGGCGCGCGCATGGCGCTCTCCGGCCCGGTGACCCTCGCCAACGTCGCCGCGGTGCTCGAGGAGGGCCGCCGGCACCTCGCCGACGGGGTCGAGAGCATCGACCTCGCCGAGGTCACCGAGATGGACTCGGCGCTGCTCGCGCTGCTCCTCGCCTGGATGCGCGAGGCGAAGGGCCGCAACCGCGCGCTCGCGCTCGCCAACCCGCCGCAGGCCCTGCAAACCATCGCGCGCCTCTACGGGGTCGATACGCTCCTTGGTCACGCCTGAAAGCGTCCAGGCCGGCATCGCCGCCGGCCTGGCCTGCGAGCACGTGGAAGTCGTCGGCGACGGCCAGCACTTCCAGGCGCTGGTCGTCTCGGCGGCGTTCGCCGGCAAGGGCCGCGTGCAGCGCCACCAGCTGGTCTATGCGGCGCTGGGCGAGCGCATGCGCGAGGAGATCCACGCGCTGTCCATGCGCACCCTCACGCCCGAGGAATGGAAAAGCGGTGGATAAGCTGAGGATCACCGGCGGCCGGCCCCTCGAGGGCGAGCTGCGCGTCTCCGGCGCGAAGAATGCCGCGCTGCCGATCATGTGCGCCTCGCTCCTCACCGCGCAGCCCCTCAGGCTCGGCAACGTGCCGCGCCTGATGGACGTCTCCACCATGGCGAAGCTGCTTTCTCAGATGGGAGTTGAAGTTCAACGCAGTGAACAAGGCATGGTCCTCCAGGCCCCGGAGATCAAGGACCCTACAGCCTCCTACGACCTGGTGAAGACCATGCGCGCGTCGGTGCTGGTCCTTGGCCCGCTGCTCGCGCGCTGCGGCCGCGCCAAGGTGTCGCTGCCCGGCGGCTGCGCGATCGGCCAGCGCCCGGTCGACCAGCACGTGAAGGGGCTGCAGGCGATGGGCGCCACGATCACGGTCGAGCACGGCTACATGCACGCGGCGGCCGAGCGCCTGCGCGGCACGCGCGTGGTCATGGACCTGGTCACGGTCACCGGCACCGAGAACCTGATGATGGCGGCGAGCCTCGCCGAGGGCACCACGCTCATCGAGAACGCGGCGCGCGAGCCCGAGGTGCTCGATCTCGCGCGCGCCCTGGGCGCGATGGGCGCGAAGATCGAGGGCGCAGGCAGCGACGTGATCCGCATCGAGGGCGTGCGCTCGCTCGCCGGCGCCTCGCACGCGGTGATGCCCGACCGCATCGAGACCGGCACCTACCTCGCCGCGGTGGCGGCGGCCGGCGGCAAGGTGCGCCTCACGGGAGCGGAGCCGCGCTCGCTCGACGCGATGCTGGAGAAGCTCAGGGACGCGGGGGCAAGCATCGAGATCTCAGAAAAGAGTATTTCGGTAGAGATGCACGAGCGGCCCCGCGCCGTGAGCGTGCGCACGGCGCCCTTCCCCGGCTTCGCCACCGACATGCAGGCGCAGTTCATGGCGCTCGCGGCGGTCGCCGAGGGCACCGCGGTGATCACCGAGACCATCTTCGAGAACCGCTTCATGCACGCGCTCGAGCTGCAGCGCCTGGGCGCCGACATCTCCATCGAGGGCAACACCGCGGTGGTGCGCGGCGTGCGGCGCCTGCAGGGGGCGAACGTCATGGCGACCGACCTGCGCGCCTCGGCGGGCCTGGTCATCGCCGGCCTGGTGGCCGAGGGCGAGACGGTGGTCGACCGCATCTACCACCTCGACCGCGGCTACGAGGCGATCGAGAAGAAGCTCGCGGTACTAGGCGCTCGCGTGGAGCGGGTCAGGTAGGGCGTAACCCCTTGTGGCCACAACCTGAGCACCGCCCGCCGCAGGGCAACGATCGACGTCGTAATGCACGAGAAGATGAATCCGACGATCGTTGCCGCACGTAAGAGGGTGCTGGCTCTCCATGAGAGCAACGCGGAGTTCGTCAAGTTTGCGCTGAAGGAACATGCCGACTCGGAAGAAGCGACGACCATCCTTACCGTGCTGAATTTCCGCGAGTTCGTGGCGGCCGGTGTCCGCGAGAAGGCTTTCGATGAAGAGATGTTCAAGCCACTGCAGCCCCGATAGTCGGCCCCTTTGCCGCCGGCGTCTCCTGCCGCAACCCGTACGCGCCTTGAGGTAGAATGCCCGCCGGATATGGCCAATGGCGAGCATAAGTATCGCGTTATCGAAGGGGCGGATCTTCGAGGAGACCGCGCCCCTGCTCGCGCGCGTCGGTCTCCGGCCTAAGGAAGACCCCGGCAGCTCCCGCAGGCTCGTCATCGGCACCCAGCGGCGCGACACGCGCCTGATCGTGGTGCGGGCCTCGGACACTCCCACCTACGTGCAGCACGGCGGCGCCGACCTCGGCGTCGCCGGCGGCGACGCGATCGTCGAGCACGGCGGCGAGGGCCTCTACCAGCCGGTCGACCTCGGCATCGCGCGCTGCCGCATGATGGTGGCGGCGAAGAAGGGCTTCGACTACGAGGGCGCGGTGCGCCGCGGCGCGCGCCTGCGCGTCGCCACCAAGTTCGTCAACATCACGCGCGAGCACTTCGCGGCGAAGGGCGTGCACGTGGACCTCATCCGCCTCTACGGCTCGATGGAGCTGGCGCCGCTCACCGGGCTCGCCGACGCCATCGTCGACCTGGTCGACACCGGCAGGACGCTGCGCGAGAACGGCCTCGCGCCGGTGGAGGAGATCATGCCGGTGTCGGCGCGCCTCATCGTCAACCAGGCGGCCCTCAAGACCAAGCGCGCGCAGCTGCAGCCGCTCATCGACGCCTTCGCGGCGGCGGCGCGATGAAGCTGCGCCGGCTCTCGACGCGCGAGGCGGGCTTCGCGGCGGAGCTCGCGGCGCTCGCGCGCTACGACGCGGCGCAGGACCCGGCGGTGCAGGAGGCCGTGCGGCGCATCCTCGCCGACGTGCGCGCGCGCGGCGACGCCGCGGTGCTCGAGTACACAAAGAGGTTTGATGGAAGAAACGAGGTTTCGTCCGTCCGCCCTGCAGTCGGGTCCGTACCCGCCGATCTACTACAAGCCTTAGAAACCGCCCACGAGCGCATCCGCCGCTTCCACGAGAAGCAGCTGCAGTCTTCCTGGGACTACACCGAGCCCGACGGCACGCGCCTCGGGCAGCGCGTCAGCGCGCTCGAGCGCGTCGGGCTGTACGTGCCCGGCGGCAAAGCCGCCTACCCGTCCTCGGTGCTCATGAACGCCGTGCCGGCGAAGGTCGCCGGCGTGCGCGAGCTCGTCATGGTGAGCCCGGGCCCAGGCCCGCTCGTCCTCGCCGCCGCGGCGATCGCCGGCGTCGACCGGGTCATCGCCATCGGCGGCGCGCAGGCGGTGGCCGCGCTCGCCTACGGCACCGCGTCGGTGCCGCGCGTCGACAAGATCGTCGGCCCGGGCAACGCCTACGTGGCGGAGGCGAAGCGCCAGGTGTTCGGCGAGGTCGGCATCGACATGATCGCCGGCCCCTCCGAGATCCTCGTCATCTGCGACGGCTCGGGCGACGCCGACTGGGTGGCGATGGACCTCTTCTCGCAGGCCGAGCACGACGAGTCGGCGCAGGCGATCCTGCTTTGCCCGGATCGGGCTTTCATCGACGAGGTCGCTGCTTCCATCGAAGGGCTGCTGGGTGAAATGCCCAGAAAGGACATCATCAAGGCGTCGCTCGAAGGCCGCGGCGCGCTCATCGAGACGCGCGACCTCGACGAAGCGTGCGAGATCGCGAACCAGATCGCGCCCGAGCACATGGAGCTGATCGTCAAGGACCCTGAAAGACTCATTTCCAAGATACGAAACGTGGGCGCCTTGTTCGTCGGTCCGTGGAGCTCCGAGGCGCTCGGCGACTACTGCGCCGGCCCGAACCACGTGCTGCCGACCGCCGGCACGGCGCGCTTCGCTTCGCCGCTCGGCGTCTACGACTTCCAGAAGCGCTCCAGCCTGATCGAGATCTCCGAAAAATCAGCCAAGGCTTTGGGAAGGATTGCCACGGTCCTCGCGCTGGGCGAGGGCCTGCCCGCCCATGCTGAGGCCGCGCGTATGCGAATCGAAAACCAGGGAGAGGGAAAACGTGGTCTGTCCCTGAATTCGGGGAAGTCGAAATGAAGCCGCAGGATCTGATCCGCCCCGAGATCCTCGACCTCAAGGCCTATCACGTCGCGCCCTCCGAGGGCATGGTGAAGCTCGACGCGATGGAGAACCCCTACCCGCTGCCGCCGGCCATGCGCCGCGAGCTTGCGCAGGTGCTGGGGAACGTCGAGCTGCACCGATACCCGGATCCGCGTGCGCCGAAGCTGCGCGAGCTGCTGAAGAAAAAGATGGCGGTGCCGGCGGGCATGGAGATCCTGCTCGGCAACGGCTCCGACGATCTCATCCAGGTGCTGGGGCTGGCGCTGGCGCGGCCGGGCGCGGCGATGATGTATCCCGCGCCGACCTTCGTCATGTACTCGATGAACGCCGTCTTCAGCGGCATGCGCGCGGTGGCGGTGCCGCTCGCCGACGACTTCTCCTTCGACGCCGACGCCTTCGTCGCGCGCATGCGGGCGGAGAATCCGGCGCTCGTCTTCCTCGCCTATCCGAACAACCCCACCGGAGTTCTCTACCCCGAAGAAGAGGTTCTGAAAGTCATCAAGGCATGTCCCGGCATCGTTGTCGTCGACGAGGCCTACCATGTGTTTGCCGGCAGGAGCTTCATGCCGCGGCTCGCCGAGTTCCCGAACCTGATGGTGCTGCGCACCGTGTCGAAGCTCGGCCTCGCCGGCATCCGTCTCGGCTACCTGGCAGGGCGGCCCGAGTGGATCGCCGAGCTCGACAAGGTGCGCCAGGTCTACAACGTCAACGTGCTGACGCAGGCGGCGGCGACGTTCGTGCTCGAGCGCCTGGAGGTGCTGGAGGAGCAGGCGGCGCGGATTCGGAAAGACAGGGAGGAATTGAAGAAGGAGCTCGTGAAGCTCGACGGGATCACCGTGTTCCCTTCCGCGGCGAACTTCTTTCTGGTGCGCGTGCCCGACGCGCCGGCCGCCTACGAGGCGCTGCGCCGGCAGGGCGTGCTGGTGAGGGACCTGCATCCCGGCGTCAGGAGCTGCCTGCGCATCACCGTCGGCACGCCCGACGAAAACCGTATACTGCTCACGGCCCTGCGCGAAGCCCTATGAGAACCGCCGAAGTCACGCGAAACACGAAAGAGACCCAGATCCGCGTCAAGCTCAACCTGGACGGCAAGGGCGCGGCGAAGCTCTCCACCGGCCTGCCCTTCCTCGAGCACATGCTCGATCAGGTGGCGCGCCACGGCATGCTCGACCTCGAGATCGACGCCAAGGGCGACCTGCACATCGACGCGCACCACACCGTCGAGGATGTCGGCATCACGCTCGGCCAGGCGGTGGCGAGGGCGATCGGCGACAAGGCCGGCGTGCGCCGCTTCGGCCACGCCTACGTGCCGCTCGACGAGGCGCTCTCGCGCGTGGTGATCGACTTCTCGGGCCGCCCCGGGCTCGAGTACCACGTCAAGTTCACGCGCGCGCTGATCGGCGAGTTCGACGTCGACCTGGTGCACGAGTTCTTCCAGGGCTTCGCCAACCACGCGCAGGTGACGCTGCACATCGACAACCTGCGCGGCGACAACGCGCATCACCAGTGCGAGACGATGTTCAAGGCCTTCGCGCGCGCGCTGCGCATGGCGGCCGAGCCCGACCCGCGCGCCGCCGGCGCCGTTCCCTCGACCAAGGGCAGCCTGTAAGTTGACGATCGCGGTCGTCGATTACGGGATGGGCAACCTGCGCTCGGTTTCCAAGGCGCTCGAGCACGTCGCGCCCGGCGTCGAGGTCGCGGTCACCGCAGATCCGGACAGGATCCGTGCCTGCGAGAGAATCGTCGTGCCCGGGCAGGGCGCGATGCCCGACTGCATGCGCAACCTCGAGGCGAGCGGCGCGCGCGAGGCGGTAGTGGAGGCGATGCGCGACAAGCCCTACCTCGGCATCTGCCTCGGCCTGCAGATGCTCTTCGAGCGCGCCGAGGAAGGCCCGACGCCCGGCCTCGCGCTGCTGCCGGGCGAGGTGCCGCGTTTTCGCGTCACCGGCCTGAAGGTCCCGCACATGGGCTGGAACGAGGTGATGCAGGCGCGGCCGCACGCGCTCTGGCAGGGCATCGCCGAGCGCAGCCGCTTCTATTTCGTGCACAGCTACTATCCGGCGCCGCGCGATCGGGCGCTCGCCGCGGCGACGTGCACGTACGGCGCGCCCTTTACCTGCGCGGTCGCCCGGGATAACATTTTCGCCGTCCAGTTTCATCCCGAAAAAAGCCAATCCGCCGGCCTACAGCTCCTCTCCAATTTCGTAAGCTGGCGCCCCTGATGTGCTGGTAATTCCTGCAATTGACCTGAAGGACGGTCGTTGCGTTCGCCTGAAGCAGGGCGACATGAAGACCGCGACGGTGTTCTCCGACGACCCGGTGGCCATGGCGAAGCACTGGGCCGCGCAGGGCGCGCGGCGCCTCCACATCGTCGACCTGAACGGCGCCATCGCCGGCCGGCCGAAGAACGACAAGGTGATCCGCGAGATGATCGCCGCGGTGGGCGAGCAGGTGCCGATCCAGCTCGGCGGCGGCATCCGCGACCTCGACGCCATCGAGGCGTACATCGACGCCGGCGTCACCTACGTGATCATCGGCACCGCGGCGGTGAAGAACCCCGGCTTCCTCTCCGACGCCTGCTACGCCTTCCCCGGCCACGTCATCGCCGGGCTCGACGCGAAGGACGGCAAGGTCGCGGTGGAGGGCTGGTCGAAGATGACCGGCCACGACGTGGTCGACCTCGCCAGGAAGTTCGAGGAGTACGGCGTCGAAGCGATCGTCTACACCGACATCGGCCGCGACGGCATGATGACCGGCATCAACGTCGAGGCCACGCTCAAGCTCGCGCAGGCGCTGAAGACGCCGATCATCGCCTCCGGCGGGCTGAACAGCCTGAAGGACGTGGAGACGATCTGCGCCAGGCTCGTCCCGGAGGGCATCATCGGCGCCATCGCCGGCCGCGCGCTCTACGAGGGCAAGATCGACCTGAAGGCCGCGCAGGCCGCCGCCGACAAGGCGCTCGGAAAGAGCTGAAATGCCTCTCGCGAAGCGAGTGATTCCCTGTCTGGATGTCACGGCCGGGCGGGTCGTGAAAGGGGTGAACTTCGTCGGCCTGCGCGATGCGGGCGACCCGGTGGAGATCGCCGCGCGCTACGACGAGCAGGGCGCCGACGAGCTCGCCTTCCTCGACATCACCGCGAGCTCCGACGAGCGCGAGATCCTGCTGCACGTGATCGAGGCCGTCGCCGCCAGGGTCTTCATCCCCCTGACCGTCGGCGGCGGCGTGCGCCGCGTCGAGGACGTGCGGCGCCTGCTCAACGCCGGCGCCGACAAGGTGTCGATCAACACCGCCGCGGTGCAGAACCCCGATCTGGTGCGCGAGGCCTCGGGCATCGTCGGCTGCCAGTGCATCGTGGTGGCGATCGACGCCAAGAAGAACGGCTCCTCGTGGGAAGTCTTCACGCACGGCGGACGCCGGCCGACCGGCATCGACGCGGTCGAATGGGCGGGCCGCATGCAGGAGGCGGGGGCGGGCGAGATCCTGCTCACCAGCATGGACCGCGACGGCACGCGCGACGGCTTCGACCTCGCCCTCACCGCCGCCGTGTCCAAGGCGGTCGAGGTGCCGGTGATCGCTTCCGGCGGCGTCGGCAAGCTCGAGCACTTCGCCGACGGCGTGCTCGCCGGGCGCGCCGACGCGGTGCTCGCCGCGAGCGTCTTCCACTTCGGCGAATTCACCGTGCGCCAGGCCAAAGAACATATGCGCTCGCGCGGCATCGAGGTGCGGCTGTGAAGGCTGAAAAACAGGGACAGACCACGTTTTTCTTGGGCCTTGGGAGCGGTTTTCCGGCAGCCAGGAATGCTTCCGATCGGAAGCATTGCAGATCCCGGAAAAAACGTGGTCTGTCCTTGATTTTCGTGCGAAGCGCTCTTGCATGAGCTTCCTCGACGAAGTGCCCTGGAACGAGCACGGGCTCATCGCCGCGATCGCCCAGGACGCGACCACCGGCCGCGTGCTGACGCTGGCCTGGATGAACCGCGATGCGCTGCAGCAGACGGTCGAGAAGAAAGAGGCGGTCTACTGGTCGCGCTCGCGCAAGAAGCTCTGGCGCAAGGGCGAGGAGTCCGGGCACGTGCAAAAGGTGCTGGAGGTGCGCCTCGACTGCGACGCCGACGCGATCCTGCTCGAGGTCGAGCAGGCGGGCGGCATCGCCTGCCACACCGGGCGCGAGAGCTGCTTTTTTCGCAAACTCGAGAACGGGAGGTGGGTGACGGTGGATCCGGTGCTCAAGGAGCCTTCGCTCATCTACAGGAAATGAAGCCGGGCCTATACGAGACGCTTGAGCGCGTCGCCGCGACGATCGAGAGCCGCAAAGGCGACGATCCGGCCAAATCCTATGTGGCCGGCCTCATGAAGAAGGATGAAGACGTGTTGCTGAAGAAAATCGGCGAGGAGGCCACCGAGACCGTGCTCGCGGCCAAGGGCGGCGAGCGCCTCGCGCTGGTGCGCGAGGTGGCGGACTTGTGGTTCCACTCGATGGTCCTGCTCTCGCGCCACGGGCTGGGGCCCGGCGATGTGCTCGCGGAGCTGCACCGCCGCGAGGGCATCTCCGGCATCGACGAGAAGGCCTCGCGGAGCGAAAGGAAGAAATGACCGATCCCAACTGCATCTTTTGCAAGATCGTGCGCGGCGAGATCCCGGCGAAGAAGGTGCACGAGGACGAGCTGGTACTCGCCTTCCACGACGTGCGGCCGCAGGCGCCGGTGCACCTGCTCGTCGTGCCCAAGGAGCACGTGGCGACGCTCTACGAGGCCGGGCCCGGCCACGAGAAGGCGCTCGGGCGCATGCTCGCGCTCGCCGGCGAGCTCGCCCGCAAGGAAGGGGCCGCCGACGGCTTCCGCGTCATCCTCAACAACGGGCGGGTCGGGCATCAGGAGGTGTATCATGTCCATATGCACGTGCTCGGCGGCTCGGAGCCCCTCGGTCCGATGCTTCTGCGGCGCAAATAGGAGCGGATAGGAGACACCTTATGGGCTCGTTCAGCATCTGGCATTGGCTGATCGTCCTGGTCATCGTGATGCTGATCTTCGGCACCAAGAAGCTGCGCAACATGGGTGCCGACCTCGGCGGTGCGGTGCGCGGCTTCAAGGACGGCATGCGCGAAGGCGGCGCCGAGAAGCCCGCCGAAGGCGGGGCGCCGCCTCATTCGCCTCAAGTTACCGGCAAGACGGTGGAAGGCGAAGTGAAGGGCCGGACCGAGCAGAAGGCCTGAGCCGGACCGGATCCTAGCCAAGGCGCCCGCGCGGGCGCCTTTTTGTTCTCCAGGGCAACATGTTCGACATAGGCTTCTCCGAGCTGATGCTGATCGGGCTGGTGGCGCTGATCGTCATCGGCCCCGAGAAGCTGCCGCGCATGGCGCGCACCGTCGGCCACCTCGCCGGGCGGTTGCAGCGCTACGTCGCCGACGTCAAGGCCGACATCAACCGCGAGATCGAGCTCGACGAGCTGCGCAAGATGCGCGACTCGATGCAGAAGGCGGCGAGCGAGATGGAGTCCTCCGTCTCGAGCGAGCTGCACAAGACAGAGACCGAGCTCAACCAGGCGGTGCAGGCGGTGGCGGAGGATAAGCCGGCCGAGGAGCCCAGGCCGGCCGAGGAGGCGAAGAAGGCGTGAGCGGCGACCAGGAAAGCTTCATCTCGCACCTGGTCGAGCTGCGCCAGCGCCTGGTGCGCGCGGTCGGCGCGATCCTGGTGTTCTTCGTCGCGCTCTTCCTCTACCCCGGCTCCGGGCCGATCTACGACGTGCTGGCGCTGCCGCTCATGAACGCGCTGCCCGAGGGCGCGAAGATGATCGCCACCGGCGTGGTGACGCCCTTCATGGTGCCGGTGAAGGTGACCGCGCTCCTCGCCTTCATGATCGCGCTGCCCTACGTGCTCTACCAGGCCTGGGCGTTCGTCGCGCCGGGGCTGTACGAGCACGAGAAGAAGCTGGCGCTGCCGCTGGTGGTGCTGAGCAGCGTGCTCTTCTTCCTCGGCGTCGCCTTCTGCTACTTCTTCGTCTTCGGCAAGGTGTTCGCCTTCATCCACGACTTCGCGCCGAAGTCGATCACACCGGCGCCCGACATCGAGGCGTACTTCAGCTTCGTCATCACCATGTTCCTCGCCTTCGGCATCACCTTCGAGATCCCCATCGTCGTCTGGCTGCTGGTGCGCATGGGGCTGGTGAGCGTCGACAAGCTGAAGGAGGCGCGCCCCTACGTGATCGTCGGCGCCTTCGTGGTGGCGGCGGTCGTCACCCCGCCCGACGTGCTCTCGCAGTTCATGCTCGCCGTGCCGATGTGCCTGCTCTACGAGGCGGGCCTGTTCTTCGCGCGCTTCATCACCCCGCGCCCGGCGGCTGCGGAGCAGGAAAAGCACGATCCGCTGACGCCCTGAGCAGGGCAGGCAGGGCGCGCATCTCGCGGAATACCACTGTGCCCGCCGCGGCGAGCGCCTCGTCGCTGGAGTGCATGCCGCCGACATAGCCGAACACGCGCATCCCCGCCGCGACCGCTGCCTTTACTCCGGTGGGCGTGTCCTCTATAACCGCGCAGCGCGCGGCGGAACGCCCATCGCTGCCGCCGCATGCAGGAACAGATCGGGCGCGGGCTTCGGCCGCGCGACGTCCGCGGCGCTGAACATCCAACCCTTGAAGAACGACGCGAGGCCCGACCGTTGACGGCAGGGGACTCTGGTTGCGATGGACGCATAGGAAATCGAACCGGGTTGGATTTGGCATAGAGAGAGGCGCTACTCTGAAAGCACACGTTCCCGTTCGATGCCCCCAGCTATCCCCCCACATGGAAGGCCGGGACGGCCGCGAAGTGCCCACATTACCCCCAGACCGGAAACGGCGAGTCGCCTTCAGGCTCCACGGACGGGCTTTGGGTGTCGACTCGGTAGTACCGGCTTCTGAAGAACACCAGCGGCTCTTCTACCTGCGAGAGCCTAACCGTGAGGACCCGGCCGACGACGATGAGGTGATCTCCGCCGTCATGGCGCGCCACGACTTCGCAGTCGAAGCTGGCGAGCGCAGCTTCGAGAAACGGCAGGCCGAGCTCGCTCAGGCGATGGGGCATTCTGTCCCATTTACCGCTCTTCGAGCGGGCGAAATGGTTGGACGTCGCCTCGGTCCCCGCAGGCAGGATGCTGGCTGAAAAGTGACTGGCCGTGCTGTAGGTGCTGAAGGCGGAGAGGGAGCGCGCGGGGCAGAACAGCACAAGCGGAGGATTGAGCGATACCGAGGTGAAGGAGTTCGCGGTCATCCCCACCAACGTCCCGTCCGCGCTGCGCGCGCCGATCACGGCGATGCCGGTCGTATACGTGCCGAAGGCGCGCCGCAGGAGCTCGGGCGTGACCAGATCACGCTGCTCCTCAACGGGCAGGCGTCTTGTCATGGGTCTCATTTGCCCTCTAGACGCCGTCACTGTCTCGTCTTCGCGACGCCCAGGTACTCATGGATGACCTCCGGGGAGGCGAGGAGCTCTTCACGCGAGCCGCGAAACACGACGACCCCGCGGCTGAGCACGAAAAATACGTCGCCGACGCTCAAGGCAAGCTTGAAGTTTTGCTCTACGAGCAGAATCGACGCGCCCCGCGCCCGGCTCTCGAGGATTCCGGTGCGGATGGTCTCGACGATGATCGGCGAAAGTCCCTCGGTCGGCTCATCGAGCAGGATGAGGTCGGGCTGGGTGGCGAGCGCCCGCGCCATGGCAAGCATCTGCTGCTGGCCGCCGCTCAAGCTGCCGGCGCGCTCCATGGCCTTCGGCACCAGGGATGGAAAGAAGGCGAGAACGTCCGCAACGCGGGGCTGGCCGGGGCGGCGCGCCGCTTGCGCGGCAACCCTGATGTTCTCCTCGACGGTCAGGGAGGCGAACACGCGGCGATCCTCCGGCACCCACGCCAATCCCAGGGCCGCCATGAGATGCGGCGCCCGGCCGTCGATTCGCTCCCCCCGGAACGCGATCGCTCCGCCGCTCGGGGGAACGACGCCCATGATGGCCTTGAGCGTGGTGCTCTTGCCCACGCCGTTTCTGCCAATGAGGCAGGCGATCTGGCCGGCCTGCACCTCGAGGTTCACGCCGTGCAGCACGTGCGCCGAGCCGTAATGCGCCTGCACGTCGGTAAGCGTCAGCATGACGCTACGTGGAGTCCCCGAAGCCGCGCGCCGACTCTCGGTCGTCTGATTCGTTCCAACCGGGCTTCAGGTACCGGTTTGCTTCCCAGAAGCCGGAAGCGCGCAGCTGTGGCTGAGCCGTCGAGGCGACGTCGACCACGAAAGGCCTGCCGCTTTGCAGCGCTTTCAGCAGGGCGGGACGAATTTCCCCGGGTTGTTGCACGCGTATGCCGTCAACGCCGTATGCGCGAGCGAGCGCGACGAAGTCGGGGTTGTAGCGCTTGCCGTCCGGCGTCACGAAAGGACCGCCGGGGGTGCGGTTGAAGAACCGCTTCTGGATGAGCTCGATGATGTTGAATCCGCCGTTGTTCAGCACGACCCAGACGACGGGGATGTCTGCCTCGACGGCGACGGCGAGGCATGTGTTGGTCGAGCGAAAACCGCCGTCGCCGGTCAGGCAGATGACCTGTGCGGCCGGCTGGCCAAGCTTGGCGCCGAGGGCCGCCGGAACCGCCCAGCCCATGGTCCCGTGGCCACTCGCCACTAGGTGCGTGCGCGGCCCGTGCGCGCTGAAGTGCTGGGCGACGAAATACCGTGGACCGTTCGGTGCGATAAGGATGCCGGACGTCGGCAGCACGGCGCGGATTTCCGCGATCACGCGCTCCGGAAGAATAGGCACGTCGTCGGAGCGCTGCGACGCTTGCAGTTCCGCCCGCCAGCGGTTGCGCTGCTGCTCATGCGCGCGTAGCCATCCGCTGCGCTTTCCCGGCGCCCCGTCCGACGGAAGAACGGAGAGAAGCTGTCGCAAGGCGGTCCGCGCGTCGGCGACCATCCCCACGTCGACCGGGAAGCGGCGGCCGACCTGCGCCGGATCGATGTCGATCTGCACGACCCGGGCAGGCGGAATGTTGAAGAACATCTCCGGATGCCAAGAGCACGCATCCATGTCCGACAGCCGGCTGCCGATGAGGAGGACCGTATCGGCCTGAGACGCAAGCCAATGGGCGGACCGCGTTCCCACCGCCCCGGTTACGCCGCCAAAAAGCGGGTGGTCGTTGTGAATGATGGACTGCGCGATCAGCGACGTTATCACCGGGATCTCCAGCCGCTCTGCGACGGCCAAGACTTCGTCGGTGGCATCCGAGAGAAGCGCGCCGCCGCCCGCGTAAATGACGGGCCGCTGGCCGGCCCTGAGGATCTCCGCGGCTCTGCGCACGTCGGCCTCATCGGCCGCCGGCCGCTGGCTCGTTGGCCTGCGCGCCGGTGTGTTGGGGCGGCCAAAGTCCTCCACGACCGAGAAGACATCCATCGGAACGTCGACGAGCACAGGTCCGGGCACTCCGCACAGCGCAGTGTTGAAGGCCCGGGCCATGATTTCGCCGAGAAGCCGCCGGTCGTCGACACGGAAAGCGCGCTTCACGAGGGGCCTCAGAACATCGGTCTGGGAGGCATCCTGATGGAATGCGATCTCCTGATAGGCCTCGGTTCCGCGATGCGCGATCGGCACGTTGCCTGCAATGAGAATCACCGCCGAGCAATCGTGCATCGCATCAGCGATCCCTGTGACGGTGTTGGTGAATCCGGGACCGACCGAGGTCAGAACGACGGCCGGTCGATGGGTTACGCGATAGTAGGCGTCGGCCATGTGCACGGCGATCTGCTCGTGCGGCACGGAGACAAACCGTATGGACGACCCGTGCAGGGCGTCGAGAAAGGCGAGGTTAGCATGGCCCGACATGCCGAACACATACTCGACGCGCTCCCCCTCCAGCCACTGAACGATCGCCTGAGCGCCTGTCATTCGGTCCATCACGCGCTTTCCATCTCCGCGATGCCGAGGTAGGCCGCCTGCACCTGGGGATCCCGGCTGATCTGCGCCGGGCTGCCGGAGGCGATGATGCACCCTTGGGTCATGACCGTGACGACGTCGGAGATGCCGAGAACGATCTCCATGTCATGCTCGACTAGGAGCACGCTGACCTGCGACGAGAGCTTTCGGATCAGCGCTGCGATGTGCTCCGATTCGCCGCTCGACATGCCAGCGGTGGGCTCGTCCAGCAGGAGCACCGCGGGCCGCAGGGCGAGCGCGATGGCGATCTCGAGGACGCGCTTCTCGCCATGAGCGAGCTGGCCCGCATCGGCCTCCGCACGCGCTGACAGGCCCAATCTCTCCAGGATCTCTTCCGCCTGCTTCTGGGCGCCGGCATAGCCCTGGGCGCGGCGCCACATCTGCAGATTCCTGCCGTCGCGGGAGCGGGCCGCTAGGGCTACGTTCTCGAGCACGCTGAGCTCGCTGAATATCTTCGTGATCTGGAACGTTCGCGCCATGCCGGCCGATACCAGGCGATGCGGCGGCCAGCCGTTGACGTCCTTTCCGTTCAGCCAGATCTGGCCCGCATCCGGCCGCAGAAAGCCGGAAATGCAGTTGAACGCGGTGGTCTTGCCCGCGCCGTTGGGACCGATCAGCGAATGCACTTGATGGGCCGCAACCTCGAGGGTCACGTTCTGCACGGCTCTCAATGCTCTGAAGGACCTGGAGAGGCCCTTGACTACAAGCGCGCTCGCCATAGCGAGTTCCGCATGCGATTGAATAAGGCGGGGATCTCGGCGGCGGAGCGGACGCGATGCCGCAGTCCTTGAACCCAGTTGAGAAGGCCGATGAGTCCCGACGGGAAGGCGAGGACGACGAGCACGAACACCAGGCCGAATACGAACTGCCAGGCCTGGAACCGGGATGTGAACTCGTCGCGCACGAAGACAAACACCATGGAGCCGATGATGGGCCCCAGCAAGGTGCCGATACCGCCGAAGATGGTCATCACCAGCACGTTCCCGGATTCGGTCCAATGCAGCGACATGGGTGTCGTGCCCGCCTTGAGAAACACCATCAGTGTGCCCGCGAGCGCGGCCACCGCCCATGAAAGCACGAAGGCGAGCCACTTGTGCAGGTGGACGTTGATGCCAATGGACGCCGCGCGTTCCTCGCTCGTCCGGATGGCCTGGAGCGTGCGGCCGAACGGCGAGTCGACCAGCCGGGTGAGCGCCACATAGACAGCCACGAGGCAAGCGAGCGTGAGCAGATAGAACGCGGGGCCCGAGGCCAGCGTGAACCCGAATATCTCGGGCAAGGGCACGCCGACCATCCCGTCCATGCCGTTGGTCACGGAGCGCCAGATGACGGCCACGGTGAACAACACTTGGGCAATGCACAGCGTGAGGATGGCGAAGGCGATGCCCGAAACACGCGCGATGTCGCATCCGAGCACGAGGGCGACCAGCCCGTTGATCGCTTCGGCCACGGCGAGCGCGACGAAGAACTCCCCTGTCACCTCGCGGGCAAAGTAGCCAGCGGAATAGGCCGCCAGGCCGAAGGCCGCAGCGTGGCCGAAGGAGACGAGGCCCGTGTAGCCTACCAGCAGGTCGAGGCTCATGGCCCAGATGCCGAAGATCAACGCCTCGGTGAGGAGTGTTACGGTGAACGCCCCGATGCCGATGAAGGGCAGGGCGGCGAGCAGGGCTGTGGCGATGACAACCGGGAGCAAGCGGGCGATGTCGCCGTTCTTTCGCATGGGTCAGGCGACGCGTCCGCGGCCGAAAAGCCCCGTGGGCCGGAAGATCAGGGCGATGGCCACCACCACGAACAGGATGGCCAGCGACCACTCTGCGACGTAGCCGCCGCCGATGGACTTCGTAAGCGCGACGAACAACGCACCTATCGCGGTGCCCGGCAGGTTGCCCAAGCCCCCGAGGATGACTGCAAGGAAGGAATCGATGAGGATGCCCGAGCCCATGTCCGGATGAACGGCAAAGATCGGGGCCCCGAGCGCTCCTGCGAATGCTGCCAGTCCAGCGGCGGCGCCGAACACGGCCGTCAGGAGCCATTTCGTGTTGACCCCGATCGCCTCCGCCATTCCCGCGTCGTCGGTCACGGCGCGGATTTGAAGCCCGATGGCGCTGAACTGGATGAAAGCGAATACCGCCCCGGACACCAGCAGGGAGATCGTGGCCGCAACCAGGCGGTAGATCGGGTAGGGATTGCCCAGGATTTCCACCGTACCGGCGAAAACGCTCGGGACCTTGACGAGTGTGGTTCCCGTGCCCCAGATGTACTCGAGCGCGCCAATGATCATGAAGGTGATGCCGAACGTCACGAGCAGCGTGTAGATCTCGGGCCGGCTGCGAATGGGATAAATGGCAACC
>JBQTJF010000214.1:0-8764 GCA_052387375.1 Betaproteobacteria bacterium
TGTTGAGGACGTTGACCTGGCTCGCGGTGCCGGCCTGCGTCACCTGCACGCGGTACTGCTCGGGCTTGACCTTGGCGTCGGCGCCGAAGGAGAACATGCGCGCGAAGAAACCGCGCTCGTCCTTGGCCTTGGCCGGGTCGGCGTAGCGCACGAAGTACAGGCCCTTCTGCCGGTCGCGGTCCTCGACGGTAAAGCCGACGCGGTCGAGCGCCAGGCCGACGCGGCGCCAGGCGCGGTCGAAGGGCTCGTGGACCTGCAGGAGCTCCGCCCCGTCGACGCCCTTGCGGATCTCGGCGCGGTACTCGGGCTGCCCGCCCGAGGCGAGCGCCTTCGCCTTGTCCTCCTGCGCACCGAGCTTGACCATGAGGCGCTGCAGGAACTCCGCCTCGAGGCCCGGATCGACCGGCCGCGGCTGCCACACCGTCGGGCCGACGCCGGTGGTGCCGAGGTTGGCGGTCGGCTCCAGCACTTCGGCGACGCCGCGGTGGCTGATGTAGACCTCGGTGCCGGCGCCGTCGGGCGAGCGCTCGAGGCGCGTGCGGAACTTGTCGAGCTCGCCGGTGGAGTAGGCGCGGTCGGCGATGCGGCCGATGATCCTGCGCACCGGGTCGAGCGGGATCTTGGCGCGGTTCTCGCCCCACTGCGTCTCCATGACGCCGAGCTCGGGGCGCTCGAGCTCGAGCGCGAAGCCGTTCTCCTTCCAGAACTACGTGAGCAGCGGCCACAGCCGCTCCGGCGTCGCCGCCACCACCAGCCAGCGCTGCGTGCCGGCGCGCTCGACCTTCATGCTGTCGAAGGTCGGCAGCACGCCGGGCGTGCCGGCGGCGGGCTGCGCGCGCTCGCGGCCGCGCTCGGCCTGGTAGCCGGAGAAGGTGGCGGTCGAGGTCGCGGTCTGCTGCTCGGGGACGACGTAGCGGCCGTCGCGCGCCGGCGCCGTGAGGTCGGGCGGCACCTCGAGCGGCGGCAGCGTGCGCGCCGGGCCGCTCGACCGGTAGTCGGTCTTGCGGTCCATGTACTCGCCGACGCTCTGACAGCCGCAGAGCACCGCTGCGGCGCCGGCCAGCACGAGCCTGCGCATCACCCCCGGCCTTCCACCACGCGCAGCCCCGGCAGCGCGATGCCCGCCTCGTGCAGCGCCTCGCGCACCGTCTGGTGGAACTTCTCCGCGAGCGGCGACAGCGGCAGGCGCAGCCCGCCCTCGATCATGCCCATCTCGGCGAGCGCCCACTTGACCGGGATCGGGTTCGCCTCGACGAACAGGCGCTGGTGCAGCAGCAGCAGCCTGAGGTTCAGCTCGCGCGCGCGCTTCACGTCGCCGACCAGCGCCGCGGCGCACATCTGGTGCATGAGCCTGGGCGCGACGTTGGCGGTGACCGAGATGCAGCCGTGGCCGCCGAGGAGGATCAGCGCCAGCGCGCTCGCGTCGTCGCCGCTGTAGATGGCGAAGTTGCGCGGCGCGCGGCGGATCAGGTCGCTGCCGCGCTCGATGCCGGCGGTCGCGTCCTTGATGCCGATGATGCCCGGCACCTGCGCGAGGCGCAGCACCGTGTCGTTGTGCAGGTCGGCGACGGTGCGCCCCGGCACGTTGTACATGAGCATCGGCAGGTCGACGGTCTCGGCGATCTTGCGGAAGTGCCGGTACAGCCCTTCCTGCGTCGGCTTGTTGTAGTAGGGCACCACCGACAGGCACGCGGTGGCGCCCGCCTGCTTCGCCGACGCGGTGAGCTCGATCGCCTCCGCGGTCGAGTTGCCGCCGGTGCCGGCGATCACCGGGATGCGGCCGCGCGCGGCCTGCACGGCGACGCGGATCAGCTCCTTGTGCTCGTCGAAATTCACCGTCGGCGACTCGCCGGTGGTGCCGACGGCGACGATCGCGTCGGTGCCCTCCTCCACGTGCCAGTCGATGAGCTTGCGGTACCCGGCGAGGTCGAGGCTGCCGTCCTGCCCTTCACCTGACCTCATGGGGGTGACGAGTGCGACCAGGCTTCCGGTAATCATGGCGGGATTCTAACCCCATCGATTACACCGCGTCGTGCGCACAGGCGCTGGATCGCCGCCGGCTTGGGCCTGCCCACCACGCCCTGCTCGAAAGCGAGCGGCGTCAGGCCGGAGAAAGCCTCGAGCAGCTCCCCGGGCCGCAGCAGGAACGCCGGATTGGACGGCTTTCCGAACTCCTCATTGCCGACCATGAACGTTTCATAAATGAGCAATCCGCCTTCGAGGAGGCCGTCGGCAAACACGCTCATCAGCGGACGAAACAGATAGTTGGTAACGACGATGGCGCCGAAGCGTTGACCAGCGAACGGCCACGGGCTGCCGTCCTCCAGGTTGGCCTTGACCATGCGTACCCCGGGAACGGGCTGCGGCTCGCGGTCCACCGCCACGACCTCGAGCCCGCGCGCGGCGAACAGGCGCGCGTGCCGCCCGCTGCCGCTCGCCACGTCGAGCACCGGCCCGCGCTCGACGAGCGGCGCCCAGCGCAGCACCCAGTCGGAGGGCGGGAGATGCTCGTGTGCGCTCATTCGAAGCGGTCGAACGCCGGATGGTAGGACACGAGACCGTCGCGGCCCTTCAGGAATCCCGGCCTCAATTCGAGCGCCATGAAGGCTTCCCCGGTGCCGGGCCACTTGCAGCGCAGGCCGAATATCCGCGCCGGCGCGAAGCCGAAGCGCCGGTAGTAGGCCGGCTCGCCGAGCAGCACGACCGCGCCCGCGCCCATCTCCCGCGCGCGCTGCAGCGCGCGGCGCATCAACATCGCACCGATGCCCTGCTTCTGCGCGCCGGGGGCGACCGCGATGGGAGCGAGGCCCAGGACCCCGCCGATGCTCATCGGCGAAAGCATGACATGGCCGACGATCGCGCCGGCGACGACGGCCACCTCCGAGATGCTCGCCGCGCCCGCCTCGCGCAGCGCCTCGACCAGATCCGCCTCGACCGGCGTGGGGAACGCGGCGAGATGCAGCGCGCGGATGGCGGCGGCGTCTGCCGTACCTTCACTTCGCAAGCCTGGCGCCATGCTCATCGAGCAGCTTGTGCAGGATCGAGCGATGGCAGCGGCTCTCGTCCTCGCAATAGCAGCCGACCGAGAAATTCGTCTGCCGCGACAGCCGCGCGAGCAGATCGAGCAGCCGCTCGGCCTGCGGCGCCTTCATCTCGCGGCGGTAGTCGCGCGCGAATTTCTTCCACCGTTCCGGGGTGAACGGCCGGGACATCGCCCAGCTCGCGAGCTTCTGGCTCGGTGCAAGCTCGGGCAGCCACGCGTCGTAGTAGTCGAGACGCGCGTAGTCGCGCTTCTTCACGCCGCGCGGCGGGCGGCGCGCCGTGCCGATGCGCAGGCCCTCGCCCTGGAGCCGCTTCGCGCCGAGGCGGACGATCCGTATCGCCAAGCGCTCAGCCTTGCACGAGCACCGCGTTCGCCGGCACGCGATAGCGCAGCTCGCTGCACTCCCCCGGGGGCGGCTGCCGGCCGGGCGGCAGCTCCGGGTACCAGATGCGGCACTTCCCGGGCGGCGGCATGTGCCCCGGCGGCACCTTCACGTGCAGCGGCCGGCCCGGCGGCGGGCCTGGATCGCCGATCACCACCGGCCCTCCCGCACAGGCGGACAGCGCCACGCACAATGTAGCTGCGGCAAGAGTTCTTCTCTTCATCGCTCCATCTGCTCCCTCCAGTAGCGCGCCTTCGCCGGGTCCTTGTCGCGGTAGAGCTCGACGAGCGCCTGCATTGCATCCCGGAAGCGGTACTTCTGCGCCGCGAACTCGTACCAGTGAATCGCCTTCGCTTCGTCGGGCGGAAAGCCGTGGCCGCCGCGGCGCCAGATGCGCCCGAGCTCGAGCGGCGCCGGCGGCACGCCATTGCGCGCCGCTTTCTCGTACATGTCCAGCATCTTCGGCGCGTCGCGCTCGGTCACGGCGTTGCCGAAGCGATAGACCGTCGCCATGTAGAACTGCGCCTTGCCGTAGCCGTTCTCGGCGGAGAGCTTCATCCACTTCTCCACCACCGGGCTCGCCGGCGGCTGCCGGATGGTGCGGAACATGAACACCGTGGCGAAGTAGTACTGCGCCTCGGCGTCGCCCGCCTCGGCGAGCGGGCGGCAGTGCCTGAACGCCCGCTGGATGTCGGCGTTCTCGGGCTGCTCGACGTACAGCCTCTCGCCCGATTCGACGCAGGTCTTCCTATCCGCAAAGGCCGGACTCGCTGCCAGTGCCGCTATCAGCAAGAGCGTCCTCATGCGTCCGGGATCAGCCGCTTGCCGAGCGCGACCGACTCGTCCTGCGCGTAGCCGAGCCGCTGGTAGAACGCGATCGCGCCGCCGTTGGCACCGCGCCGCCGATCTCGCCCACCAGACACAGCTCCGGCTGCACTGCGGGCTTGCGCGCGATGTCCTTGCGCGGGTCGTTCCACGGGCGCGTCAGGCGGCAGCGCTGCCACAGCGCGATCACCGCCGCCTCGTCGCTTATGGCAAAGGGCCGGATCTCCATGCTCAGCGCGCGCAGCGAAAGCCGATGTGCCGGTGCCCGGCGTCGACCGCGCGCGAGAAGCCGGCACGGAACGCCGCGCGCAGCCGCTCCGGCTCCGAGTCGAACACGTGGTCGCCGCCGCGCGTGACCCGCTCGCCGGGCGCGTCGGGGTGCTCGCGGCCGTCGTCGGCGCGATACGGGTAAGGGCGATAGAGCGTGCTGGTCCACTCGGCCACGTTGCCGGCGAGGTCGTGCGCGCCTTCGGGCGTCGCGCCGGCAGGCCGCGAGCCCACCGGCTCGGTCTCGTTGCTGCGGCGCGCGAAGACGGCGCGTCGCGGATCGGGCGGCTCTTCGCCCCAGGGATAGGTGCGGCCCGCCCGGCCGCGCGCCGCCGCCTCCCACTCGGCTTCGCTTGGCAGGCGCGCGCCGCGCCAGCGGCAATAGGCGGCCGCACCGTGCCACGTCACCTCGTTCACCGGGTGCTGCTCGAAGCCGGGCTGGACGAAAAAACGCCCGCCGCGCACGCCGATCCGCGATTCGTCGTCGTTCAGCGCAATGAACGTCTTGCGACGCGCGCCGCGCGTGTTCTCCATGAGCAGCGCGGCGTCCGCCCCGGCGATGACGCGCGCGTCGGCCCTTCCCGGCAGCGCATCGCCGACGAGCCGGATATCGTAGGCGCGGCTCGCGATGATCGACTCGAGGAAAGCGGCGAACTGAGCGTTGGTCGTCTCGTGGCGATCGATGGAGAAGGCGGCGAGCCGAACCTCGTGCACCGGCTTCTCGTCCGGCCGTCCCGCATCGCTGCCGAGGGGGTAAGTCCCGGCGGCGATGGTGAGCATCTCCGCGTGCGCGGTGCCGGCGACGACGAGCACGATGGCGAGCTTTCCTTTCACGCGTATCATTTTGCCTTTCGCGAATCCCGTTTTGGAGTCCAAGCCGATGAAGCCCCTTTTCAGGCTCGCCTGCGCCGCCGTGCTGGCCGCGTCCGCCGCCGGCGCTTACGCGCAGGCCTATCCCTCCAAGCCGATCAAGCTGATCGTCCCCTTCCCCGGCGGCTCGACCCCCGACATCGTCGGCCGCACCCTCGGCGAGAAGCTGCACGAGGCGTGGGGCCAGCCGGTGGTGGTGGAGAACAAGACCGGCGCCGGCGGCAACATCGGCACCGCCGAGGCGGCCAAGTCCGCGCCCGACGGCCACACGCTGGTGATCGGCATCAACGGCCCGGTGGCGGTGAACAAGGCGCTCTACAAGAGCCTGCCCTACGACCCGGAGAAGGACCTCGCGCCGGTGTCGCTGCTCGCGGTGGGCGCGCAGATGCTGGCCATCCATCCCTCGGTGCCGGCGGCCAGCCTGAAGGAGTTCGTCGACTACGTGCGCAAGAACCCCGGCAAGCTCTCCTACGGCTCGGTCGGCGCGGGCAGCGGTTCGCACCTGACGATGGAGCTGCTCAAGTCGCAGGCGAAGCTCGACATCGTGCACGTGCCCTACCGCGGCTTCCCGCCGGCGGTGCAGGACCTGCTCGCGGGCAACATCCAGGCGACCTTCGCCATCGTGCCGGCGGTGCTGCCCAACGTGAAGGCCGGCAAGCTCAAGGGCATCGCCGTGACCAGCGAGAAGCGGAGCGAGCTCGCCCCCGACGTGCCCACGGTCGCCGAGCAGGGCTTCCCGCGCTTCGACGCGACCGTGTGGATCGGCCTGCTCGCCCCGGCCGGCGTGCCGCAGGAAGTGCTCGGCAAGCTCGCCGCCGAGACGCAGAAGGCGATGGCCGACCCCGAGGTGCGCAAGCGCCTGGGCTCGCAAGGCTTCCAGGTGCTCGGCGGCACGCCCGAGCAGTTCGCGAGCTTCATCCGCTCCGAAACGAAGAAGTGGACCGAGATCGTGAAGCTGACCGGCGCCAAGGCGGACTAGCCGCGCCGGGCGTCATACGGCGGCGAGCTGCTCCGGGTCGTAGAAGAACTGCTCTTCGGCGATGCGCTCGCCTTCCCAGCGCTGGTAGGCGAGCTCCTCGATGTGCGTGCGGCTGCCGTCGAGCCATTCGAAGTCGAACACCCAGCGGATGACGACGAGATCGCCGCTGACGAAGACCGGCCGCACGCAGCGCGAGCGCACCGAGCGCGTCCGCGAGAGCACCTTGCGCTCGTGCGCGACCAGCCTGTCGCGGCCGATGCGCGGCGGCGCGTGGTTCTCGCGCATCGAGGCGCCGGGCGCGTAGAATTCCTCGATCGCCTCGACGTGCGCGTTCGACTCGACGCGAGAGATGAAGTGCTCGAGCACTTCGGGCGCCGGCATCTCTTCCTCCTTCAAGAAAAGGGATTCTGCTCGCTATTGCTGGTACCCGGGCAGCCAGATGAGATCGGTGACGCCGGGGTCGATGCTGCGCTGCGATAGCAGCGTCGTCAGCTGCCCGCGATGATGCGTCTGGTGGTTGAAGAAGTGCTGCACCGCGAACCAGAGCGGATAGCGGCGCGGCTTGGGGTTGACCACGCTCGTGTATTCCAGATCGTTGGCGAGCCGTTCGTCAGTAAGGATGCACGGCCAAGCGATGATCGCGCCGTCCAGCGCCTCGCGTTCGGCGCGCAGCGCGTCGAAGCCGGCATGGAGCTCCTGCGCGAGCGACGTCGCTGCGAACGGCTTGCCGGTGAAGCGCCCCATCCAGATCCTGTCGCCGAGCAGCAGGTGGTTGAGCGTGCCGTGGATCGACTTGAAGAAGGCGCCGACGTCCCGCTTGCGCTCCGTGTCCGGGATCTTCGCGCAGCACTCGTACAGCCGCTCGTTCATCCAGCGGTTGTATGGCGCCATCGCCCGCGCGGCCGCGGGCGTCATCCGGCGAGATTACCGCAGATCGGGGTCTGACCCCGAATGCGCCGGCCTTGGTAGCACCCGGCGGCAGCATGAAAATGGGTACGATCGTACCCATTTCACCAAAGCGGCTTGCCAAGGCTCTCCGTGAAGGCGGAGAACATGACGTTGAAGCTGACGCTGATCCTCTCCTCCTCGCTCGTGCTGGCGTCGACCGAGTGCTGCAGGTAGGACGGGAAAAGCAGCAGCGTGCCGTTCGCCACCTTGACCACCACCTGGTCGGTGTTCTGCGCCGTCAGCTCGGTCACGGGCGGCCTGATGACGGCAGCCTGGCTTCGCGGGTCGTGGAAGCTGATGGTGTCGGCCCCCGGGTGGGTGCGAACGTAGTAGACGCCGCTCAGGAAGTTGTTCGGATGGCTGTGGGCCCTGTGCATGGCGCCCTTGGCCAGGACGGTGGCCCAGCAGCCGGTGATCTCGAACGCCTCGTAGCCGATGCGCAGGAACCGGAGGACGCTCTTGACCGCGTCGGTCACGCAGGGCAGGAGATCCTCGAGGCCCTGGCTTTCGTGCAGCGTTCGCTCCGACTGCCAGCCGCTGCCCGGCGCGAGCCGGGGCAGGCCGGAGCGCATCTCTTCCAGCGTGCGCATGATCTTCGCGTCGATCCCCTGGTGCAGCGCCGCCTTGAGCTGCATCTTCCACACCAGCGTCGGGAACATCGCGATGACGTCCGACGCTTCGAACCGCTGCACCATGACCTACCGTACTACTGGTCGAGGACGAGCACCAGCAGCGAGCGCGCGGTGACTTCGTAGACGTGGCCGAAGGCGAAGCCCGAGCCCTCGGGGAGGCTCGCCATGTTGGTGTCGGCGACGAGCAGCCAGCCCTTGCCGCCGGGGGCCTCGGGGAGCGTGAACTTCACCACGTCCTGCCAGCTGTTGAAGATGAGCAGCGCCGTGGTCTCGGCGCCGAGCTGGCGGATGCCGGTCGGCGGCGCGCGCCCGTCGAGCAGCATGCCGAAGCAGTGCGTGCCCCCGTCCTCCCAGTCGCCGTTGCCCATCTCCGAGCCGTTGGCGTTGATCCAGGTGACGTCCTTGACGCCGAGCGCCTCGTTGAAGACGCCCGAGAGGAAGCGCCGGTGGCGCAGGATGGCGTACTTGCCGCGCAGGCCGATCAGCTCCCTGGCGTAGGCGATCATCCGCTCCTCGCGGTCGCCGTGGTTCCAGTCGATCCAGGAGATCTCGTTGTCCTGGCAGTAGGCGTTGTTGTTGCCCTTCTGCGTGCGGCCGAACTCGTCGCCGGCAGTGAGCATCGGCGTGCCCTGCGCGAGCAGCAGCGTGCCGAGCATGTTCTTCATCTGGCGCTTGCGCAGGCCGCGGATCGCCTCGTCGTCGGTCGGCCCCTCGACGCCGTGGTTCCAGGAGCGGTTGTGCGAGTGTCCGTCCTTGTTCTCCTCGGCGTTCGCCTCGTTGTGCTTGTCGTTGTAGCTCACCAGGTCGTTGAGCGTGAA
>JBQTJF010000215.1:0-39532 GCA_052387375.1 Betaproteobacteria bacterium
CGAAGGGCGACCTCTCGAAGAAGATCACGGTGGACGTGAAGGGCGAGATCCTGGAGCTCAAGCTCACCGTCAACACCATGGTGGACCAGCTCAACGCCTTCGCCGCAGAAGTAACGCGGGTCGCCCGCGAAGTCGGCACCGAAGGCAAGCTCGGCGGCCAGGCGCAGGTGGTGGGCGTCGCCGGCGTGTGGAAGGACCTCACCGACAACGTGAACTTCATGGCCGCCAACCTTACCGGCCAGGTGCGCAACATCGCCGAGGTGACCACCGCGGTCGCCAAGGGCGACCTCTCCAAGAAGATCACGGTCGACGTGAAAGGCGAGGTCCTGGAGCTGAAATCCACCGTCAACACGATGGTGGACCAGCTCAACGCCTTCGCCGCAGAAGTCACGCGGGTCGCCCGCGAGGTCGGCACCGAGGGCAAGCTCGGCGGCCAGGCCAGCGTGCGGGGCGTCGGCGGCGTGTGGAAGGACCTCACCGACAACGTCAACTCGATGGCGGCGAACCTCACCAGCCAGGTGCGCGGCATCGCCAACGTCGTCACCGCGGTGGCGAGCGGCGACCTCGACCGCAAGCTGACCGTGGAGGCGAAGGGCGAGATCGCCGCCCTCGCCGACACCATCAACGGCATGATCGACACACTGGCGACGTTTGCCGAGCAAGTCACCAATGTGGCCCGCGAGGTGGGCATCGAAGGCAAGCTCGGCGGCCAGGCGCGCGTGCCGGGCGCCGCGGGGCTGTGGCGCGACCTCACCGAGAACGTGAACCGGCTCGCGGCGAACCTCACCGCGCAGGTGCGCGCCATCGCCGAGGTGGCCACCGCGGTGACCAAGGGCGACCTGACGCGCTCGATCACGGTGGAGGCGCAGGGCGAAGTGGCCTCGTTGAAGGACAACATCAACGAGATGATCCGCAACCTGAAGGACACCACGCGCAAGAACACCGAGCAGGACTGGCTGAAGACGCACCTGGCGCGCTTCACGCGCATGCTGCAGGGGCACCGCGATCTCGTGACTGTTTCCAGGTTGATTTTGTCCGAGTTGACCCCTCTGGTTAACGCCCAGCAGGCGGCGTTCTACGTCGCCGACCACAGGAGCGGGGACTCCACCCTCGAGCTGCTGGCCGGGTACGCGCAGCGGCACTCGAAGAGCCTGCCGCGCAAGATCGCCTTCGGCGAGGGCCTGGTCGGGCAGTGCGCGTTCGAGAAGAAGCGCATCGTCCTCAGCCAGGCGCCCTCGGACTACATCCGCATCGGCTCCTCGCTCGGCTCGGGCGCGCCGGTCAACATCGTCATCCTGCCGGTGCTGTTCGAAGGGCAGGTGAAGGCGGTGATCGAGCTCGCCGCGTGCAGTCGGGTCAGCGTCATCCCCCAGCGCGTCCTCGAGCAGCTCGCCGAGTCGCGCGGCGTGGTGCTGCACACCATCGCCGCCAACATGCAGACCGAGTACCTGCTGCACCAGTCGCAGTCGCTGACGGCCGAATTGCAGGCGCAGCAGGAGGAGCTGAAGAAGACCAACGACCGCCTCGAGCAGCAGGCGCTCAACCTGCAGAAGTCCGAGGCGCTGCTCAAGTCCAAACAGGACGAGCTGCGCGCCGCCAACGAGCAGCTGCAGGAGAAGGCGCGCCAGCTCTCCGAGCAGATGCACCAGGTCGAGTTCAAGAACCGCGAGATCGAGCAGGCGCGCGCGGCGCTGGAGGAGAAGGCCGAGCAGCTGTCCCTGTCTTCCCGGTACAAGTCGGAGTTCCTCGCCAACATGTCGCACGAGCTGCGCACGCCGCTCAACAGCCTGCTGATCCTGGCGCGGCTGCTCGCCGACAACGTCGGCGGCAACCTGACGCCGAAGCAGGTCGAGTTCGCGCGCACCATCCACTCCTCGGGCGCCGAGCTGCTGGCGCTGATCAACGACATCCTCGACCTGGCGAAGATCGAGTCGGGCACGGTGACCCTCAACATCACCCAGGAGCCCTTCCGCGACGTGGTCGACTACGTCGAGCGCACCTTCCGCCAGATGGCGGCGGACAAGGGCCTCGAGTTCCAGGTATCGGTCGACCCGGCGCTGCCCGCCTCGCTCGACACCGACGCGAAGCGCCTGCAGCAGATCGTCACCAACCTGCTCTCCAACGCCTTCAAGTTCACCACCAAGGGCTCGGTGAAGCTGAAAGTGGAGCGGGCGAAGGGCGGCTGGAGCCCCGGCCACCCGGTGCTCGACCACGCCGACGCGGTGGTGTCGTTCTCGGTGGCCGACACCGGCATCGGCATCCCGCTCAGCAAGCAGCGCCTCATCTTCGAGGCGTTCCAGCAGGCCGACGGCACCACCAGCCGCGAGTACGGCGGCACCGGCCTGGGCCTGTCGATCAGCCGCGAGCTGGCGCGCCTGCTCGGCGGCGAGATCCGCGTGCAGAGCGCGCCGGGGCAGGGCAGCACCTTCACCCTGTACCTGCCGCTCGCCTTCCAGCCCGGCCGCCTGCCGCGCCAGACCGAGGTGCTGGAGGGATCGCCGGTGCTGCCGCCGGCGCCGCCCCCGCGCGAGGCGGGGGCGCCGCCCCCGCGCGAGGCCGAGCCTGCCCCCGCGCAGGCGGGGGTCGCCGGGCGCAAGGTTCTGGTCGTCGACGACGACATCCGCAATGTGTTCGCGCTCACCAGCGCGCTCGAGGCGCACGGCATGCGCGTGCTGCACGCCGACAGCGGCAAGGAAGGCATCGAGCTGCTCAAGCGCACGCCCGACGTCGACATCGTGCTGATGGACGTGATGATGCCCGGCCTCGACGGCCTGGATACGATGCGCATCGTGCGCCAGCTCGAGGGCTACCGCAGCCTGCCGATCATCGCCGTCACCGCCAAGGCGATGATGGGCGACCGCGAGAAGTGCCTCGAGGCCGGCGCCAACGAGTACCTCGCCAAGCCGGTCAACGTCGACGAGCTGATCGCGGCGCTGGCCAAGGCCGCGCCGGCGCACGCATGAGCGTTTTTGTTCTTTGCCCCCCTGACAAGGGGGGCGCGACCCCCGCCTACGCGGGGGGAGCGGGGGGTTTTTGTTTCCTGCCAGGGGGTGTCAGGGGGTCGGCGGAGCGCCGCGCATGAAGCCCGCCACCGCAGGCGAGCTCGAGTCGCTGATCGAGACCGTCGCCGGCCTCGCCGCGGCCAACATCGTCCTGGTCGAGACGCTGCACGAGCACGGCGTGCTCGACAAGACGCACTTCGCGCACGCCTTCGCGCGCGCGCTCGACGGCCTCGCCCCGGAGCACCGCGGCGGCATGATCGAGCACGTGCTGCGGAACATGCGCGACCGCTGCATGAACCTGCAGCGCGAGGGGACGAGCGACGCGCAGGCCTGGCTGGCGAAGCTGCTGCACCCCTCGGGCTAGACCTTCTTCAGCCAGCTCGGGCGGCGGAACTCGCCGACCAGCGTTCCCGCAGCCGCTTCCTTGCCGTCGGCGTCGAAGAGGATCTCGCGGTTGCCCAGCGCCAGCGCCGCGCCGGCGATCACCAGGCGCGTGCGCCCGTTCTCGCACTCGAATTGCAGGATGAGGCCGGTGGCCGGGTCCTCGACGATCTGCTCACGGATGGTGCACAGGTGTCCGTTGGGCTTGATGGGCATGCCCGGGGAATCTGCAATGGCCGTGCCATGGTTTCCACGGCGGTGCGGCGTCGCGGCAAGACAATGCGCGCCGCATCGGCGTAGCATTTCCTCCCGCGCCAGGGAGGAAGCCATGTCGATCAATTCGGGCAGCGTGCCCTTCACCGAATCGCTCATCGCCGCCGCGCCGCGCGCATGCGGCGTGTTCGCGCTGTGGGAAGGCGGCGGCATCGTCTACTACGGCAAGGCGGCGGAGATCCGCCGCGCGCTCGGCGAGCACTACCGCGGCCGCGCGGCGAGCGGGCAGCGCGTCAGCGGCTGCAGCTGGGAAGTGGCCGCCGACCCCGACGGCCGGCACCGCGAGCTGCTGCGCGACTACGCCGCGGCGCACCGCGCGCTGCCGCTGTGGAACGATCCGCAGCGCCTGCCGACGGATTAGGGAAGGTCTGAAGAAGTCGCCCCCGCGAAGGCGGGGCCAATTTTTTTGAAGTACATGGGTCCCCGCCTGCGCGGGGACGACAGCCCAGCGCTTTCCCAGAGTCTCCTTAAAGGTCCTGCTTTAGCACCCGACGGATCACATCGGCGAGGATGTTCTTCGTGTAGGGCTTGGTGACGTAGCCGTCGGCGCCGAGCACGAGCCCCCTGCCGATGTTCTCGGGCTCGCCCTTCGCGGTGAGCAGCACGATCGGCAGCGCGTTGAGCGACTGGTGCTTGCGCATGCGCGCGAGCACGTCGAAGCCGTCGCCGTCGGGCAGCTCGATGTCGAGCAGCAGGAGGTCCGGCGGCCCCTCGTCGAGCATGCTCTGCAGGAAGGCGTGCACCGAGCGCGCCACGCGCACCTTGTAGCCGGCCATGCTCACGCGCAGGTCGGCGAGCGCGAGCTGGTCCGGGTCGTCCTCGACGATCAGGACCACCGTCTCCGCCGGCGGCTTCTGCGGCACGCTGCGCTTGTGCAGCCGGTCGGCGGCGAGGTAGGCGCCGGTGCGCGCGAGCGCGTCGCCGGCGCGCTGCGCCTCCTTCAGCTCGAGCTTGCCGAGCGCCATGGTGCTGTCGGGCCGCGGCGTGATTTCGGCGAGCTCGTCCTCGGGCACCGTCTCGATCAGGCCGAGCTCGGCCATCTCGCCCAGCCACTCGTCGAGCACGTCGCGCGGGTAGTGGCGCAGCAGCCCCTGCACCACGCCGGCGTGGCCGTGGAAGTCCATCAGCCAGAGCAGGCGCCGGTAGTCCGCGGGGACCGCGACGTCCTCGCTTTCCCACGCCTCCCGGCCGGCCCTGGTCAGCCGATAGCTGCGTTCCTCCATGGGGCAGGAGTATCGCTCAACTCCTCCGGCTTGAGGTTGAACGCCTTGCGGCCCTCTTCGACGATCGCGGCATAGGCCGGCACGTAGTCCTCGGGCGAGGCGCCGGCGGAGTCGAGAAAGAGCGTGCGAGGCCAGTTGCAGCCTTCGGCGTCGGGCTTGTCGAGCCGCGTCACTTCCCGGCAGGTCACCGCCTCGCAGCCGGGATACATCCGGAACTGCGCGCTGAGCCAGCGCGCGAGATCCTTCTCGCCGAGGAGGAGGTGCTCGTCATCGCCGGAGACGCTCCAGCCGGCGCTTATGGTGGTATCGAGGCTTAGTGCCGTACCTTTTGGTAGATCTCGAGCGGGTAGTACAACCGACCGTGATTCTAGACCACTGCACCGAGCTCAATTGATAGTGATGCCTCTTTCGCGGATGATGCGTCCCCACTTCTCGATTTCCGACTTGACATGACGGGCGAACTCCTCAGGAGTACTTGAAGACGGTTCGACGCCTGCCGCGACGAACCTCTCCTTGATGTCCGGCAGTGATGTCGCCCAGCGCGCCGCATCGCTGATGCGCCGCAGGGTCTTCACCGGGGTGCCATGCGGCGCAAAGAGACCTACCCAACCACTCGCTTCGACCGGAAGCTTGCGCTCAAGGAAAGTCGGAACTTCCGGCAGCAAAGGCGACCGTACCCGGCCAGCCACCGCGAGGGGGCGTACCTTCCCACTCTGAATATTGCTGATATGCGAGGCAATCGGGTCGAGCGCGAAGGCGATCTGCCCGCCCAGCAGATCGTTGATCATCTGGCCGCTGCCCTTGTACGTGACTCCGACGAAGTCTATTTGCGCGCTGGTCTTGAAAAGCTCCGTGGCCAGATGCGCCATGGTGCCAGCGCCCGATATGCCGCCGGATAAGGAACCGGGTCTCGCCTTGGCGAGCGCAACGAGTTCTTCCAGCGTCCGGGCGCGCGCCGCGGGACCGGAGATGAGCACGTACTGCTGCTCGTTCAGCAGGCACGCTGGCGCCAGCGTGTTCAGTATGTCGACCGCCAACTGGGGTCGCAGACTAGGATTGATGGTGTAGCTCGTGCCCCCCACCAGCAGGACGTGTCCGTCCGCTGGCGCTTGGGCCACCGCTTCCGCGGCAATCTTGCCCCCCGCTCCGGGCCGGTTCTCCACGATCACTGGCTGGCCGAGCCGTTCCTGCAGCTTGGGCGCTACCAGACGGGCGACGATGTCGATGACGCCGCCCGCGGAGAAGGGCACGATGAGGCGGATCGGTCTCGATGGGAAATCTTCGCTTGCCCCTTGCGCATGCGCCAGGCCGGGCGCGACGGCGAGCAGGAGAATCGCGATCAGGCTTTTCATGACGTATCTCCTCAGTACAGTCGCGAAGGATGCTTGAATTGCTTGGAGGCTTCCGCGCGCATCCTGAGCCAGCGCGCCTCATCGCCTTCCTGCTGTGGCGTGTATTCGCCTTGGACACCTATCGGCGCATCGCCGCGGATGGTAATGCGCTCCATGGATCTCTTGTGCGGATAGTAATCGTGCGGTGCATAGTGCTGCGTGGATCGGTTATCCCAGAAAACGACCGTGCCGGGCTGCCAGCGCACCCGCAGCTGATATTCGGGAATGCGGGCCAAGCTGTAGAGGAGGGCCAGGACTGCATCGTTCTCCTCCTCGCTGATGCCCTTGATTCGGATCGTGAACTGCGGATTTACGAAGATGATGCGCTTTCCCGACACGGGATGCACCCTCACGACAGGATGCGAGGGGTTGGGATACTGATCTTCCAGCTCGCGCAGCTTCTGCCGCGCCTCAGGTGTTTCCGAAAACAGAAGGCGGAACGGCTTGAAGTCGTGCACTGCCTCCAATCCATGCAGATACCTTTGCATGCGCTCGCTGAGTCCCCTGTAGGCGGCCGTCATGCTGGCAAAGACGGTGTCGCCCCCGTGCGGGGGCACGACTTTCGCGCTCAAGATCGTCCCCAAGGGTGGTTCCCTGCGGAACGTCTCGTCGGAATGCCAGCGGTCGGTGAGCTGAGGCGGGTTGTCGGGCGAATTGTCCAGGAGCATGACCTTCGGCTTGTCTTCCCGATTGAACGAAAACGGATGCACCGATAGCTCGCCGAAGTGCTCGCCGAAGCGCGTCAGCTCGTCCAGGTTGATATCCTGTTCCCGGAACACCAGGACCTCGAATCTCGCGAGCGCGTCCGCAATCGCAGCCACTTGATCGGGTGCGAGCGGCCCGCAAAGGTCCACGCTTCCGATTTCCGCGCCGAAATAACCGCCTGTCGGGGTGACGCTGATGCCGGATTTGGCGGTAGTGGGGGCAGCAAGCGATGAGGCCATGGTCATGGATCTCCAGGCTATAAAGGTAGGGGGGTCGGGGTAACGAAACGCCGAGTGTCGAGCAGGACGCGGCGGCGCTTGAGTTTCCAATCTGTGCCTTCGAAGACGAACTCATCCTCGTAGCGGCCGATCGCATATAGCGCAGACTCGCCGTTCAGCTCGGTCCGGAACACGGCGAAGGTCGAGAACGCCGTTGCCGTTTCCTCGTCGGCGTGCACGTATTCTGGGCTGACGAGGTGCAAACGGCTCGCCAAGTCGCGAACATGCTCGGGGTACTCTTTGAACAGCGCCTGCAGCCCGGCGCGATCGAGAGCCAGCCAGGTCATCGGTTTGCCGATTTCCGCGCTGGTGGCGTCCATCGCATACTGCCCCTGCGCGGCGAACAAGCCGACGAACTCGTCGTAGCACCCGCTATCCAGTAGCCGGCCCGAGCGATTTATGAGCGCGCGTATGCGCTCATGTGCCTCCCAGCGCAGCTCAGCCATGCGCTGCCCTGGTTAAGGTGCCCGATTCGCCTTCCTCGTCCCGTCGGGCATCGATGTCGTGCGGCCAGCGGCCAACGCGGCGGCTCCATTCCTGGTAGTACGCACGCAGATTGCAATCGTCCTGCGGCCTCATTTCTTCCTCGCGCGCGATTACGCTATAGGCGGCAGCACCGCTCGCTGTGTTGCGCTGCTGGGACTCGACCGCCGCGATGTCCTCGGCGAGATTGCGTCCCGCCGGACCCCAGACCTGGTTGTGGTGCTCGAGGCGCATGGCGCGGACTTCCGCCGAATCGCCCTTCAGCCCCAGCCCGCGCCACTCGACGAGCGTTCGATCCGGGGCAAGCGGCGTCATCATGTCGATGCGCATCACCGTGCCGCGAATGAGGACCAGCACGTCCGGAAAGATGGCAATGGCGATGATGCCGTTTGGCCGCATGCCGGGAAGCATGTTCTCCGCGCGCCCGGCGAGCCCCACAGCTTCGTACCGAATCGGGGTCTGGCCGCACGTGCCGTGGCCGTTGCGATAGAGCTGCCAAGTCCTGTCATGAAAGCCGGGCTGCACCAGGCCAGTCTTGCGGTTCAGGACGTGCAGAAACTCGTGATAGACCTCGGTGTTGTTGTCGTTCCAGAGTTTCCAGTTGGCGCCAACGACAGCGGAGTGATGATGGAACAACTCGAATTCCTGCGGTGCCAGATGTTCCTGGAGGTGATCGATGACGCCGCCCAAATAGGCCTGCAGGGGGTCGACCTCGTCGTTCAGCGAGACGAATACGAGACCGAGCAGGCACTCTGTGCGCACCGGCCGCAGACCGTAGTCCTCCTGCCTTACGTTCTTGTAGCCCTCGGGCCGTGTCATGAAGGTGTTGTGGCCCTCGAGGTCATAGGACCAAAGGTGATAGAAGCAACGGAAGCCGTTGGCGAGGTTTCCGCGCAGGTCGCGCACCAGCTCTGCGCCCCGGTGTGCGCAGGCGTTGAAGAACGAGCGGAGGACGCCGTCCTTGCCGCGCACGGTAACGATCGACTTCCCGGCAACGGAGGAGACCTTGTAGTCGCCGCTCGCACGCAGCTCGCTTTCGTGGCAGACGAGCTTCCAGCCGGCCGCGAAGATCTTCGCCTTCTCGGCGGCGAATATCTGCGCATCGGAATAGATCCGATTGTCGAGATAATGCGTGGTCGGCAGGCGCGGCGGCTGGCCCCACTTTCGGGCGCTTGAGCTAGGGTTCACGAAAGCCTCCTCCGGGCGCGGATGGTGGCGCTTTCAGGCATGAACTGCCAGTGAATTCTGCGACGCCTGTATTAAACTAATAGTTAAGCCAGTGAACCACCGGCATCTTCAGCTTCTCGTCGCCCTGGACGAGCACCGGAACTTGGCGCGCGTAGCCGAGCGGCTGAACGTCACGCCGCCCGCCGTCTCCAAGTCGTTGCACGATATCGAGCGGGAGCTTGGGGCGGAGCTGTTCACGCGCGGTCCGCGAGGTGTGACGCCTACGATTTACGGCGAATGCATGATTCGTCACGCGCAAGCAGTGTTGGCGCAACTTGGAAAAGCAACCCTCGAGCTGCGTGCGCTGAAGGATGGCTCTTTGGGCAGTACCGCCCTGGGGGTCTTACCGGCCGCCGCCCCATTGCTCGCGCCGCTCGCCATCGCGAAACTAAAGGAGCGGGCACCTCTTAGTACGGTACTCCTGCGAGACGGCACCATTGATGCACTAATACCGGACCTGCACCAAGGAAAGCTCGACCTTATCGTCGGCACAGTGCCTTCGTCGAGGTTTGCCTCGGGCCTTGTCGTAGAGATGCTTTACGACAACGATGCGCTAGTCGTCGTATCGCGCGTCGCACACCCCCTGACCCGCCGCTCGCGATTGCCGTTAACGCGCCTCTTGGAGTACCCGTGGATCATCCCGCCGAGTGGAACTTCGGTCGGAGATTCGTTCAAGCAGCTCTTGGCAAAACACCGGCTATCCATGACACAGAACTACGTCGAGTCCGGTTCCATCGTCGCAAACAAGACGCTGATCCAGCAGACAGATACCCTTGGCTTCTTTTCCAGGCACATTGCCGAGTTCTACGCGGAGCAAAAGGTCTTGGCTGTCCTTAATGTAGAACTCGGCTCCTCCGTCGGTCCGGTCGGCGCCATGTGGATTCGGGATCGGCGGCTCTCTCCCACTTCACAACTGGCAGTAACCTGTCTTCGGGAGGCTGCTGCGGTTATCCGCAGTCAGGCTAGAGCCTGAAAATCCTGCGGGCGTTACTACCTAGAATAGCGGCACACTGCTCTGCCGGAATAGGTAGCGTTCGGAGCTGGTCCACGATGCCGTCGTCGTGGTCCCAAGCCGCGAAATTGGTGCCCAGGACTATCCGGTCGCTTCCGTGGGCCCGCACGAGATACTCCAGCGTGGCTTGATCACCGACTAGGCTATCGAAAACGAGTTGATTCCACACGTCGTGAAACGGCCGATGGAGTAGGTTTGCGCCCCAAGGGCGCTTAGCAAGGCCCGCCTCGAAACGCGCGCGTACGAACGGAGCGAAGCCACCTCCCTGAGGAATAACGGCCACCAGCGCAGGATGGCAGTCAAGTACACCGCCGAAAACAAGCTCTGCTATGGCGAATGTTTCGTCGACGGCAAAACCTAGGATCAAATCCAAATCCCATTTACCTTTGCTGGTGCGTCCACCGGCATCCAGGGGGCCGGGATGCACCACCACCGGTATGCCGAGCCGCTCAAACTCCCGCCAGAGCGCACCGTAACCTTCATCCGATAGTTCTCGCCCCTGGAACGACCGCCCGACGTAAGCGCCTACGAGACCTTTCTCCTCTACGGCGCGCCTTAGCTCATCACGCGCCCTAGCGGGTGCCTGCATAGGCAAGGTTGCCAAGCCCCGAAGCCTCTTGGGAAAACGCTCCACGAGGGCGGCCATCTCGTCGTTATGGCGTCGGCAGAAAGTTAGGGCGACCGACTCGGGTTGGTCATAGAAATAGAGAATCGGATAAGGCGACAGAAGCTGCATGTCGATTCCCATGCGATCCATCAATGCAAGTCGCTTTTCCGGATCGGACATTGGAGAGTCGCGAAACCGTACATGGCGAATTGTGTAGCTGCCCGCACGGAATGTTTGTACCCCGTTGTCTATCGTCAGTTCCGGCCCGGCCTCGCCGCAGTGGCCTAGTACGCCGCTGAGGAACACATGCGCATGTGTATCGATAGTGGGCGCCTGGTCCACGACTTCGCTTAGTTGGATCGCTGAAACAAATCCGTCAGTCATGCCAGCCGTCTAGGCATCCGCGGCGGCGACCTTCTTGAGGGAGCTGAGCAAACGTTTCACGGCAGGGAGCTGTGGTTTGTTCCGAATCCACATTGCTCCGATGGGCCCGACCAGGTTAGGCAGTTCGAGCGGCAGCATGGCAACCAGCCCCAACTCTCCGTAATGCTCGGCGATGCGCTTCGAAAAGAACCCGATCGCTAAGGTCTCCAGGAGGATGGTCTTGTTGGAAATCAACGCGACGGACTCTACCCGATTCGCCGGTAAGGGCAACCCACGCTCCGCCAGCGCGCGCTCAAAAGGCTCGCGCATCGATGCGCCGGGCGGTGGAATGATCCAAGGGAAGCCGACAAGGTCCTCCCATCGGAGCTTGCGCCGGCACAGCAGCGGGTGATGAGCGCCGGCGACCAGCACGATCGGATCCTCGTGGTAGAGGACTTCGGTGGCGAGACCTCCTGCCAAGCGAGCAGGCGGGATGGTGCCGACGATGAGGTCGAGGTTGCCAACCTGCAATTCGGGCAGCAAAGCGGCCAAAGGCCCCTCGTGCAGCAGCACGGTGGTGTACGGAGCGTCCAATTTTAGTGTCGCGATTGCCTTCGGAATGAGCACCGGCGCCGACGCAGGCAGCACGCCCACTGCCACACGGCCAGAGTCGCCGTTTCGCAGAGATATGAGCTCCTCGCGCGCCTGCTGAAGGTTGGAGAGCAGGCCGCGGGCATGACGGATCATGCATTGACCATAGATGGTCGGTTCCAGCCCCCGGCCCGTGCGCTCGAACAGCCGCACTTCCAGCATGCGCTCGAGGTCGGCGAGTGCTTTGGAGACAGCGGGCTGGGTGATATGGAAGTAGTCGGCGACCTTGACAAGGCTGCGGAAGTCGTCGAGGCAGACCAGCAGCTGCAAGTGCCGGGGCTTGAGGTTGGCGCCGACGCGCGCGTCAAATCGCATCATCGCGTGACTCGACCCGTTAACCGTTTTCTCATATCTCCCCTTATTTTATTCATTAGACAGTTAAGGAGGGGCAGCGGATGATCGCCCGGGTGCCGGAGGAGGATCCAGTGCGAGCCGAGCGACGGTGCAGGAACGTGCTGTTCGTGATGTGCGACCAGTTGCGCGCCGACTACCTGTCCTGCTACGGCCATCCGCTCCTGAAGACCCGCGCCATCGACGGCCTCGCGGCGCGCGGGGTGCGCTTCGAACGCGCCTACGCGCAGTCGGCGGTCTGCGTGCCCTCGCGCATGTCCTTCTACACCGGGCGCTACGTCGCAAGCCACGGCACCACCTGGAACCATGTGCCATTTCCGGTGGGTCAGATCACGCTGGGGGACCACCTGCGCGCCGCGGGGATGCGCGCCACGCTCGCGGGGAAGACGCACGTCATTCCGGACACAATGGGGTTGAAGCGCTTCGGCGTCGACCCCGACTCCAACCCGGGTCGGCTGCTCCTCGAGGGCGGCTTCGACGAGCTCGACCGGTACGACGGCCACGCGCCGCCCGGCAACGAAAGCGGCTACGGGGACTACCTGCGCGCGCATGGCTACGCGAGCGCCGACCCCTGGAACGATTACGTCGTTGCGGCGCTCGACGAGTCGGGCAGGAAGGTGAGCGGATGGTGGCTGCGCCACGCCCACCTTCCCGCGCTGGTGCGCGAGGAGCACTCGGAGACTGCCTACATGACGCAGCGCGCGCTCGAATTCATCCGCGCGCAAGGCGAGCAGCCTTGGGTGCTGCATCTTTCCTATATCAAGCCGCATTGGCCGCTCATGGCGCCGGCTCCCTACCACTCGATGTACCGGGGCGCCGACTGCGGCCCGATCGTGCGCGCCGACCCGCGCAGCGAAAACCCGCATCCGGTCCTCTCCGCCTACCGGCGTGCACACGAGGACTGCTGGAGCTACGGGCGCGAGGAAGTCGTGCGCCACGTGCGCCCGACCTATATGGGCCTGGTGAGGCAGATCGACGACCATCTCGGCCATCTGCTCGACGAGATGGAGCAGCTCGGCCGAATGCGCGACACGCTCATCATCTTCACTGCCGACCACGGCGACCACCTCGGCGACCACGGTCTGGGCGAAAAGGAGCTCTTCTACGAGCAGGCGGTGCGCATCCCGCTGATCCTCTACGACCCGGAGGCAGCGGCGGACCCCACGCGCGGGCGGGTCGAGTCGCGCTTGACCGAGGCGGTCGACGTGCTGCCCACCTGCCTCGAGGCGCTCGGAATAGACGCGCCGGAGCATCTGCTGGAAGGCCGCTCGCTGCTGCCGGTGCTGCGGGGCACGGCCGGGCGCGAATGGCGCGAGTGCGTGTTCAGCGAGCTCGACTACGCGTTCCGCGACGCGCGCCGGGAGCTCGAACGCGCGCCGGGCGAGTGCTACGCCTGGATGGCGCGCACGGCGCGCTGGAAGTACGTCCACTACCAGGGGTTAAGGCCGCAGCTGTTCGACCTCCACAACGATCCGTCGGAGCTCGTGGACCTCGGCGATGATGCGGGCCACGAGCACGTGCGCCGCGAGATGCGGGACCGGCTCCTGGAATGGCAAATGGGCTTGAAGCGCCGCGCGACGGTGGATTACGCGAGCGTCGAGCGGCGCACCGAGGACCATCATCGCAACAACGTTCCGATCGGCGTCTGGGGCCCGGGTAACGGGCGGGCCACGATTGCAAGCGCAGCGGCATAGCGAATCAGGAGGAGAACGCATGGCACCCGAGCTGGCAACCAAGCAGAAGTCGACGGCGGCGGCCAAGTCCGCGGCCATACCGTTCACCGGGAAGGAGTTCCTGGAAAGCCTGGACGACGGGCGCGAGGTGTGGATCTATGGTGAGCGGGTAAGGAAGATCGTCGACCACCCGGCCTTCCGCAACTCGGCGCGCATGATCGCCCGCATGTACGACGCCCTGCACGACCCGGCGATGCAGGCGGTGCTGACTGCGCCGAACGAGTGCGGCGGCTTCACGCACCCTTTCTTCCTCGCGCCGAAGAACGCCGTCGAGCAGCTCGCCTCCCGCGACGCGATCGCCGCGTGGCAGCGCATCGGCTACGGCTGGATCGGACGCTCGCCCGACTACAAGGGCGCCTTCCTGGCGACGCTCGGGGCGAACGCGAAGTTCTACGCCGGCCACGAAGAGGCCGCCCTCCGCTGGTACCGCAAGGCGCAGGAGCGTACCTGGTTCGTCAACCACGCCATCATGCACCCGCCCGTAGACCGCCATCTGCCGAGCGCCGACACCTCGGACGTCTACGTGCACGTGGATAAGGAGACCGATGCCGGAATCGTCGTGAGCGGCGCCAAGGTTGTCGCCACCGGGTCGGCGCTCACGCACTTTACGTTCGTGGCCCACGTCGCGCAGGTGCCGATCAAGGACCCGAAGTACGCCCCGGTGTTCATGTTGCCGACCGGCGCGCCGGGCCTGAAGCTGATCTCGCGCATGTCGAACGAGTACCGCGCCGCTGTGGTCGGCAGCCCCTTCGACTATCCGCTGTCGTCTCGCATGGATGAGAACGACGCGATCCTCGTCCTCGACAAGGTGTTCGTGCCCTGGGAGGACGTGTTCATGCACGGCAACGTCGACCTGGCGAACAAGTTCGCGCCGGGCTCGGGGTTCAACGACCGCGCCGCCCTGCACGGCTGCACGCGCCTTGCGGTGAAGCTCGATTTTATCTGCGGCCTGCTCGCCAAGGCGCTCGACATCACGGGCGCCGCGGGCTTCCACGGTATCCAGTCGCGCTTTGGCGAGGTCATCGCATGGCGCAACACGTTCTGGGGTTTGTCCGATGCCATGGCGAAGAGCGAGGTTTCGTGGAAGGGCATGGTGCAGCCCGATCCCCGATTCGCTACGGCTTACCGGGTTGTCTCGCAGATCGCTTATCCCTCCATCAAGAACATTATCGAGGCGAACGTGGCGAGCGGGCTGGTTTACCTGAACTCCCACGTGTCGGACTTCAAAGTGCCCGAGCTGCGCGCCTATCTGGACAAGTATCTGCGCGGCACCGGAGGCATCGACGCTGTGGAGCGCGTGAAAACAATGAAGCTCCTGTGGGACGCCATCGGAACGGAGTTCGGCGGCCGACACGAGCTCTATGAGATCAACTACCTCGGCTCGAACGACATCACGCGCCTCTGCAACCTGTGGGACGCGCAGGCCAGCGGCGACCTCAACGCGATGAAAGCCTTCGTCGACAAGTGCATGGCAGACTACGACCTAGACGGCTGGAAGGCGCCCGATCTCGTTAATCCTTCGGACGTAAGCGTTATAACCAAGAGGTGAATCCATGAGACTGGCAGCTCTCGCCCTGGCTCTCGCCGCCTGGACCGTGCCCGCATCTGCGCAGACCAAGCTGCTCCTGAGCACTTTCTTTCCCCAAGGGCACGCGCTCTATGCGCGCGTGTTGCTACCCTGGGCGCGCGACCTCGAGAAGAGCACGAACGGTGCGCTGGTCATCGAGTTCGCCCCGAGCAGCTTGGCGCCCCCGCCGGGGCAGCTCGACATGGTGGCGAAGGGCATCGCCGACCTTTCGGCGCAGTACTCCGGCCTGCTGCCCAACCGCTTGCACCTGCCGCTGGTGAGCGAGGTGCCCGGGCTCGCTACCACCTCGGAGGCGATGTCGATCGCGCTGTGGCGCACCGACGAGAAGTTCTTCCGCCCCGCGGACGAGTACAAGCCGACCAAGATGATCGGCCTGCTCGTCTTCCCGCCGCAGGACTTCTACGGCGTCACCGATACGCCGATCCTGTCGATCGAGCAGCTCAAGTCGGCGAAGATCGCCGCCACGCCGGGTATGATCGCGCGGGCCTACGGCGCCGTGACCACCGGCATCGTCGCCGGGCCGGCGTTCCGGTACTTCGAGCTCGTCTCCAAGGGCTCGGTGGACGCCTACGCCGCGGCCACGCCGCTCGACGTGGTCAGCTTCAACTTGGCCCGCTATACCAAGTACGTCGTGCGCATGAAGCAGACCGTCGGCACCGCAGGTTCCTTCGCGCTCGTGCTCAACGACAAGAAGTGGAACGGCCTGGACCCGAAGCTCAAGGCCGCGCTCGAGCGCGCTGGCGGCGAGAATTTCGCGCGCCGCA
The DNA here is from genome assembly GCA_052387375.1 of Betaproteobacteria bacterium. GTDB lineage: Bacteria > Pseudomonadota > Gammaproteobacteria > Burkholderiales > SG8-39 > SCGC-AG-212-J23. Next base: position 16,033 of record JBQTJF010000215.1, read on the forward strand.
TGGCGGAGCTCGACCGTGTTGCCGCCGAGAACGACAGCAGGCTGCGCGAGCAGGGCGTCAAGTACCTGGACGGGCCGCCGGCGTACGCCGAGGCGCTGAGGAAGGCCTTCGCCTTCATGACGGACGACTGGATCGCGGAGGCGAACAAGCGGGGCGTGAACGGGAAGGCCGCCATCGACTTCTATCGCGCGGAGCAGACCCGGCTGGCCGGGGCGAAGTAGCTTGGCCGTCCGGCGCGCGCTCGGCGCCGCGCAGCGGCTCGGCGAGCTCGTCGCGGCCGCGCTGCTGTTCGTCATGATGGCGGTCACGTTCCTCGACGTGCTGGGGCGCTACGTGCTGAATCGGCCCCTGCCGGGCAGCGCGGAGACCACGCAGTACCTGCTCGTGCTGATGATCTTCGTCGCCCTGCCGGTGGTCACCGCGCGCGGCGGCCATATCAGCATCTCGCTCGTCGACGGCCTGTTCGATTCGCGCGCAAACGCGCTGCGGATGGCCTTCGTCGACGTCCTGGCAGGGACCACCATGGCGGTGATGGCGTGGTTCCTGTGGCGCTATGCGCAGATGCTCGCCCTGCACCGCGACGTCATTGGCTATCTGCTCGTCCCGGTCGCCCCGGCCGCCTATGCCGCGGCCGTCCTGTCGGCGGTGACCGCCGTCGCCTTCCTGGGCAAAGCGCTGGTCGAGGCAGGTCAATGGCGCTCGCGGCGACCGGCTTCGTAGTCCTCTTCGCGCTCTGCTTCCTCGGCGTGCCGCTCGCGGTGGGCATGCTGATCGTAGGCACGGCGGGCTTCGCGTGGGTACGGGGCTGGGAGGCCGCCTTCGCGATGACCAGCCAGCAGGTGCTCGACCTGTCGATGAGCTACGGCTTCTCGGTGATCCCTCTTTTCCTGCTCATGGGGACGTTCATCCACCGGGCCGGGCTCTCGGACGAACTGTTCGCCGCCGCGCGGGCGTGGCTCGGCCACCTGCGCGGCGGCCTCGCACAGGCCTCGCTCGGCGCTTGCGGGGCGTTCGCCGCGGTCTGCGGCAGCTCGATCGCGACCGCGGCGACCATGGCCAAGGTATCGCTGCCGCAGATGAAACGCTACGGCTACGACGAGAGCTTCGCCGGCGCCGTCGTGGCCGCCGGAGGAACGCTCGGCATCCTCATTCCGCCCAGCGTCCCGCTGGTCATCTACGGTATCTTGACCGAGACCGACATCGCGAAGCTGTTCATCGCCGGCATTGGCCCCGGCGTGCTGCTCATGCTGTTGTACATGGCGACCGCATGGGCCATGGTGCTCGCCAACCCGGCGCGCGGGCGCCGCGCCGAGCCGCTGCCGCTTGTCGAAAGGCTGCGCGCGCTGAAAAGCATCTGGGCAGTCATCGCGCTTTTCGCCCTCGTGCTGGGCGGAATGTACTTCGGCCTCTTCACGCCGACGGAGGCGGGGGGCATGGGCGCGGCCGGGGCCTTCGGCTTCATGCTCGCACGCGGCCGCGCCAGCATTCCCGCCGTGCGCGACGCGCTGGTCGAGGCGGCGCACCTCACCGCTGCGCTGCTGCTCGTGGGCTGCGGGGCGCTCGCGTTCAACAACTTCCTCACCATTGCCGGCCTGACGGCCTTCATGGTCGAGTGGATCCGCTCGCTCGCCGTGCCGCCACTCGCCGTCATCGCGGCGATGTGCTTGATCTACATCGTGCTCGGCTGCATCTTCGACAGCCTGGCGATGATCTTCCTCACCATACCGGTGTTCTTCCCGATCGTGGTCGGGCTGCAGCTGGACCCCATCTGGTTCGGCATCATTGTCGCCATCGTGGTGGAGCTCGGGCTCATCACGCCGCCGGTGGGCATCAACGTGTTCGTCGTCGGCGCCCTGCTGCCCGGCGTATCGATGTGGCGCATATTCGGCGCGGTCATGCCGTTCGTCTTCGCCAACCTCGCTTGCCTGGTCCTGATCGTGCTCGTCCCGGCGATCGCCCTGTGGCTGCCGGGCTTCATGCGCTGACGCGCAAGGACGCTACTTGATTTCCTTCCCCGTCGCGCGGTCGACCACCTTGCCGATCGTTTCCTTGGTGTGGTAGCTGGGGGCCTCGTAGTAGTGCGGCCCGTCGTAGAGCTCCAGCAGCAGGCTGCGCTTGCGCGCCCGCGTCGGGCCGTGCGGATTGTCCTTGGGATTCATGTAGAAGTCGCCCGGCTTCAAGACGATCCTCGAGTCGGTGTACTCGTACTCGCCTTCCAGGCAGTACATGAACTGGTTCGACGCATGCGTATGCTTCTCCGGAACGCCAGCGCCTTCGGGAAAATCGAGCAGCGCAATCGAGGCGCCCGAGTCCGGGTGCACCCAGAGCGTGTAGACGCGCAGGCCGGTCTTCGGGAAGTGCATCCATTTCGCCGGATCGAGATCGGCCTTGCGCACCAGCACTTCGCCCATCGGCGTCCGGATGTGGATCTTGCTCTCGTCCATTTTGCCTCTCCTCAGTATCGCAACGGTTGAACATCAGCGCCGGAGGAGCTGCGGCAGCGCGAGCGTGATGAGCGGAAAGCCCACCAGCATCGCCAGACGCAACAGGTCGCTGATCAGAAACGGCACGACGCCGCGGAAGGTCTGCGACATCGGGATGTCCTTCGCCAGCGCGTTGATGACGAAAACGTTCAGGCCGATCGGCGGCGTAATCATACCGAACTCGACCACGACCAGCGCGAGGATGGAGAACCAGACCTTGAGGTCCTCCTGCGGCATGCCGAAGTCGTGCGCCTGCAGGATCGGCCAGAAGATCGGCACGAGCAGCACGATCATCGACAGGCTCTCCATCACGCAGCCGAGCACCAGGAAGATGCCGAGCATGATGAGCAGGACGAGCATCGGCGGCAGCCCGAGTTCCGCAATGGTGGCGCCGAGTTGGCTCGGCAGCCGGGTAAAGCCCAGGAACGAGACCAGCACGCCGGCGCCGAACAGGATCATGTAGATCATGGCGGTGGCCGACGCCGTCTCGAGCACGCTGTCGAGGAAGCCGCGCCAGCGCAGGCCGCGGCCTAGCGCCCAGCCGCCCGTGAGGACCGCGCCGACGGAAGCCGCCTGGGTGGGCGTGAACCAGCCGAAGTAGATCCCACCGATGACGAGGAAGAAGATCAGCGCCACCGGCCAGATCTCGATGAGCGCGCGCAGCCGCGCCGCCCACGCGGTGCGCGCGCCCCGCGGCCCGGCGCGCGGATCGAGGCGCACGTAGACCATGATGGCGAGCACGTAGCCCACGGCGGCGAGGAGGCCCGGCAGCATCCCGGCCTGGAAGAGCGTCTGGATGCCGGTCTCGAGCAGGATGGCGCAGACGACCAGCACGAGCGACGGCGGAATCAGAATGCCGAGCGTGCCGCCAGCCGCGAGCGTGCCGCTCGCGAGCGCCCCCGAGTAGCCGTGCCTGCGCAGCTCGGGCAGCGCCACCTGGGTCATGGTCGCCGCGGTGGCGAGCGAGCTGCCACACACTGCGCCGAAGCCCGCGCAGGCGCCGATGGTGGCCATAGCGATGCCGCCGCGGTGGTGGCCAAGGAAGGCGTTCGCGCAGCGGAACAGCGACTGGGAAAATCCGGCGTGCATCGCGAATCCCCCCATCAGCAGGAACATGGGGATGACGGAGAGATCGTAGTTCAGGAACTGGTAGAACATCTGCGTCTTGAGGATGGCGAGCGTCTGCGGCACGCCGGCCACGACGCCGAGCCCAACCATGCCGACGATGAGCATGGCGACGGCGAGCGGCACCCGCGCGGCGAGAAGGAGCATGAGCGCGGCGAACGCCACCGCGGCGAGGGCGATGGGGCTCACGCCTTCAGCCTGCGCAAATCGCTCCACATCGTGTGCAGGCACGCCGCGACAAGGAGCGCTAGGCTCGGCACCGCCACCGCGAAAGCCCACCAGTAGCGGATCTGCAGCACCGCGGTACGCTCCCCGGTTTCAGCGATGTCGATACCGCCCAAGAACATGCGCCAAGTTATCAAGGCCATGCACAAAGCGAAGACCAGGCCAGCCGCGGCATCGAGCGCGGCCCGTGTTCGTGGCGCAGCCCGCTGAGTGAAAAGGTCGACGATCACGTAGCCGCGGCGCAGCTGGGCGAGCGGCATGAACGTGAACACGACCATCGCCACACCGAGTTCCGCCATTTCGAACTCGCCGGAAATGTGCACTCCGAAAGCCGTGCCGAGCACTGCGTTCGCCGTCGTTAAAAGGGCGATACCGATCAGCACAAGGCCGCCGATCGTCGCCCATGCCATTACCACCGCGTGCAGGACGCGGGCGGCTGCCCCGGCCGGCGGGGTGGCCTCTTCAGCCAAGGGTCACTTGGCGCGATGCTTGGCGATCGCCGCGCGCGCGTCCCTCACCATGCGCTCGCCGTCGATACCGCGGCCCTTGACCTCCACGATCCAGCGGTCCACGGCCTTCTGCGCCATTTTTTCCATGCGCTCACTGTCGGCTTTCGAGAGCGCGACGACCTTGTTGCCGCGGGTGCGAACCGCCTGCTCGCCGGTCAGCTCGAACTCGTCCCAGTTGCGGGCCACCTTCTCGGCTAGGGTGACGCCGGAGTTCGCGTCGATGACCTTCTTGAGTTCGGGGGACAGCGCCTCGTAGCGGCGCTTGTTCATAAGGAAGCTGAACACCGTCGAGTTGAATCGGCGCCCGCCCTCGAGTGTCAGATGGTGTTCGGCGAGCTCATGCAGCTTGAACGCAGGAAGAATCTCAAAGGGGAGGATGGCAGCATCGACGACGCCCTTCGAAAGCGCCGAGGAAAGTTCGGTGATCCCCATCGTGACCGGGATCGCGCCGATCGACTCAAGGAAGAGTACGCCGCCCGATCCGTTCGTGCGTATTTTCATCCCCTTCAAGTCCTCCAGGGTGCGGACAGGCCGCCTGGAATGGATGGCGTTGCCAGCCGAGCCCGACATCGCCAGCATATGGAAGTCTCGGTACTCCCCATCGCGCAGGTGCCGAGCGTGGAAGTCCTGCAGGGCCCTTGCCATCGTCAGCGCGTCGGCGTTGATGAAAGGCAGCTCGAACACCTCACTCACCGGGAACCGTCCAGGCGTAAGCGTGGGCAGCGTGAACGTGAGGTCGACGACGCCGTCACGCACTTGATTGACGAGTTCCGGCGGCCGGCCTCCCAAGCCCATCGATGGATACATCTCTACCTTGACGCGGCCGCCCGAGTTCGCCATGACGGCGTCCGCCCAAGGTTTAAGCACCTTCTGGACGACCGGCGTGGCCGCCGGATTGAAGAAATGGAACTTGAGCGTTGCCTCCTGTGCCGATGAAGTGGCAGCCAAGAACATTGCTGCAGCGCCAAGCGCAGATCGAATAAGGACTGTCATGTTTCTTCCTCCTTTGCTGACGTTGACCTAGCGCCTCAGGAAGGGCTCAAGGTGCCGGCGCATGGACTGCGCGGCGGCCTCGCCGTCGCCCGAGGCGATGCAATCGAGGATCTGCTCGTGCTCCTCCTGCACGATGTCGTACTGGCGGCCGTCCGAGGAAACGGACACGAACCAGAGGATCATCGAGCGCTGATGGAGCTGCTCCAGCACGTCGATCAGGACCTGGTTTCCGGTGCACTCGGCGACGCCGCGGTGGAACGCCCGGTCGAGCACCATCAGGCCCTCGCGGTCCCCGCGCGCGAGGAGCTCGGGCCCTTGCGCGAGCCGCTCGCGCAGCCGGCTGATCTTCTCCGGGGTTGCCCGCGCGGCGGCGAGCCTCGCCATCTCCATCTCGATCGGCAGCCGCGCCTCGATGAGATCGTTGATCTCGCGCGCCGAGTACGCGCGCACGATCACGCCCTTGCGCGGAATGATGTCGACCAGCCCGTCGTACTTGAGGCGATGCACGGCCTGGTGGACCGGGGAGCGCCCGTATCCCAGCAGCTTGCACAGGTCCTCTTCGCGGAAGAGCCCCCCGGGCCGGAGCTCGAGGGTGAGGATGCGCCACTTGAGGGCGTTGTAAACGTCGTCGGACAGCGAGCTGCGCGGACTGACCTCCAGGCCCTCGCTGCCTGGTTCACGGCCCTGAGTGGCGACGTCGGCGGTCATTGGCTAATAATATAGCTGCTGATATGTTTTTGTAAGGCCTTGATACTAACATTATATCTCTTGAAATATCTGTTGCCATTTTTAGGAAGGATCGACTAAGCTGCGCCCGAGCGAGGAGACCCGATGAAACACGATGAACCGCGAGCCGGCGAGGCGCGCCCGGGCGTGCTCTGGCCGCGCAACGATTATTCGCGCGTTCCGCTCTGGCTGTATCACGACGCCGCTCTCTACGAGCAGGAGCAGGAGCGCATCTTCAAGGGCCCGGCGTGGTCCTGCGTCGGCCTCGAGGCCGAGATCCCGGAAGTCGGGGACTTCCGCACTACCTACATCGGTGACACGCCGGTCATCGTGAACCGCGGCCAGACCGGCCGCATCCACGCGATGGTCAACCGCTGCGCGCACCGCGGCGCCATCGTGCGGCGGGAAGCGCGCGGCAACGCGCGCGACCACGTCTGCATCTACCACCGTTGGTGTTACAACCTCGACGGCTCTCTACGCGGGCTGCCGTTCCGCCAGGGGCTGAAGGGCAAGGGCGGCATGGGCCCGGACTTCAAGCTCGCCGAGAACGGCCTGCAGCGCCTGCGCGTCGAGACCCACGCCGGCGTGATCTTCGCCAGCTTCCGCGAGGATGCCGAGCCGCTGCAGGCGTACCTCGGCCCGGCGGTGGCGCAGCACCTCGAGCGGATATTCAACCGGCCGATCCGCGTGCTCGGCTACCAGCGCCAGCGCATCCGCGGCAACTGGAAGCTTTACCTCGAGAACCCGCGCGACATGTACCACGCGAGCCTGCTGCACGAGTTCATGTCGACTTTCGGCATCAACCGCTTCACCCACGTCGGCGGCCTCAAGATGGACGCGCGCCACCGGCACATGATCGCCTGGTCGAAGACGGGCACGGACGACGACCGGGAGTTCAGCGAGCTGTTCAAGACGAACCGCGTCCACGAGAGCAAGCTGAAGCTGCAGGATCCGTCGATCCTGAAGTACCACCCCGAGTGGGCCGACGGGGTGAGCCTCGCCATCTGCGGCGTGTTTCCCAACCTGATCGTGCACCAGATCGACAACAGCCTCGCCACCCGCCAGGTGCGCACGCGGGGCAAGGACGAGTTCGAGCTGTTCTGGACGCTGTTCGGCTATACCGATGACTCCCGGGAGATGACGCAGCACCGGCTGCTGCAGGCGAACATGGTCGGCGCCGCCGGCCTCATCTCCATGGAGGACGCCGAGGCGATCGAGATCGTGCACCGGGCATCGGCCGGCGACCGCGCCGCGTGCGCGATCATCGAGATGGGAGAGCGCGGGCCGATCGCCGAGGTCGATTACCACGTGAACGACATCGCCTGCCGCGGCTTCTGGTCCTACTACGCGGAGCTCATGGGCATCGAGCCGGAAGGCGCCGTGCGATGAGCCAGGATATGGCCGAGGCCGCGGCAGAGCTGATGAGCGAGTACGCGGAGCGCATCGACGACGGCCGCCTCGAGGAATGGCTCGAGCTCTTCACCGAGGATGCGACTTACCAGGTGCTGTCGCGCGAGAACGTCGAGCAGGGCCTGCCGGCCGCGATGGTGCTGTGCACGAACAAGAACATGATTCGCGACCGCATCGCCGCGCTGCGCGGCGCGACCAAGTTCAACCCGCACTACGACCGGCACCTGATCGGCCGGGTGCGCGTGAAGGCGGCGGGGCAAGCGTGGGAGCTGCGCGCGAGCTACGCGGTGTACCAGACCGACCTCGAAGGACGCTCCCAGCTTTTCAGCGTGGGCCGCTACGCCGACAAGGCGAGGCTCGTCGACGGCCGGCTTCTGTTCTGCGAGAAGAAGGTGGTGGTCGACAGCTTCGCCATCCCCGGCCTGCTCGCCATGCCGTTGTGAAGGCCGGCTGCCGACGCTTCGAAGGCAAGGTGGCCGTCGTCACCGGCGCCGCGCAGGGCCTGGGGCGCGCCACGGCGCTGCGGCTCGCGGCCGAAGGCGCAAGCGTGGTCATGGGCGACCGGGCGCAGAGCGAGGGCGAGAAGGTCCGCGACGAGGTGCGGGCATTGGGCGCGCAATGCCGCCTCGTAATCGCCGACCTGGAGACGTGGGAAGGTGCGGAGCGGCTCATGAAGGAGGCGCACGCCGCGCATGGCCGCATCGACGTATCGGTTCACAACGTCGGCGGCACCATCTGGGCCAAGCCCTACCACGAGTACGCGATCGACGAGATCGAGAAGGAGGTGCGCCGTACGCTGTGGCCGACGCTTTGGAGCTGCCGCGCGGTGATCCCCTACATGATCGAGCGAAAGGCAGGGGTCATCGTCAACGTCGGCTCGGTGGCCACTCGCGCCATTAACCGGGTCCCTTACTCCGCGTCCAAGGGCGGGGTGCACGCGCTCACCGTCTGCCTCGCGCTCGAGCTCGTGCGCCACAACATCCGCGTGAACTGCGTGGCGCCCGGCGGCATCGACGTCGGACAACGCACCATCCCGCGGGGGCCGCCGCCGGCGACCGAGCAGGAAGCGGCCTGGCGCAATGAAACTCAGGCGTTCGACCTGGACGACATGCCGATGAGGCGCCTGGGCTCGCCCGCGGAGCTCGCCGCGGCGATCGCCTTCGCGGCATCGGACGAGGCGTCGTACATGACCGGTGAAATCGTCACCGTCTCGGGCGGCGCGACCGGCACAGTCTGAACGGAGGTATGGCATGCCAAAAGCGGTTGACGTCGCATACGTCGTGTACCAGGTCACGGATCTCGACCGGATGGAGTCGTTCCTGCGCGACTTCGGCCTTGCGCGGGCTGAGCGCCGGGACGACGCGCTGTACATGCGCGGCACGGGCCCTGCGCCCTACGTGCACGTCACGCGCGCCGGCCGCGATAACCGGTTCGTCGGCGGTGCATTGCGCATGTCCTCGCGGGAAGATCTGCAGGCGCTCGCCGCAATGCCGGGGTCATCGAAGATCGAGCCCTTGCCCGGCCCGGGAGGCGGCGAGCGCGTGCGCATGACGACGCCCGACGGCGTGCAGATCGACGCGGTATGGGGCATGCGGGACGCAGTGCCGCTGCCCTTCCGCGGCCCCAATCCCTTCAACGCCGCGGTACGCAAGGAAAGGCGCAATGTGTCGCTTCGTCCGAAGCGCGAGCCCTGCCCGGTACTGCGCCTCGGCCACTTCGTCCTGCGCGTCAGCGACCACGACCGCTCGGTGAAATGGTTCCAGGACCGCTTCGGGCTGCTGCCGGCGGACTATATCTGCGCGCCGGGTGAGGAGGGCACGATTGTCGGCACGTTCCTGCGCTGCGAGCGGGGCGCCGAGCTGGTCGACCACCATTCGATGCTCATCGTGCAGGCGAAGGAGGCCGGCGTGCACCATTGCTCCTTCGAGGTGCAGGACGTGGACGCCATCATGGGGGCGCACGACTACCTCGCCGAGCGCGGCTACAAGCTCGACTGCGGCGTCGGTCGCCATCTCCTCGGCAGCCAGATCTTCGACTACTGGCGCGACCCCTTCGGGTTCCGCGTCGAGCACTACACCGACGGCGACGTCGTCAACCACGAGTTCAAGCCCGGCAAGTTCGCCGGCACGGCGGACCAGACCACGCAGTGGGGAATGAACCCGCCGCGCGAGTTTTTCGAGTGACGCGAGTAGGGGAGCCGCTGCGCCGGCTGGAAGACGCGCGCATGCTGTGCGGCCGCGCGTCCTATGCGGACAACCGGCGCTTTCCCGGCGCCGCACGCGCAGTCGTCGTGCGCTCCCCCCTGGCGCACGCGCGCATCCGCAGCCTCGACGTCTCGGCGGCACGGCAGGCGCCAGGCGTGCTGGCAGTCCTCACCGGTGAGGACTGGCAAGCCGACGGGCTCGGCCCGATTCCCTGCGTCAGCATTCCGCCCACCGTAATGAACGGCAAGTGGTTCCGCACGCCGTTCCCGGCATTGCAGCTTGACCGGGTGCTCTGCGTCGGGCATGCGGTGGCGCTGGTCGTCGCCGAAACGCACGCCCAGGCGCTCGATGCCGCCGAGCTCGTCAACGCCGACTACGAGCCCTTGCCGGCGGCACCCACTGTGCAGGCCGCGATCGCGCCGGCCGCGCCCGCGGTATGGCCGGAGCGGCCGGACAATCTCTGCTTCGTGCACGAGCTCGGCGACCTGGCGCGCACCGATGCGGCATTCAGCGCGGCCCGCCACGTGACCCGCGTGCGCGTGTACAACCAGCGCGTGGCGGGAAACCCGCTCGAGCCTCGCGCGGCGATCGGTGACTACGATGCGGGCGAACAGCGCTTCCGCCTCGTCACGTCGACGGCTAATCCCCATCGCATCCGCCAGCTGCTCGCCGAGCACGTGCTGCGTGTGCCGGCCCACCGCATCCATGTTGTCGCAGGCGACGTGGGCGGCGGCTTCGGAACCAAGGGCGGCCTCTATCCGGAGGAGGCGCTCGTCGTATGGGCCGCGCGCAGGCTCGCGCGCCCGGTAAAGTGGGTGAGCGACCGCAGCGAGGCGTTCCTCTCGGATTTCAACGGCCGCGACCAGCTCGCCGAGGCGGAGATGGCCTTCGACGGCGAAGGCCGCATCCTCGGCTTTCGCGTCTCGAGCTGGCACAACCTCGGCTGCCAGGTCGGTCCTTCCGGCGCGCATCCCCCGCTCGTGGGCTCGCGCATGCTGTCCGGCGTCTACGACATTCCTGCGATGCACGTCCGTGTGCATGGCGTGCTTACGCACAGCCGCACCCTGACTACCTATCGCGGGGCAGGCAGGCCGGAGTCGACCTTCCTGGTCGAGCGCGCGCTCGACCAGGCGGCGCGCGAACTTTCCGTGGATCCGGTCGAGCTGCGCCGGCGCAATCTCATCTCTCCATCGAAGATGCCGTACCGCACGGCGATCGGCGAGACGTACGATTGCGGCGAGTTCGAGCCGCTCCTCGACAAGGCGCTTGCGCTCGCCGATTGGCAGGGCTTCGACGCGCGTCGCAAGGCATCCGCGCAACGGGGCCTGCTGCGCGGACGCGGGGTCGCCCTTTATATCGAGGTCTGCGCGACGGTGGCCGACCGCATGGAGATCCGCTTCGACGCCACCGGCGGCGTGTCGGTGCTGGCCGGCACGTTTTCCTACGGACAGGGGCACGAAACGGTATACGCGCAGATGCTCGCGGACTGGCTTGGCGTGCCGGTCGGCGACGTGCGCGTGGTGCAAGGCGATACGGACAAGGTGTCCTATGGGCGGGGCAGCTTCGGCTCCCGCACCATGACCGTCGGCGGCTCGGCGCTCCGGCTCGCCGCCGACCAGGTGATCCGGCGCGGCAAGCGCGTCGCCGCGCACCTGCTGGAGGCGGGGGAGAAGGACCTGGTCTTCGAGCGCGGCAGCTTCAAGATCGCGGGCACCGATCGCGGCGTGTCCTTGCGCGACGTGGCGAAAGCCAGCTACGCGTACGGCAACAAGCTGCCCGCGGAAGTGGCGTCCGGTCTCGAAGGGGTCGGGTACTGGACTGCCAACCCGCAGAACTATCCCAACGGCTGCTACGTCGTCGAGGTCGAGGTGGATCCGGATACCGGTGTCGTAGGCCTCGACCGGCTGTGCGCGGTCGACGACTTCGGCGTGGTGATCAACCCGCTGCTCCTCGAGGGGCAGATCCACGGCGGCATCGCTCAAGGCGTCGGGCAGGCGCTGAACGAGCAGGTCGTGTACGACGCGGACGGGCAGCTTCTCACCGGCTCCTTCATGGACTACGCCATGCCGCGCGCGCACGATCTGCCACGATCGATTCTGCTCGGCACGCGCAACGTGCCGACCAAAGGGAACCTGCTCGGCGTCAAGGGCGGTGCCGAGACCGGCACGGTCGGCGCCCCGCCCGCGGTGATCTCGGCGATCCTCGATGCCCTGCGCCCGCTGGGCGTGGCGGACATCGACATGCCCGCGACGCCTCACCGCGTGTGGCAGGCGATCCGCGCGGCCCGGCAGGCGGAACAATCACAAACCCACTGAGAGGAGAGCATCGCATGGCGCACAAGAAGCAGAGGTTCATCGCCCCCGAGGTCGCGGAGTACCCGGAGGGGCACTGGTCCAACTGCCTGCGGGTTGGCGACATGGTCTACATCTCCGGGTTCACCTCGCGGGCGAACGACCTGAAGACCATCCAGGGCAAGGACGCCTACGAGCAGGCGAAGGTGATCTTCACCAAGATCCGGCACTGCATCGAGGCCGCGGGCGGCAAGATGGACGACGTCGTCAAGATCGTCATCTATGTGACCAACATGGCCGACAACAAGCTGGTGTGGAAGGCGCGGCGCGAGTTCTTCAAGGGCGACTTCCCGACCTCGACCCTGGTGCAGGTGGCCGGGCTTGCATCGCCGGAGATCCTGCTCGAAATCACCGCCGAGGCGCACGTCGGCTGCTCGTCTGCGTGAAAATCGCAAGCTACGCCACCCGACAGGGCACGAGCTACGGCATGGTCGAGGCCGGGCGCATCGTCGACCTCGGGTGCCGCATTGGCGCGCGGTACCCGGACCTGCGCGCGCTGCTCGAAGGCGAAGGCCTCGAGGCGGCGCGCCGGGCGGCGAAAGGCGCCACGGCCGACTTCGCGCTTTCCGAGGTGGGCTTCCTGCCCGTGGTGCCGAACCCGCGCCGTATCGTCTGCGCGGGGCTCAACTACGAGGAGCATCGCGTCGAGGGCAACCGGCCCAAGACTGCTGATCCGGCGCTCTTTATCCGGCTGCCCGAATCGCAGACCGGCCATCTGAGCAGCCTCGTGATCCCGGCCGAGACGCAGCAGTTCGACTACGAAGGCGAGGTGGCGCTGGTCATCGGCAAGGCGGGGCGGAGGATTCCTACCGCGACCGCGCTGCAGCACGTCGCCGGCTACGCCTGCTACAACGACGGCTCGGCGCGCGACGTGCAGCTCGCCACTTCTCAGTGGACCTCGGGCAAGAATTTCCCGTGCACCGGCGGCTTCGGGCCTTGGGTTGCGCTTTGCGACGAGCTGCCTGCGGATTCCGTGATGACGCTGGTCACGCGGCTCAACGGCCAGGAGATGCAGCGCGCGACGACCGACATGATGATCTTCCCGATTGCGAACCTCATCAGCTTCATCTCGGCCTTCACCACCCTGCAGCCGGGCGACGTCATCGTCACCGGCACGCCCGGCGGCGTCGGCCTGCGGCGCAAGCCCCCTGTCTTCATGAAGCCCGGCGACCGCGTGGAGGTCGAGGTGAGCGGCGTCGGCACGCTCGTCAACAGGGTGGTCGCGGAGGGAGCGGCATGAACATCGCGGGCTGCGTGGCGCTGGTGACGGGAGCCAACCGCGGCATCGGCAGGCGCATCGTCGAGGAGCTGTGCGCGCGCGGCGCGCGGCGCGTCTACGCGGCGATGCGCGATCCCTCGTCCGCCCAGGCGCTGCCGCCCGCCGCCGAGGCCGTGCCGCTCGACGTCACCGATGCCGCAGCCGTCGGCCGCGCGGCGGCGCGCTGCGCCGACGTGTCGCTGCTCGTCAACAACGCCGGGGTCAACACGAACCGCGGGCTCGTCGCGGCGGCCGACCTCGCCGGCGCGCGCGCCGAGATCGAGGTCAACTATTTCGGCACGGCGGCCATGTGCCGGGCGTTCGCGCCGGTGCTCGGGCGCAACGGCGGCGGCATGATCGCCAACGTGCTCACCATCACCGCCCGGGTGGCGCTGCCGGCGATGGGCTCGTACTGCGCTTCGAAGGCCGCCGCGCTGCACCTTACCGACTGCATCCGGGCCGAGCTCGCGGCGCAGCGCACCGCGGTGCTCGCATTTCTTCCCTCGGCGGTCGACACCGACATGACACGAGACCTGCAGGGCGTGCCGAAGGAATCGCCGCAGGCCGCCGCGCGCGCCCTGTGCGACGCGGTCGAGCGCGGCGCGGAGGAAGCCCCGTTCGGCGCGCGCGCGGAGTACGTCACGCGCATGCTGCAACAGGATCCGGCGAAGGTGCGGCGGGAGTACGCCGCCCAGCTGCCGAAAGCCCACCATTCACAACCGTAGGAGGAGGACAGCCGTCATGAAGATCGCTCGCATCGCCATCGCGCTGTTCCTGTCGCTCTTTGCCCTGACAACGGCGGCGCAGGACGCTTATCCGAGCAAGCCAGTGAAGATCGTCGTGCCGTTCGTGCCGGGAGGGACCTCCGAGCTGCTCGCGCGCGTGCTCGCGAAGTCGATGTCCGAGGGGGTCGGCCAGCAGGTCATCATCGAGAACATCGGCGGCGCCGGCAGCACGCTCGGCTCGGCAGCGGTCGCCAGGGCCGCGCCCGACGGCTACACGCTGCTCTTCGGCTATTCCAGCGGCCTCGCCATCGCGCCCAGCCTGTACGAAAACCTGCCGTACGACTCTCTTACGTCGTTCACGCCGATCGGTACCGTGGCCGGGTTTCACATGCTGTTCGTCGCGCACCCCGACCTGCCGGTCAACAGCCTGCAGGATCTCGTGGCGCACGCCAAGCGTAATCCGGGCAAGCTGACCTTCGGCTCCCCGGGCGTAGGGTCGACGATTCACCTGGCCGGTGAAATGCTGAAGAAGCAGGCGGGCGTCGATATGGTGCACGTGCCCTACAAGGGCATGCGTCCGGCGCTGCTCGACCTCGTGGCGGGGCGCATCAACTTCGCCATCGACGCCACCGATGCGCTGACACCGCTCATCAAGGACGGCAGGCTGAAGCCGCTCGCCGCGACCTCCAAGAAGCGCCTGCGCGACTATCCGAACGTGCCGACGGTCGCCGAGGCCGGCTATCCGGAGCTCGAGGTGTTCGTCTGGACAGCGCTGGTAGGCCCCGCGGGAATGCCGCAAGCCGTACAGGCGCGGGTGCACAAGGAGCTGGCGCGGGCGCTCGCCTCGGACGAAGTGCAGAAGCGCTTCACCGACCGCGGCTACGAGGTGTTCCCGGGCACGCCCGCCGAGCTCACGGCGCTGCTGAAGACCGAGATCCCCCGCTGGCGCGAGATCGTCCGCGTTTCGGGCGCGAAGGCGAACTGAGCGCTTGATCGCCGCAGGCTTGCGCCGCGCCGCCCTCGACGCGGACGCGCTGCCCGGTACGGTGTCCGCGGTGTTTTCGGACACCGCGGCACGCTGCCCGGAACTCCCGTTCGTGGTCGTCCCGGCCTCCGCATGCGCGTCCTACGCGGAAGGGCCGCTCTCTTACACCTACGCCCAGGCGCTTCGCGAAATGCGACTGCTCGAGCGGGCGTATGCGAACTCTGGCCTCGCCTTCGGGGCGCGCGTGGCGCTGCTCTTGGAAAACCGGCCCGCGTTCTTCTTCCACTGGTTCGCGCTGAACGCCCTGGGCGTGAGCGTCGTGCCGATCAACCCCGACTACCGGGCGAGCGAAACCGCGTATCTGCTGGCGCACAGCGAGGCCGTCGCCGCCGTGGTGGTGCGCGAGCGCCTGGCGCAGGTCGAATCCGCGCTGCAGTCTTCCGGGCTTCGCATCCCGGTCGTCGAGGAGGCTGCGGTCGCGAAAGGCGGGCTGCCGCGCCTGTCCGCAGGGCGGGAGCTGGCCGGCCAGCCCGGCCGGGCGGCCGAGTGCGCTCTTCTCTATACGTCGGGCACTACCGGAAAGCCGAAGGGGTGCATGCTTTCGAACGATTACTACGTCCGCGCCGGCGCCCGCTACGCGAACCGAGGCGGTCACGTGGTGGTCGAGCCGGGCAAGGCGCGCGTGCTGACGCCGCTGCCGCTTTTCCACATGAACGCGATGGCCGGCTCGACCATGGGCATGGTCGTCTCCGGCGGATGCGTCATCCAGCTCGATCGCTTCCATCCACGCACGTGGTGGAGCGACGTGTCGGCCACGCGCGCGACCGGCGTGCACTATCTCGGCGTCATGCCGGCCATCCTGCTCAGGCTGCCCCCGGTTCCCGAGGAGCGGGCGCACTGCGTGCGCTACGGTTCCGGCGCCAACGTCGAGCCCGAGCATCACGCTGCCTTCGAGACGCGATTCGGTTTCCCTCTGATCGAGGGCTGGGCCATGACGGAAACCGGCGCCGGCGGCGTGATCAGCGCCGACCGCGAGCCGCGGCACGTCGGTACGCGCTGCTTCGGCAGGCCGGATGCGCAGGTCGAGGTGCGACTGGCGGACGAGCAGGGGCGCGACGTCCTGTCGGGAGAACCGGGCGAGCTGCTCGTGCGCCGGGCTGGCCCGGATCCGCGACAGGGCTTCTTCTCGGGATACCTCAAGGACGAGGCAGCCACTGCCGCCGGCTGGGCCGGCGGCTGGTGGCACAGCGGGGACATGGTGCGGCGCGGGAAGGATGGGAGCTTGCACTTCGTCGATCGCAAGAAGAATGTCATCCGCCGCGGCGGCGAGAACATTTCCGCCCTGGAGGTGGAGACGGTCCTGCTCCGCCACCCAGCGGTGGCGCAGGCTGCGGTCACGGCCGTACGGGACGAACTGCGCGGCGAGGAGGTGCTGGCCTTCATCGTCGCGGCCGATGCAGCAGAAAAGCCCTCGAGCGCGACGGCCGAGGCCATCGTGCGCTGGGCGCTGGCCGAGATCGCCTATTACAAGGCGCCGGGGTGGATCTCGTTCGTCGACCGGCTCCCCGTGACGCCGACGCAGAAGATCCTGCGCGGCGAGCTGCGGGCGCTCGCGGAGCAGTCGCTGACCGACGCGGCCTGTCATGACCTGCGCGGGCTGAAGAAGCGCTCATGATCTTCCAGACCGTGACAGCCCTCTTCCGCGCGCAGGTGTACGCGCGCCCGGAGCGCGTGGCCATTCGGGAGGGCGGGCGGGCCCGTACCTATGCCCAGCTTGGGCAGCGGGTGGAACGTCTGGCCGCTGCACTAGCCGCTCAGGGCGTACGGCGAGGCGATCGGATGGCGGTCCTTTCCGAGAACCGGGCGGAATACGCCGAGGTGGAGCTTGCGGCCGCGCACCTGGGCGCCATCGCCGCGTGCCAGAACTGGCGGCAGGCCGATCCCGAGCTCGCGCACTGCCTGCGCCTCGTCGAGCCCAGCGTGCTTTTCGTTTCCGAACGCTACGCGCCGGTCGCCCGGCGCATCGAGCATCGCTGCCCTTGGACCGTGTGCTTCGGCGATGAATACGAGGGGCTGCTCTGCGCAAAGGCAGTGCCGCCGGTGGGCGAGGCGGAGGACGGCCTGATCATCCTGTATACGAGCGGCACGACCGGCCTTCCCAAGGCCGCCGTCATCAGCCACCGGGCGATCATCGCGCGGACATGGACGCACGCCATAGATCGCCCCACGACCGAGGATGATGCGTTCGTCGCCTGGACGCCCATGTTCCACATGGGTGCGACGGATTTCGTCCTCGGCACGCTCATGCGCGGCGGCACGGTGATCGTCGTCGACGGCTTCGACGCGCCGGCGCTCGCGCGGCTGGTCGCCACCGAGCAGCTCGGCTGGCTCCATGTCATGCCGGGGACGACGGAGCGCCTGATCGCCGAGCTGCGTGCGGTGCATCCTCGCAGCGTGCGGTACTGCGGCGTCATGCCGGACCTCGTGCCGCGCGAGATGATCGCCGAGCTTACGCGCCTGCTGAACGCGCCGTATCCGAGCACCTTCGGCTCGACCGAGGGTGGCAGCATCCTGAGCCGCTCGATGATCCCCGTCGGCGAGGCGCCGCAGCGGCTGTCGAAGCGGCAGAGCTCGCTTTGCGACGTGCGGCTGGCGGACGAGCAGGGGAACGAGATCGCCGGCGACGGCCTCCCCGGGGAGCTCGAGGTCCGGGGCCCCGGACTATTCAGCGGCTACTGGGGGGCCAAGTCCCCGGCGCTGAAGGACGGCTGGTTTGCCACCGGCGATGTCTTCGTGCGCAACGCTGACGGCAGCTTCGACTACGTCGACCGGCGGACGTACCTCATCAAGTCTGGCGGCGAGAACATCTATCCGGCCGAGATCGAACGCGTCCTGCTCGCGCAGCCCGGCGTGAAGGAGGCAGTGGTCGTAAGGCGCGCCGACGCGGCATGGGGCGAAGTGCCCGTGGCTTTCGTGGTGGCGGCCGCAGGATGCGTGACGGGCGAGCAGCTGATCGAGGCCTGCCGTGGACGCATAGCGCGCTACAAGGTGCCCAAGGAAGTGCGCTTCGTCTCGAGCGCAGACTTGCCGCGCAGCGTGAGCGGCAAGGTGCGCCGTCAGGAGCTGGAGGCGCGTCTTGCGGGCGAGCCCGCTGCGCGGACGCTATGAGACGGCACTTGCGCGACAGGTACGCCATTGTCGGCGTGGGCGAGACGCCATACCGGCGCGGCTCCGGCATGAGCACGCGGGCCTTGGCCACGCTCGCCATCCGCAACGCGATCGCCGACGCCGGGCTCTCGCCATCGGACGTGGACGGCGTCATGTCGTATTTCTGGGTGCAGGGAGACTCCACGTTTACGCCCGCGGTGGCCGGCGACCTCGGCATCCGGCCGAACTTCTACATGGATGTGCAGGGGGGCGGCTCGTCGACGGAAGCGCTCGTAGGCATGGCGATGGGCGCGATCGAGGCGGGCATGTGCAAGGTGGTGGTGATTTACCGGGCGATGAATGGCTATTCGCAGGTGCGCCCCGGAGGAACCGGAGCGCGCGCCGTCGCGCCGATTGCCGACGACATGCTGCACACGCGCGCCTATGGCATGCAGTCGGCCGGGCATCAATTCGCCTTCACGTTCATGCGCCACATGTACGAATTCGGCACGCGCCCGGAGCAGGCGGCGATGGTCAGGGTCGTGCATTCGGAACACGCTTCGAACAATCCGAAAGCGCTGTACCGCAAGCGGGTGACGGTGGACGAAATTCTGTCGAGCCGCATGATCTGCACGCCGCTGCACCTGCTCGACTGCTGCGTCGAGAGCGACAACGGCACCGCGATCGTGGTCACGAGGGCCGAGCGCGCGCGCCATCTGCGCCACGTGCCCGTGCTCGTGAAGTCGGTCGTCGGCCGCTGCAACAAGCCGAGGCTCGACATGCACTACCAGCATGGGCCGATCACGACCACGGCGGGCGCCTACGCGCGAGAGCTCCTTTGGTCGAACGCCGGCCTGTCTCCCGAAGAGGTCGATCTCACCGGTTCCTACGACGCCTTCACCTTCACCTCGCTCCTGCTCTTCGAGGATTACGGCTTCTGCCCCAAAGGCGAAGGCGGGCGCTACGTCAGCAACGGTACCACGCGCCTCGGCGGCAGGAGGCCGAGCAATACCAGCGGCGGGCTGCTCTGCGAGGGATACACGCACGGCATGAGCCTTGTCATAGAGAACGTGCGGCAGCTGCGCCATGACGCCGACGACACGTGCCCCCTGGGGGAGGACGGACGGCGGCGGCATACCTACGATTACGACGAAGGCGGATGCCGGCAAGTGAAAAGGGCCGACGTGGCTGCGAATCTGGGGTGGGCTTATCCGGGGACGGGTTCCGCCCTGGTACTCGCCCGTGCATGACATGAGCATCCAGGCCGAATACCTCGGCATGCGGCTCGAGCTGAACCCGCTCGAGGGCCACCACGCCGAGTACTTCAGGTACTGCGCAGCAGGCGACTTCCGGCTGCAGAAGTGCCGCGCCTGCGGGCTGCTGCGCTATCCGCCGGGCAGCGCGTGTCCTTGGTGCGCCCAGGGCGAGTTCGAATGGGCGCCGGTCGGCGGCCGCGGCGCGGTGCACTCGTACTTCGAGGTGCACCATGCCATCCAGCCGGCCTTCAAGCCGTTCGTTCCGTACTTGGTTCTCCTCGTGGAGCTGGACGCGCAGAAGGGGGTCCCGACCACGCATGAAGCGCTGCGCGTCGTCGGAAACCTGGTCGCCGCCGATGGGCAGCTCGCGCCGCCCGAGCTCGTCGCGCAAGTGGGGATCGGCAGCCGCGTGCGCATGCGCTTCGCCGCCGCTGCGCCCGAGCTGGCCCTGCCGCATTGGCAGATCGACGAGCATGCGCCCCAGCCGCGCCCATGGCGCTACCCGGGGTAATCTCCATACCTTGAAAGAGGAACAAATGAGCCAGCGAGCCGCAGGACTGCGCATCTGGTACCAGAGCTTCACCGACCAGAATGAGACGCGCCGCTATCACGACCGGCTCCTGGAGCACGTGAACGCCGTAGCGCGCCAGGGGAACTCGGTCGAGGTGGTCGGCATGGATCCCGCCTCCCGCAAGCACCGCATCACCGAGCTGCGCTGCGGAGTCGAGGTCGTTCGCAACGCCATCCGCGCCGAGCGGGAAGGCTACGACGCGTTCATCCTCGGCCACTTCCAGGATACCGGACTCTGGGAGGCGCGCTCCGCGGTGGAAATTCCGGTGATCGGGCTCGGAGAGTCGGCCATGCTGCACGCTTGCACGCTCGGGCAGACCATCGGCCTCGTGACGATTCATTCGCTCTTCATCTCGGTGCATCGCGAGCAGATCCGCCGCTATGGCCTCGAGCATCGCATCGTGGCCACCGTCGCGGTCGACTCCTCGGCGGCCGACTATGTCCGGGCATTTTCGGATCCGGAGGTAGCCAAAGCGCTGGCCGAGGAATATGGCCGCAAGATCGCGCTGCTGCTCGAGCAGGGCTGCGAGGTCGTGCTGCCGGCCGGCGGCCTGCCGAGCCTGCTTTTCGGCGCGGACCTGAAGCTGTCCGCGGGAAGCGCCTGCGTGCTCGACAGCACCGCGGTCGCCGTCAAGTCCGCCGAAATGGCCGTGGACCTGCGGCGCTTCAACGGCACCGCGCCGAGCCGCGTGGGTGCCTTCATCCCGCCCACGGACGCGGCCCTCGCGGCCATCGGCATGCCGCGGCTGGCGGATGCCCCTCGCCGCTAGCCCTCGTCGCGAGCCTGCCGGCTACAGCGGCGTGGCGGTCACCACGCCGGTGACCTTCGGTTACACCAAGCGATCGACTCGGACAGTCCACTGGTTCCTGGGCGGCGCGCTGCGCGAGCTATTGCGGCGCTCCGGCCTCCCCAAGCACGACGTGGACGGGCTCATCGTGGCGAGCTACATGCTCATGCCCGATCAGGCGGCAACGCTCGCGGAATACCTCGGGCTCTCGCCGCGACTCGCCCTCGATGTTCGTCAGGGCGGGGCCTCCGGCGTCATCGCGCTGCGCCACGCTGCCCGCGCGGTACAGGCTGGCGACGCCGAGGTGGTCGCCTGCATCGCAGGCGACGTGCCACCCCGCGACAGCTCCTTTTCGGCCAATTTTTCGACGTTTGCGCGCGACCACTCGTTCCCACACGGGGCCGGGGGTCCGAACGTCGTCTTCGCTCTCATCACGTCCAACTACGCGCGCAAGTACGGCGCCCGCCCGGAGGACTTCGGCCGCGTGTGCGTGACACAGCGCGCAAACGGCTCGCATTTCCCGGGGGCGCTGCTGCCGGCGCCGCTCACGCTCGAGGAATACTTGGCCGCGCGGCCGATCAGCGACCCGCTGCGCTTGTACGACTGCGTCATGCGTTGCTGCGGCGCCGAGGCGTTCCTCGTAATGAGCGAGGAGCGCGCCTCGGCCATGGGGCTTGCCTGGGCGCGAATCGCCGGTGCGGTTGAGCGGCACAACGGCTTGCCGGAGGCTCCCGTGCAGGAGGCTGTGGGGATCTCGCTGGACCGCGATGCATTGTGGCGCCAGGCGTCGCTTGGACCGCGCGACATGCGGTTCGTCCAGGCCTACGACGACTACCCGGTGGTCGTGATGATGCAGCTCGAAGCTCTCGGGTTCTGCGAGAAAGGCGAGGCGCCGCGGCTGGTGCGCGAGCGCGATCTCACGGTGGATGGTGACCTACCGCTGAATACCAATGGCGGCATGCTTGCGCTCGGTCAGGCCGGCGCGGCCGGCGGATTCGTGGGGCTCACCGAGGCGCTGCGCCAAGTGACCGGCCAAGCGCTCGGACGGCCGGTTCCCGGGGCAAGCGTTGGCGTGGTCAGCGGCTACGGAACCGTGAATTACGACCGTGGCATATGTTCGGCAGCGGCAGTGCTGTCTTCCGGAAAGCCCGCATGACCCGTCCCGAGGCAGGCGCCGCGGCCAGATTCGAGCTACCGGTCTGCGAAGAATGCGGGACGGTGCAATATCCGGTGCGCGAGGTCTGCGTACAGTGCCTTTCGGATCGCGTCCCACGGCGTCCCGTGGAGCCCGGCGGCATGCTTCTGGCATGCACCCGTCTTCACCGGTCGATGGATGAGCGCTACGCGCCGCGGCTCCCGCTGGCCATCGCGTCCGTGAAGCTCGACGCCGGTCCTATAGCGATCGTGCTGCTGCAAAGCGAGTGCAAAATCGGCACACGCGTGCGGATACGTCTCACGGCCGGTCCTGTAGGAAAGACGATCCTGTCCGCGGTTGCCGAAGATTGACGTTAACTCGCCGCCAGCGGCGACTACCTACCGAAACCGCGCTCGTGGTTACCTACTCGGCCGGCTTGAGGTTGAAAGCTTTCCTGCCCATGTCGACGATCGCGGCGTAGGCGGGCGCGTAGTCCTCGGACGAGGCGCCCGCGGCGTCGAGGAAGAGCGTGCGCGACCAGTTGCAGCCCTCCGCATCCGGCTTCTCAAGCGGCACCACCTCCTGGACGCTCACGGCTTCGCAGCCCGGATACGGCCTGGTTCAAGCAGGCAGCAGCGGGCGTTGTAGCGCGACGGACGGTGCGCGACGCGGCGGATCGGTACGTCGACGCCCTGCGCCTGCGCAAGTCCGAGGCTGCCGCCAAGGACGCTAAGGGCCGCATCAAGCGCGTCATCATTCCCAAGCTCGGCGACCGGCCGCTCGATCGCCTGACGACTGCGGATCTCGAGGCCTGGCACCACGGCTTGGTCCCGGCCCGCAAGGACGCTGAGGCGACCAGGCGAGCCAAGGCGGCGGCGAACCGCAACCTCGTCACCTTGAAGGCGCTGCTCAACCACGCATGGCGCACTGGCTTGGTCGCTTCCAGCTCGCCTTGGCGCAAGGTGCGGGCATCCTGACACCCGGCGCGCCCGCGACGTGTTCCTGAGAGCCGAGCAACGCCGGCGTCTGCTCGAGCACGCCAATGGCGCATTCCGCAACCTGGCCGAAGCAGCGCTGCTGACCGGCGCACGAGACGGCGAGCTGCGCGAGCTCACGGCCGGTGACTTCGACCGCCGGCGTAAGACGCTCAGCATCCGCAAGGGGAAGACCGGAGCCAGATCCGTCCCGCTTTCCGACGCCGCGGTTGCGCTGCTGACCGGCCTGGCGCGCAACAAGCTGCCGGCCGCGTACCTCTTCACTCGCGACGACGGCAAGCCATGGCAGCACTCGGATCAGGACGAGCTGATGCGCGAGGCCGCCAAGGGGGCGAAGCTGCCCAAGGGCACCGTGTTCTACACGCTACGCCACACCTTCATCGCCAGCGCCATCACCGGCGGGATGGACATTCACACTGTGGCGAAGATCACCGGGACGAGCGTGCGCATCATCGAAGAGCACTACGGCAAGCTTCTCCAGGATGATGCGCGGGAGCGACTGAACCGGATCGCCTTCGCGTGAGGAGGGCTTGACGTTGTAATCTATAGCATTACAATGCCTGTAATGCGCTGCATGGCATACCACGGCTGATACGGAGCTTCCGGCACAAGGGC
>JBQTJF010000216.1:0-4282 GCA_052387375.1 Betaproteobacteria bacterium
GGTTAGTGCAGGTGGGGCTTCTTGAGGAAGTCGTTGCGGTCGGCGGAGACGATGCGCGTGTCGATGAACTTGCCGTCGCGCACGAGCTTGAGCGCCACCTCGGCGCCGGCGGTGCCGGCACGCCAGATGCGGCGGAAGAGGTCGGCGAGGCTCGAGGGCGCGCCGCCGCCGGCCTGGGAGACGATGTCGCCGACCTGAATGCCGGCGCGCTCGGCGGGACCGCCGGGGGCGAGGCCGGCGACGACGAGCCTGCTGCCGGCCTCGGTGACGTAGAGACCGAGCCAGGGCCGCGGCGGCCGGTCGGCGCGCCCGAGGCGCGTCATGTCCTCGAGGATCGGCTCGAGGAGATCGATCGGCACCACCATGTTGCCCTGGATGGTGCCGGCGTCGATCTTCTCCTGCACCAGCAGCGAGCCGATGCCGAGGAGCTTGCCGTCGGCGCCGATCAGCGCCGCGCCGCCCCACTGCGGGTGCGCGGGCGCGGTGAAGATCGCTTCGTCCAGCACGTACTCCCAATAGCCGGCGAACTCGCGCTTGGCGAACACGGTGGCCTTCAGCGCATGCGGTCGCCCGCCCTGCCCGGCGACGACGACGTTGGCGCCGACCTGGCAGGAGGCGGCGCTGCCGCGCGCGATGGCGCGCACGCCGAGCTTGCCCAGCGGCTGCACCAGCCCGAAGCCCGTCGCCTGGTCGTAGGCGACGGGAAATCCCGCCGCCACGGCGCCCTTGTTGGTGGTGAGCCAGATCGTGCTCGCCTCGGTGACCAGGTAGCCGATGGTCAGCACCAGGCCGTCGTCGCCGATCACCACCCCGTTGCCGGCGCGCTCGGTGCCGAGCAGCGGCGCGGTGAACGCGTCCTCGGGGATCTCCGAGCGCAGCAGCACCACCGACTCGAGCGCGCTGTCGAGGTCGAAGCGCCAGTCCTCCGGCCGCGGCCGCATCTCCGCCGGGAAGGCCCAGTCGGTCCTCTTTTCCGCCATCGGCCGATTTTATCGGGGATACTCGCCGCGTGATGCTCAAGGTTTCCCGCGACGGCGAGGTCGTGCGCCTGACCCTCGAGCGGCCGCAAAAGGCGAACGCGCTCGATTCCCGGCTGCTGGACGAGCTCGCCACTGCAGTCGAGAAGCTTGACACCGCTGTGAGGGTGGTGGTCCTCGCCGGCGCCGGGCGCAGCTTCTGCGGCGGCGCCGACATCGACGAGCTGCGCAGCCTCGACGCCGCCACGGCCGGCGCCTTCGTCTCGCGCATCCACCGCGCCTGCACAGCGCTGCGCCGGTTGCCGATGCCGGTCGTCGCGCGGCTGCACGGCGCGGTCATCGGCGCGGGCCTCGAGCTCGCCGCGTCCTGCGACCTGCGCATCGCCGCCGAAGGCACGCGCTTTGCGATGCCCGAAGTGCGCCTCGGCATCCCCTCGGTGGTCGAGGCCGCCCTCCTGCCGCGGCTCATGGGCTCGGGCCGCGCCGCCTGGCTCGTGCTCACCGGCGAGGCGATCGATGCCCGGCGGGCGTACGAAGGGGGGTTGGTCGAGCAGGTTTCTTCAGATCCGGACGGGGCGTTGCGGGCCCTTATCGAGAAACTGCTTGCCGCTAGCAGCGAGGCCCTGGCGACGCAGAAGCGGCTGCTGCAGCTCTGGGACGAGGCGCCGCTCGCCGCCTCGGTGGCCGAAAGCATCCAGCGCTTTGCGGCATGCTATCCTTCCAACTGGTTGTCTAGTTGGGACCGGAAATGACGACAGTGGGTTCGTTCGAAGCGAAGACGAAGCTCGCCGAGCTGCTCGACAAGGTCGAGGCGGGCGAAACGGTGACCATCACCCGCCGCGGCAAGCCGGTGGCGCGGCTGGTTCCCGCGGTCCCCGACGAAGCCGAACGGGCGCGGCGGCGCGCGCTCATCGAGGAGATCAAGCGCAAGCGCGTCGCCTGGGACCGCGGCGCCAAGCCGGGCTCGACGATCGCGGAGCTCATCAAGGCGGGCCGGCGCTACTGATGGTCGTCCTCGACTGCTCGGTCACGCTCGCCTGGTTCCTCAAGGACGAGCGCACCGCCTTCACCGACGCCGCCTTCGCGCTGCTCGAGGCCGACGACTGCTGGGTGCCGTACCTGTGGCGGCTCGAGTTCCCGAACGCGCTGCTCATGGCCGAGCGCAAGCGCCGCGTCGGCCGCGAGCAGCGCCTCGAGATCCTCGACAACGCGGCGCAGCTCTCGCTGCGCACCGACCAGTCGCTGCCCGACATCCGCACGCTGAGCGCGCTCGCCGACCGCTGCGGGCTAACGGTCTACGACGCGTCGTACCTCGAGCTGGCGGCGCGCTCCGGCTGCGAGCTGATCACGCTCGACCGCACCCTCGCCCAGGCGGCCGCCGCCGAAGGCGTCGGCGTCCAGGCACCGGGCCGCTCCACGGCCGCCCAGGCGCGCAAGCGCTACGCCGCGCGCGCCGCATGAGGGACCACTGACATGGCCACCAAACCCGCGGTCTACGACGCATCGGCGATCCAGGCGCTGAAGGGCCTCGAGCCGGTGCGGCGCATGCCGGGCATGTACACCCACACCGCGCACCCCCTGCACATCGTGCAGGAGGCGCTCGACAACGCGGTCGACGAGGCGCTCGCGGGCTTCGGCAAGCGCATCGCCGTGCGCGTCTTCAAGGACGGCTCGGTCGAGGTCGAGGACGAGGGCCGCGGCATCCCGGTCGACATGCACCCGGTGGAGAAGAAGCCGGCGGTGGAAGTGGCCTTCACCATGCTGCACGCCGGCGGCAAGTTCTCGCGCTCCGGCGACGGCGTCTACCACATCTCGGGCGGCCTGCACGGCGTCGGCGTGGCGGTGTCCAACGCGCTTTCCAGGCGTTGTGAGGTTGCGGTCTTCAGAAACAACGAGAAGCACTCGATCGCTTTCGAGGGTGGTGAGCTGAAAGGCCGGCTACGTTCAGAAAAGACAAAAGAAAAACGCACCGGCACCGTGGTGCGCCTGTGGCCCGACCCGAAGTACTTCGACTCGCCCAACATCCCGCTCGCCGAGCTCGAGCACCTGGTGCGCTCGAAGGCCTATCTGCTGCCCGGCCTGACAATGGTCCTGGAAGTCGAATCGAAAGAACGCAAGGTTTGGAAATACGAAAGAGGCATGGCGCAGTACTTCGACTTCATGCTGCAGGGGAGGGAGCTCGTCGCGCCGCTCTTCTCGGGGGAGCGGTATTTCCAGGAGACGAACATTCCCGACATCGAGCCCGGCGAAGGCGCCTCCTGGGCGATCGGCTGGGTGGCCGAGGGCGAGACCTTCGCCGACAGCCACGTCAACCTCATCCCGACGCGCTCGGGCGGCACGCACGAGGCGGGCTTCCGCGCCGGCATCTTCGAGGCGCTCGCCGCCTTCATGGAGACGCGCGGCCTCGCGCCCAAGGGCGTCAAGGTGATCGCCGAGGACCTGTGGGGCCGCGCCTGCTTCACGCTCTCGGCGCGCATCGTGCGCACGCAGTTCCACGGCCAGACCAAGGAGAAGCTCACCACGCGCCACGCCGCGAAGCTGCTCGAGATGTGCGTGAAAGACGGCTTCGAGCTGTGGCTCAACGAGCACCCCGACGAGGGCAGGAAGATCGTCGAGCTCGCGGTCGAGCAGGCGCTGGCGCGCCTCTCCAAGGGCAAGAAGGTCGAGCGCAAGAAGTCGAGCGGCATCGCCACGCTGCCGGGCAAGCTGGTCGACTGCGCCTCGGGCGACGTGACGCGCAATGAATTGTTTCTGGTGGAAGGCGATTCCGCGGGCGGCTCGGCCAAGGAGGCGCGCGACAAGGAGACGCAGGCGCTCCTGCCTTTGCGCGGCAAGGTGCTCAACACCATGTCCAAGGACAGCCGCACCGTGCTCGCCAACAAGGAGCTGCAGGCGATCGCCACCGCGATCGGCGTCGATCCGCATTCCTCGGAAGAGAATCCTGACTTGAGTGGCGTGCGTTACGGCAAGGTCATCGTCATGACCGACGCCGACGTCGACGGCGGGCACATCCAGGCGCTGCTGCTCACCTTCTTCTTCATGCACGCGCCGAAGCTCGTCGAGCGCGGCCACCTCTACGTGGCGCAACCGCCGCTCTACAAGATAGAGGTGCCGTCGCAGGGCAAGCACAAGCCTTCGCGCCGCGTCTACTGCCTCGACGACGACGAGCTCGAGGAGGCGCTGACGCAGCTGCGCAAGGAAAAGGTCAAGGACGGGTCCTGGGAGATCTCGCGCTTCAAGGGCCTGGGCGAGATGAGCCCGGTGCAGCTCTGGGAGACGACCATGAACCCCGACACGCGCCGGCT
>JBQTJF010000217.1:0-3096 GCA_052387375.1 Betaproteobacteria bacterium
CGCCAAGCCGCGCTGCCGCGTCGCCATCCTGGAGGCGAACGGCAGGGTGCGGCTGGCGCGCGACTACGACCAGGGCCCGGCGCCGAGCACAGTGGAGACACCATGAGAACCAGCACCTTCGCCCTCATCTTCGGCATCGCCTACCTCGCCGCGGGCGTGCTCGGCCTCGTCCCGGCGGCGCTGCAGCCGCCGCCCGCGGGCGCGCCGGCGGTGAGCTTCGACGTTCTTTACGGCGCCTTGCTGGGGCTGTTCACCGTCAACCTCGTCCACACGGGCGTGCACCTTGCCATCGGCCTGTGGGGGATCGCCGCCTGGTCGGGCGCGCTGGGCGCCCTCACCTACGCGCGCTCGCTCGCCCTGCTCTACGGCGTGCTCGCCGTGATGGGGCTCGTGCCCGGGCTGAACACCGCGTTCGGGCTGGTGCCGCTGCACGGCCACGACGTCTGGCTGCACGCCGGCACCGCCGCCATCGCCGCCTGCTTCGGCTGGCGCCGCGAGGCGGTCAAGGCCGAGCGGCGCGCCGCCCAGGCCGAGCGCCGCCGGCGCTCGAGGGTCGTCGCCAGCGACCGCCGCAGCGGCCTCGACGACCGGCGCGGCGGCCATCTTCCCGCCTAGGCCGATAGTGCAGTGGGCTGCGGGCCTGCGGAATCCGTCCGACCGGACGGATTCCAGGAAACGCCGTCCGGCCTGGGGAAAAATCGCCGCAGGCGTGATCCTCCTCGCCGCGCTCGCCGCGGCCTGGCGCTGGACGCCGCTCGCCGAGTACCTCACCCCCCAGCGCATCATGGGCTGGGCGCGCGCGGTGCGCGAGACGCCGTGGGCGCCGCTCGTCGCCGTGCTCGCCTACACGCCCGCGTCCCTCATCCTGTTTCCCCGCCCCCTGGTCACGCTCTTCATCGTCGTGGCGTTCGGTCTCTGGCACGGCATCGCGTACAGCGTAACGGGCGTGCTGCTCGCGGCGCTCGTCACCTACTACCTGGGCCGCGCCATGCCGCAGCAGGCCCTGCGCAACGTCGCCGGCGACGGGGCGGAGGCGCTCGCCAAGGGCGCGCGGCGCCACGGCGTGCTCTCGGTCCTCGCGTTCAACCTGATGCCGGTGCCGCCCTTCGCGGTGCAGAACATGATCGCCGGGGCGGCGCGCATCCGGGTGTGGGAGTACATGCTCGGCTCGCTGCTCAGCCTCATCCCCGGCATCGTCGCCATGGCGGTATTCGGCGACCAGGTCCTCAACGCCCTGCGGGAGGAGGCGCAGGTGAGCTGGTGGGCGGTCGCGGGCGCGCTGACCGGCATGGGCGTGCTCGTCTTCTTCGCGAAGCGCTGGGCGGTGAAGTACGCCGGCGCTAGTCGGTGACGTAGACGAGCCCGGGCTCGAGGAAGAGTTCGCGCTCGCCGGCGCGGCGCTTCGGCACGATGCGGTCGAAGCTGCGGGAAGCGCTTGAGCCGGCTCTGCACGAGGAAATGGAAGCACCGATCAATGCCGCGGCCTCAAGGGCGTTCATGCCACCGGCGAAGCAACTCTAATTCCCGAGGTAGGCGATACGGTAGATGACCCCGGCCTTGTCGTCGGAGACGAGCAGCGCCCCGTCGGGGGCGACGATGACGTCCACCGGCCTGCCCCACGCGCGCTCGCCGCGCAGCCAGCCCTCGGCGAAGGTCTCGTAGCTCGCCGCTCGCCCGTCGCGCAGCTTCACCACCGTGATGCGGTAACCCGACATCGGCCGGCGGTTCCACGAGCCGTGCTCGGCGATGAAGATCGCGCCGCGCCACGCCGCGGGAAACTGCGCGCCGGTGTAGAAGCGCATGCCCAGCGCCGCGACGTGCGCGCCGAGCTTCGCCGCGGGCGGCTCGAACTCCTTGCACGCGCGCGCCGCGCCGAGCTCGGGGTCCGCGAGGTCGCCGCCGTGGCAATAGGGATAGCCGAAGTGCAGCCCGGCGCGCGGCGCGCGGTTCAGCTCGTCGGGCGGCGCGTCGTGGCCGAGCAGGTCGCGGCCGTTGTCGGTGAACCACAGCTCCTTCGTCTGCGGGTGCCAGTCGAAGCCCACCGAGTTTCTGACGCCTCGCGCAAAGATGTGCCTTTGGCCTGTCTTGACATCCAGCCTGCTGACCAGCGCATAGTCGTCCTCCGGCAGGCAGATGTTGCACGGCGCGCCGACCGGCACGTAGAGCATGCCGTCGGGGCCGAAGCGCAGCGTGCGCAGGCCGTGGTGCTTGTACTTCGGCAGCTCCGCAACGACCACCGGCGCCGGCGGGCTGGCGAGAAGGGACTCGATGCCGTCGAAGCGCAGGATGCGCGAGCGCTCGGCGACGTAGAGCGAGCCGTCGCGGAAGGCGACGCCGTGCGGCTCCTGCAGGCCGGTAGCGATCACGACCGCCTTGCCGCCGCCGGGGGGCACGGCGTACACGTCCTTCTCCTTGCCGCCGACGAAGAGCGTGCCCTCCGCCCCCAGGGCGAGCGCGCGCGCCTGCGGCACGTTGTCCGAGTACACGCTGATCGCGAAGCCGGGCGGCAGCCGTATCGCGCCGGGCTGCGGGCCGCTCGCGCAGCCGGCGACGAGAAGGAGTAGCAGCGCCCTCTTCATTGCAGCCGCACCGACTTCACCCCGCGCACCGAGCGGGCCACCGCCGCGGCCTCGGGGCCGCCCTGCAGGGTGACCTCCTTCAGATAGACGTCGACTTCGACCTCGCGCATGCCCTTCGCCGCCAGCGCGCCGCGTACCTTGCCTTCGAGCTCGCGGTCCTCGGCGTACTGCTTCTCCTGGAAGTACAGCGGCACCAGCTCGGCCGGGCTGATGCCGGCGGTCTCCTGGCGGTAGAAGCCGGCGAGCTCGCAGCCGCCCAGGAGCGGCGCGGCAACGAGCACGGCGATGCGCATCGGGCTGCCCACGGCAGAGGGCCAGCAACATTCATGCGCGCTGGCGGAGGTGCTGGACGGCGTGTTGCTGACGTGCAATCGGCCGCTGTCGCGCGCGCCCGGCCTGTCCGGCCGCATCGTCCTGGTCGAGACCGAATCCGCACGGTAGCGCGCGCCCCCCCCCCCCCCCCCCCCCCCCCACCCGGCCCCCCCCCAGGGGGGGGACAGAGGGAGCACAACCAAAC
>JBQTJF010000218.1:0-20789 GCA_052387375.1 Betaproteobacteria bacterium
AATATCGATTCAACCGCCGCTTCAATCTCGCCTCCATCCTGGCCCGCTTGCTGCGCGCCGCCTCCCTCACCCCGCCCCGGCCTGCCGCGCTCATTCGGCTGGCTGAAGAATGTCGCTAATCAGGAGCCTTCTTGAGCTGCGCCCGGGCTTCGCGCAGCAGCTCGCCCACCAGATCGCCGAAGACGTCCGCGTACTCGCGCTTCAGGCGCCGCTGCTCGCGGTCGAAGTCGCCGAGGCCGAGGCCCGGCGTGATCGAGAGCTTCTTCGCCTCGCAATACAGGGCGTGGCTGCGCACGCGGCGCTCCTCCGCCATGCCGCTCCAGGCCTCGGCGAAGAGGTCCTTCTGGAAGACGCCGACCGGGTAGAAGCTCCGGCGGTGCAGCTCGCAGGGCCCCAGGCGACCGAGCCGGTCGAGGTGCTCGGGGGTGGAGTAGCCCTTGTGCCTGTCGAAGCCGTACTGCGGAAAGCGCTCGTGCAGCCGCGTCATCTCGGCGTCGCGCTCGGTCTTGGCGAGGATCGAGGCGGCCGAGATCGGCTTGTGCCTCGCGTCGCCGTCGACGAAAGCGCGTGCCGCGCAGGGCAGCTCGGGACAGGAGTTGCCGTCGATCCACGCCTCCTGCGGCGCCACCGCGAGGCTCTCGACGGCGCGGCGCATCGCCAGCATGGCGGCGCGGAAGATGTTGAGCCGGTCGATCTCCTCGACGCTCGCCCAGGCGACGGACCATGCCACCGCGCGCTCCTTGATACGGCTGGCCAGGACCTCCCTTCGCTCTGCACTCAATACTTTTGAGTCAGCGAGGCCATTGACCCGCCGCTCGGGGTTGAGGATGACGGCGGCGGCGTAGACCGGGCCGGCGAGGGGCCCCCTGCCCGCTTCGTCAACGCCACACACCAGGAAGTTCATTTCCTGTCGAGTACTTCGAGGACAGCGTCCGCCGCCTTCTCCGCCGTGTTCTGGCGCAGCAGGTGATGGAACTCGGTGAAGCGCTCGATCTGCCGGCGCTGCGCGGCGGTGTCGCGCAGCAGCGCGAGGAGTGCGGCGGCGAGCGCCGCCGGGGTCGCGTCGCCCTGCAGCAGCTCGGGCACCAGCTTCTCGCCCGCCAGCACGTTCGGCATGCCGACGTAGGGCAGATACAGCATCGAGCGCATCAGGGCCCATGTTAGCGGAGACTGCCGGTAGGCGATGACCATCGGCGTCTTGAAGAGCGCTGCTTCCAGCGTCGCCGTGCCGCTCGCCACCAGCGCCAGGTCGGCGGCGGCGAGCGCCTCGTGGGAATGACCGAAGAGCAGGGTGAGGGGCAGGTCGGTGCGCTGGTGCTCGTGCACGGCCCGCTCGAACATGTCGCGCGTCTGGCGCGTGACCGTCGGGCAGACGAAATGCACGTCGTGCACCTCCTGGCGGAAGCGGTGCGCGGCGAGCAGGAAGGCCGTGCCCATGTACTGCATCTCCGAGCGCCTGCTGCCCGGCAGGAGCGCGACGATCAGCTTGCGCGAGGGCAGCCGCAGCGCCGAGCGCGCCTCGGCCTTCGCCGGGATGAGCGGGATGAGATCGGCGAGCGGATGGCCGACGTAGGTGACCGGCACGCCCGCCTTCTCGTAGAGCGGCCGCTCGAAGGGAAACATCACCAGGATGCGGCTCACCGAGCGCGCGACGCGCTTCACGCGCCAGCGGCGCCACGCCCACACCGAGGGGCTGACGTAGTGCACGGTGGGGATGCCGGCGTCCTTCAGGCGCCGCTCGAGCCCGAGGTTGAAGTCCGAGGAGTCGACGCCGATGAAGAGGTCGGGCCGCTCGGCGAGCATCGCCGCGCCCAGGCGCCGGCGGATGGCCATGATCTCGCGGTAGTGCAGCAGCGCCTCGGCGTAGCCGCGCACCGAGAGCTTCTCCATCGGCAGCTGCGACTCGAAGCCCTGCGCCGCCATCTTCGGCCCGCCGATGCCGGCGAAGAGCATGGGGTTGCGGCGCGCCTTCAGCGCCGCGATGAGGTGCGCGCCGATCTGGTCGCCCGAGGCCTCGCCGGCCACCATGCCGACGCGCAGGACGTCGCTCACTAGCGGATGATGCCGCGTTTGCTTTTGGAGAGAAACTCGAGAATCTCGCAGACGGCGGGGCAGTCCGCCGTTTGCGCTTCCAGTTCCCGGCGCGCCTCGTCGAGGCCGAGCCCCTTGCGATAGAGCGTGCGGTAGGCGCGCTTCAGGCCGTTGATCGTCTCGGCGGAGAAGCCGCGGCGCTTCAGGCCCTCGCTGTTGATGCCGTAGGGCTGCGCCATGTTGCCCGCCGCGGTGATGAAGGGCGGCAGGTCCTGCGGCAGGTAGGTGCCCATGCCGGTGAAGGCGTGCGCGCCGACGTGCACGAACTGGTGCACCAGGGTGGTGGCGCCGAAGATCGCCCAGTCGCCGACGCTGACGTGGCCGGCGAGCTGGCAGGCGTTGGCGAAGATGGTGCGGCTGCCGATCTGGCAGTCGTGCGCGAAGTGCACGTAGGCCATGATCCAGTTGTCGTCGCCGACGCGCGTCACGCCGGCGTCGAGCGCGGTGCCGCGGTTGATGGTGACGTACTCGCGGATGGTGTTGCGCGCCCCGATCTCCACTGCGGTGTCCTCGCCGGCGTACTTCTTGTCCTGCGGCGGCGCGCCGATCGAGGCGAAGTGGAAGATGCGGTTCTGCGGCCCGATGCGCGTGCGGCCGTCGAGCACCACGTGCGCGCCGATCCACGTGCCCTCGCCCACCTCGACCTGCGGCCCGATGATCGAATAGGGCCCGACTGCCACGCCCGGCCCGAGCCGCGCGCCCGGCTCGACGATGGCGCTCGGGTGGATCACGGCGCCTCGCCGCTCGAGGTGCGCACCGTGCACAGGATCTCGGCCTCCGCCACCCGCGCGCCGGCGACGCGCGCCTCGCAGGCGAACTTCCAGATGCCGCGCTTGCTGGCCTGGATCGTCACCTCGATCTCGAGCTGGTCGCCCGGCACCACCGGCCGCTTGAAGCGCGCGCCGTCGATGCCGGCGTAGAAGTACAGGTAGTCGCCGCTCGGCTTGTGGCTCATCGTCTTGAACACCAGGATGCCCGCCGCCTGCGCCATCGCCTCGAGGATCAGCACGCCCGGCATGATCGGCCGCCTCGGGAAGTGCCCCTGGAAGTACGGCTCGTTGGCCGAGACGTTCTTCAGGGCGACGATGCGCCTGCCCGGCTCGCACTCCCTGACCCGGTCGACCATGAGCATGGGATAGCGCTGCGGCAGGTGCGCGAGCACTTCGTTGATGTCCATCTCAGCCATCGTGCTTTCCTTTCCGGCGCAGCCCGGCCGCGCTGCGGGTCCATGAGGAGTGCTCGTCGAAGGGGTAAATGCCGGTGTAGGTGCCGGGCTTGAGGATCGAGCGCGAGATGAGCGTGCCCGCGGAGACGTGCACGTGGTCGACGATGCGCAGGTGGCCGAGGATCACCGCTGCGCCGCCGATGGTGCAGTGCCGGCCGATGTCGGCGCTGCCCGCGATCCCGGCGCAGCCGGCGATGGCGGTGTGCGCGCCGACGCGCACGTTGTGCGCGATCTGCACCAGGTTGTCGAGCTTGACGCCCTCCTCGAGCACGGTGTCGTCGAGCGCGCCGCGGTCGATGGTGGTGTTGGCGCCGATCTCCACGTCGTCGCCGGTGCGCACCGCGCCGATCTGCGGGATCTTCACCCAGCGCCCTTCCTCCGGGGCGATGCCGAAGCCGTCCGCCCCGATCACCGCGCCCGAGTGCACGATCACCCGCCTGCCGAGCGTGCAGCCGGGATAGACCACCACGCGCGGGTAGAGGCAGCTGCCGTCGCCGATCGTCACGCCCTCGCCCACCACGCAGCCCGCGCCGATGGAGACGTTCTTCCCGATCGAGGCGCTCTTGGCCACCACCGCCGTCCCGTGAATGCCGGGTTCCTGCGTGAAGACCGGGTTAAAGAGCTGCGAGACCTTGGCGAAATACGCGTACGGCGCGTCGCAGACGATGCGCGGCAGCCTGGTGAGCTTCTCGTGCTCGGGCGCGAGGATCACCGCGGCGGCGCGGGTTTCGCTCAGTTTCGACTTATGTTTGCTACTCGAGAGGAAAGCGATCTGGGCCGCGCCCGCGGTGTCGAGCGAGCCGACCTGGCGGATCAGGACGCCCGCGTCGCCGGCGACGCGGCCGCCCAGGCGCGAGACGATCTCTCCGAGGGTGAGCGCCCCGGCCATGCCGTCATTTCGCCGGCGGCTTGGCGTCCAGCGCCTTGATCACCTTGTCGGTAATGTCGATGCGCTTGCTGGCGTACACGGCGTCCTGGAAGATGATGTCGAAGTTCTCCTGCTCGGCGATCTGCCGGATGATGCGGTTCGCCTGGTCGATCACCTGCGTCAGCTCCTCGTTGCGCCGCTGGTTGAGGTCCTCGCGGAACTCGCGCTGCTTGCGCTGGAAGTCGCGGTTCAGCTCGCCGAAGTCGCGCTCCTTGTTGCGCCGCTGCGCCTCGCCCATGGTGACGGCGTTGCGGTCGAGGTCGTCCTGCATGCGCTTGAGCTGCTCGGCGATGCGCGCCAGCTCCTGGTCGCGCTTCTGGAACTCCGCCTCGATGCGCTTCTGCGCGCGCACCGCCGGCGCGGCCTGGCTGAGCACGCGCTGGGTGTTGACGAAGCCGAGCTTGAGCTCCTGGGCCGCCGCGGGCAGCGCCGGCAGGGCGAGCGAGAGGAGCAGGAACACTCTGAGGATCATCTTCTTGCGGCTTCAGAATCCGTAACCGAAGGTGAATTGTAGCCTCTGCAGCCGGTCGCCGTCCTTGGC
The DNA here is from genome assembly GCA_052387375.1 of Betaproteobacteria bacterium. Classification (GTDB taxonomy): domain Bacteria; phylum Pseudomonadota; class Gammaproteobacteria; order Burkholderiales; family SG8-39; genus SCGC-AG-212-J23. Next base: position 4,786 of record JBQTJF010000218.1, read on the forward strand.
GTTCAGCGGCTGGGCGAAGGACAGGCGCAGCGGGCCGAACGGCGAGGACCAGAACAGCGCCAGCCCCGCCGAGTAGCGCAGGTCCGAGAGATCGTACTTGTTGACGAAGACGTTGCCGGCGTCGAGGAACGCGGAGAGGCGCAGCGAGGGATCGCGCGCCGCCCCCGGCATCGGGAAGAGCAGCTCCGCGCCGCCGATGAACTTGCGGTTGCCGCCGACCGCGTTGCCCAGCACGTCGCGCGGGCCGAGCGAGAACGAGCGGTAGCCGCGCACCGTGTTCGGGCCGCCGGCGAAGTAGTTCTTGAAGAACGGCAGCGGCCGCTCGCCGTAGCCCGCGGCGTAGCCGACCTCGGCGCCGAGCGCGATGGTGAGGTCGCGCGTCCACGGGTAGTACCACTGGTGCTGGTAGCCGAGCCGGTAGTACTGCAGGTCGCCCGACGCCACCTCGGTGCTGGCGCGCAGATAGGTGCCGGAGGTGACGCGGATCAGGCTGTCGCGCGTGTCGCGCGACACGCCGGCGGTCGCCGCGCCGTACGAGTACTGGTTGCCGAAGGCCTGCACGAAGTCCAGGTACTGCAGCGGGCTGTTGGCGAAGGTGGTCAGCTCGACCGACTCGAGGTTGAGGCCGAAGTCGACGCTCACCACCTCCGAGACCGGGTAGCCGAACTTGACGCCGCCGCCCAGCGCGTCGGTCGCGTACGCGCCGACGGCGAGGCTGGTGGCATCGGTCTCGCGCTTGTAGAGATCGAAGCCGCGGCTGACGCCGTCCACGGTGTAGTACGGGTCGTTGTACGAGAGCGAGTAGACGGTGTTGACGCGGCCGCTGTTGACGTTCAGCGACAGGAACTTGACGGTGCCGAAGACGTTGGACTGCGTGAGCGAGGCCGACAGCGCCACGTCCTCGACGCTCGAGAAGCCGACGCCGAAGAGCACCGCGCCGGTCGGCTTCTCCTTCACGTCGAAGACCACGTCGACCTGGTCGGGGCTGCCTTCGACCGGCTGGGTCTGCACGCTGACCTCGGAGAAGAACTGGGTGCGGTCGATGCGCCGGCGCGAGAGCTGGATCTTCGAGGCGTCGTAGAACGCGCCCTCGAGCTGGCGCATCTCGCGGCGCACCACCTCGTCGCGCGTCTTGGTGTTGCCGGAGACGTCGATGCGGCGCACGTACACCCGCCGTCCGGGGTCGACGACGATGCTGAAGGCGACGGTGCGCTGGTCCTTGTCGAGCTCGGGGATGGCGTTGGCGTTGGCGAAGGCGTAGCCCTCGTTGCCGAGGCGGTCGCCGATCGCCTTGGTGCTGGCGGCGAGCTTCTCGCGCGAGAAGACGTCGCCCGGCTTGAGCTGGATCAGCTTCTCCAGCTCCTCGCGCGGCAGCAGCGTCTGCCCGGCGAGCTGCACCTGCGACACGGTGTACTTCTCGCCTTCGCGCAGGTTGACGGTGATGTAGATGTCGCGCCGGTCGGGCGTGATCGAGACCTGCGTCGACTCGACGGCGAAGTCGAGGTAGCCGCGGTTCTGGTAGTACGAGCGCAGCTGCTCGAGGTCGGCGGCGAGCCGCTCGCGCGAGTAGCGATCGTGCTTGGTGTACCAGGTGAGCCAGCCCGGGGTGCGCAGCGTGAACTGCGCGAGCACCTCCTCCTCGGGGAACGCCGCCGCGCCGACGATGTTGATGCCGCGGATCTTCGCCGTCTCGCCCTCGGTGACGGCGATGTTGATGCCGACGCGGTTCCTCTCGAGCGGCGTCACCGTGGTCTGCACCTCGGCGCCGTACAGGCCGCGCGCCAGGTACTGGCGCTTGATCTCCTTCTCGGCGTTCTCCAGCGCCGAGCGGTCGAAGATGCGCCCCTCGGCCATGCCCAGCTCGCGCAGCGCCTTGCGGATGTTGTCGGGCTCGAACTCGCGCATGCCGGAGAAGTCGATCTGCGCGATCGCCGGCCGCTCGCGCACGAACACCACCAGCACCTCGCCCTCGGCCTCCAGGCGCACGTCCTGGAAGAAGCCGGTGGCGTAGAGCGCGCGCAGCGCCGCCTGCGCCTTCGGCTCGTCGATGCGGTCGCCGACCTTGACCGGCAGGTAGTTGAACACCGTGCCGGGCTCGGTGCGCTGCAGCCCCTCGACGCGGATGTCCCTGACCGTGAAAGGCGCGAAGACCTGCGCCGCCGCCGGGGCGGCCGCCGCGGCCAGGAGCGCGGCGAGCACCGCGGCGAGCACGCCAGAACGAAGCATTCAGCCGGTGAGCAGGCGATTCAGGTCGTTGTAGAAGGCGAAGGCCATCATCACCAGAAGCAGCGCCAGACCGACGCGCTGCCCGAGCTCCATGGCGCGCTCGGACACCGGCGTGCCCTTCACGATCTCGATCAGATAGTACATGAGGTGCCCGCCGTCGAGCAGCGGGATCGGCAGCAGGGTGAGCACGCCCAGGCTGATGCTGATCAGCGCGAGGAAGGTGAGATAGGAGATCCAGCCGAGGCTCGCCGACTGGCCGGCGAAGTCGGCGATCGTCACCGGGCCGGAGAGGTGCTTCCACGACACCTCGCCGATCAGCATGCGCCCGAGCATCTTCAGGCTGAACACCGAGATGTCGGCGGTCTTGTCGAGGGCGCGCGCCAGGCTCTCGAGCGGCCCGAGCTGCACGCGCACCAGCATCTTCTCGGCGTGCGCCGCCGGCACGTGCGGCCCGGCGTTGATGCGGCCGATGCGCTCGCCGGCGACGCCGATCGCGTCGGGGACGACCTCGACCTGGCGCGTGGCGCCGCCGCGCTCGACCACGAGCGGCAGCGGCTTGCCCGGATGCGCACGCACCGCGGCGACCAGCGCCTCCCACGACTCGACCGGGCGGTTCGCCGCGCGCACGATGCGGTCGCCCGGCGCCAGCCCGGCGCGCTCGGCGGGCCCGCCCGCCACCACCTGCCCGAGCACCGGCTCGAGCGGCGGGCGGTACAGGCGCAGGCCGATGCGCTCCAGCGCATCGGCTTCGACCTCGGCGGCGGGATAGTCGCGCAGGTCGAGGGTGACCACGGCGATGTGGCCGCGCTCGTTCTGCGTCTCCAGGCTCACCGGCTGGCGCTGCAGCGCCGCCTGCAGCACCCGCCAGCGCACCTCCTGCCAGGTCGCCACCGCCTGGCCGTCGACCGCGCGCACCGTGTCGCCCGGACGCAGCCCGGCGGCGGCGGCGACGCTGCCTGCGGGGGGCGCCGCCAGCACCGGCCGCGCCTCGGGCAGGCCGTGCATGTAGAGGCCGGCGTAAACGAGCACCGCGAACATGAAGTTGAAGGCCGGGCCGGCGACGACGATGAAGAAGCGCCGCCAGACGCTCTGACGGTTGAACGCGCGTCCGGCCTCGGCGGGGGGCACCGGCCCCTCCCGCTCGTCGAGCATCTTCACGTAGCCGCCGAAGGGCACGGCGGCGATCACCCACTCGGTGCGGTCGCGGCCCAGCCGCCAGGCGGCGAGCGGCCGGCCGAAGCCGACCGAGAAGCGCAGCACCTTGACGCGGCACAGGCGCGCGGCGAGGTAGTGGCCGTACTCGTGCACGACGATCAGCACGCCGAGCGCGACGATGAAGGCGACGATGGTATGCAGCAGGCCCATCTACGGAATGGGTACGATCGTACCCATTTTGCGGGTTGGCGCCCCTTGTTCCAGCCCTGCCATCTGGGCGAGCGCGGCGCTTCGCGCCTCGGCGTCGGCGGCGAGGACCGCTGGCAGGTCCTGCGCCGCGCGCGCCGGCACGCGCTCCAGGGTCTTCTCGATCAAGCGGGGGATGCCGGTGAACGGCAGCCGGCGCTCGAGGAACGCCGCCACCGCGACTTCGTTCGCGGCGTTCAATACCGCCGGCGCGGTGCCGCCGGCGCGCAGCGCCGCGTAGGCGAGCTGCAGGCAGGGAAAACGCCGCGGGTCCGGCTCTTCAAAAGAGAGCAGCTTGATGGAAGCGAGATCGAGCGGCTGCGCCCCGGATTCCACCCGCTCCGGCCAGGCGAGCGCGTAGGCGATCGGCACGCGCATGTCCGGGTTGGAGAGCTGCGCGATCATCGAGCCGTCCACGTACTCGACCAGCGAGTGCACGATGCTCTGCGCGTGGACCAGCACCTCGATGCGCGCGGGCTCGAGGTCGAAGAGCCAGCGCGCCTCGATCACCTCCAGGCCCTTGTTCATCATGGTGGCGGAATCGACCGAGATCTTGCGCCCCATCACCCAGTTCGGGTGCGCGCACGCCTGCTCCGGCGTCACCGCGTCGAGGCTTTCGGGCGCCGCGGCGCGGAACGGCCCGCCCGAGGCGGTGAGGACGATTTTCCTCACCAATCTGCCTTCCGAGAAACACTGGAAGACGGCGTTATGCTCGCTGTCGACCGGCAGGAGCTGCGCCCCGCTCTCGCGCGCGGCGCGCATGACGAGCGGGCCGGCCATCACCAGCGCCTCCTTGTTGGCGAGCAGCACCCGCTTGCCGGCGCGCACCGCGGCGAGGGTCGAGGACAACCCCGCCGCGCCGACGATGCCCGCCATCACCGCCTGGCAGTCCGCATGCGCGACCACCTCGTCGATGGCTTGCGGGCCGGTAAGCAGCTCGGCGCCGGTTTGCGCGAATTTGCTCTCCAGGCCCTGGTCCTTGGAAGCTCCGGAAAGAACCGCGTACCTTGGCCGGTGCCGGCGGCAGAGCTCGAGCAGCGCCTCGGCTGAGGCGTGCGCGGTCAGCGCGAATGCCCGGTAGCGGCCAGGGTGGCGCGCGATCACATCGAGGGTGTTCGCCCCGATGGATCCCGTCGCGCCAAGCACGGCCACGTTCATGGGGGTCATTTTCCTACGATCCAGGGGGCTACCGCAGCCGCGAGCGGCAGGGTCGCGGTGGCGCTGTCGATGCGGTCGAGGATGCCGCCGTGGCCCGGCAGTAGCGCGCCGCTGTCCTTGACCTCGGCCTGGCGCTTCGCCGCCGACTCGAACAGGTCGCCGACGATGCTCAAGACGGCAAGCGCCGCCGCCGCGGCCAGCAAGGAGGGCAAACGCACCCCTTCCAGCGCCATGCCCATCCCCGCCGCATAGACCAGGACCGCGGCGAGCCCGCCCGCGGCCCCTTCCCAGCTCTTCCCGGGGCTGATCGACGGCGCCAGGTGGTGCTGGCCGAAGCGCACGCCGACGAAGTAGGCGGCGGTGTCGGCGATCCAGGTGAGGACGAGCACGGCCAGCACCTGCGGCGCGGGCAGCGCCACCATGGCGAGCGCCGCCGGGAGCAGCACCACCACGCCAGCGAGGGCAAGGATGCGCCTGTGCCCGGCGGCCATGCCCCGCCACAGCCAGAGCGGCGCGACGAGGACCCAGAACGCCGCGGCGAGAAGAAACCACGCGGCATCGGCGGGAATGAAAAAGTACAGCGCACCCAGAGAAACGGCATAAAGCGCCGGCTGCATGCCGCACAGGCGCGCCCATTCGTAGGCCGCTGCGGCGACGAGCAGCGCCACGACGGCCTTCAGCCACGGCGGCGGCAGGAGGAACAGCGCGCCGAGCAGCGCCGCGATCAGCACCGCGGCGGTCGCGACGCGCGCGGCCAGCGGGCTCAGGCGACCTCGGCCCGCTTCGCGTCCTGGACCTGGTCGCTGGTGCGGCCGAAGCGGCGCTCCCGGCGCCGGTACGAGGCGATGGCCTCGTCGAGCGCCGCGGCGCCGAAGTCCGGCCACAGCGTCTCGGTGAAGTAGAGCTCGGTGTAGGCGAGCTGCCAGAGCAGGAAGTTGCTGATGCGCTGCTCGCCGCCGGTGCGGATGAAGAGATCGGGCTCCGGCGCGTAGCTCATTGCGAGGTAAGGAGAAAGAATCTGCTCGTTGATCGCATCGGGCAGCGGCCCGGCCTTCGCCAGTTGCGACAAGGCCTGGAGAACGTCCCAGCGGCCGCCGTAGTTGGCGGCGACGGTGAGCGTGAGCTGGCGGTTGTCCGCGGTCAGGCGCTCGCCCTGCTCGATCAGACGACGGATCTTCGGGTCGAAGCGGGAGGTGTCGCCCACCACTTTCAGGCGCACGCCGCTGCGGTGCAGCTTCTCGACCTCGTTGGAGAGCGCGGCCTGGAAGAGCTGCATCAGCAGCGCCACCTCCTCGGCCGGGCGGCGCCAGTTCTCGGAGCTGAAGGCGAACAGCGTCAGGTACGCGACGCCGCGCTCGGCGCAGGCGCGCACCGTGGCGCGCACCGCCTCGACGCCGCGCCGGTGCCCGGCGATGCGCGGCAGGCGCCGGCTCTTCGCCCAGCGGCCGTTGCCGTCCATGATGATGGCGACGTGGCGCGGCACGTCGGGCGCGGCGGGGACCTCCCGCGTCGAGCTCGAGTGCGTCATACCGCGAGCAGCTCCGCTTCCTTCTGCTGCAGCAGCTTGTCGATGTCGGCGATGTGCCGGTCGGTCATCTTCTGCACCTCGTCCTGCGCGCGGCGCTCGTCGTTCTCCGATACCTCGTGCTTCTTCAGCGCGTCCTTGAGCTGGTGGATGGCGTCGCGGCGCAGGTTGCGCACCGCCACGCGCGCGTTCTCCGCCTCGTGCTTCACCACCTTGATCAGCTCCTTGCGCCGCTCCTCGGTGAGCGGCGGCATCGGCACGCGGATGGTCTCGCCCGAGGCGGCCGGGTTGAGGCCGAGGTCGGAGTCGCGGATCGCCTTCTCGACCGGCTGCATCATCTTCTTCTCGAACGGCGTCACGCCGATGGTGCGCGCGTCGACGAGGATGACCTTGGCCACCTGCGGCAGCGGCGTCTGCGCGCCGTAGTAGTCCACCGTGATGTGGTCGAGCAGGCCGGTGTGCGCGCGGCCGGTGCGCACCTTGGCGAGGTCGGCCTTGAAGGCCTGCACGCTCTTGTCCATCTTCTGGTCGGTGCTCTTCTTCAGCTCGGCGATGACCATGGCGTCCTCCGCGCAATCATACGTGAACCAGCGTGCCCTCGTCCTCGCCGAGCACCACGCGGCGCAGCGCGTCCTTCTTGAAGATGTTGAAGACGCTGATCGGCAGCTTCTGGTCGCGGCACAGCGTCAGCGCCGTGGCGTCCATCACCTTGAGCTTCTTCTGGATGGCTTCGTCGAAGCTGATGCGCCCGTAGCGCTCGGCCTGCGGGTCGCGGTGCGGGTCGGCGGTATACACGCCGTCGACCTTGGTGGCCTTGATGACGATCTCGGCGCCCATCTCGCTGCCGCGCAGCGCCGCCGCAGTGTCGGTGGTGAAGAACGGGTTGCCGGTGCCGGCGGCGAAGATCACCACCTTGCCCTCCTCGAGGTAGCGGATCGCCTTGCCGCGGATGTAGGGCTCGACCACCTGCTCGATGTTGAGCGCCGACTGGACCCGGCTCGCCAGCCCTGCCCGGCGCATCGCGTCCTGCAGCGCCAGCGCGTTCATGACCGTCGCCAGCATGCCCATGTAGTCGGCGGTGGCGCGGTCCATGCCGGCCGCGCCCGGCGCCACGCCGCGGAAGATGTTGCCGCCGCCGATCACCACGCCAAGCTCGACGCCGAGGCGCGCCACCTGCGCGATCTCGGCGACGATCGTCTCGATGGTCTGGCGGTTGATGCCGAAAGGGTCGTCCCCCATCAGCGCTTCGCCTGACAGTTTGAGAAGGATGCGTTTGTACTTGGGAGTCAATGCGCCTTTCCGGCCTGCGCCATCACTTCTGCGGCGAAGTCGCTCGACTTCCTCTCGATGCCCTCGCCGACGACGAAGAACGCGTAGGCGTTCACCTTGCCCTTCCTCGCCGCGAGCACCTTCTCGACCGTCTGCTTGTCGTCCTTGACGAACGGCTGGCCGAGCAGCGTGATCTCGCCGAGAAACTTGTTCACCGCGCCCTCGACCATCTTCGCCGCGATCTCCGCCGGCTTGCCGGACTCCTTCGCCCGCGCCTGGTGAATCCTGCGCTCCTGCGAAACCAAGTCCTGCGGCACCTCGGCCTTGCTGAGGTGCCTCGGCTTGGCGAAGGCGACGTGCATGGCGAGGTCCTTGCCGACCTCGTCGGCGCCTTCGTAGTCCACCAGCACGCCGATCTTCGAGCCGGCGTGCAGGTAGAGGGCGAGCTTCCCCTTCGCCTGCATGCGCTTGAAGCGGCGGATGGTGATGTTCTCGCCGAGCTTCTGGACGAGCGCCTGGCGCTTCTGTTCCTCCGCGGCACCGGGTTCGCGGCTGGCGACGATCTCGGCGAGGGACTTGGCGAAGGCGACGAAGTCGTCGTTCTTCGCCACGAAGTCGGTTTCACAGTTCAGCTCGAGCAGCGCGCCGGCCTTCGCGTCGGCCGACAGCCAGGCGCCGATCACGCCCTCGGCGGCGATGCGGCCGGCTGCCTTGCTCGCCTTGGCACCGCTCTTGATGCGCAGCAGCTCCTCGGCCTTGGCGAGGTCGCCGCTCGTCTCGGTGAGCGCTTTCTTGCAGTCCATCATGGGGAGCCCGGTGCGTTCGCGCAACTCTTTCACCAGGCCTGCTGTGATTTCTGCCATTACCTTTGCTCCATCCAGGTTGAAAAAAAGGGGCCGGAAGCCCCTTTTTTTATGAAATCGAAAACACTCTATCGCCCGGCCTCATCCTCTTCCACCTCGACGAACTCGTCGCGCGAGGCCGCCACCACCTCCTCCAGCGACTGCGTGCGACCCTCCAGCACCCCGTCGGCGATGCCGCGCGCGTAGAGGCGGATGGCCCGGCTGGAGTCGTCGTTGCCCGGGATCACGTACTCGATGCCCTCGGGCGAGTGGTTGGTATCGACCACTCCCACCACCGGCACCCCGAGCTTCACCGCCTCGGCCACCGCGCCTTTCTGGTAGCCGACGTCGATGACGAAAAGCGCGTCGGGCAGCGCCGAGAGCTCCTTGATGCCGCCGAGCGAGCGCTGCAGCTTCTGCATCTCCCGCTGCAGGCCGAGCGCCTCCTTCTTGGAGATGCGCTCGAAGCTGCCGTCCTGCGCCATCTGCTCCATCTCCTTCAGGCGTTTGATGGACTGCTTGACGGTCTTGAAGTTCGTCAGCATGCCGCCCAGCCAGCGGTAGTCGACGAAGGGCATGCTCGCCCGCTGGGCCTCCTCGCGGATGATGTCGCGCGCCTGGCGCTTGGTGCCGACGAAAAGAAGTGTTCCTCTGTTCGCGGCGAGCTGGCGCACGAACTTCAGCGCCTCCTGGTACATCGCCAGGGTCCGCTCCAGGTTGATGATGTGGATCTTGTTGCGGTGGCCGAAGATGTACGGCGCCATCTTCGGGTTCCAGTAGCGGGTCTGGTGTCCGAAATGGACGCCCGCCTCGAGCATCTGACGCATCGTCGCTGACACGAAACTCTCCTTAGGGTTGTCACTGCCGCGCGCCATGGCCCCCGCCTTCGCGGGGGCACCCTATGCGGCGCACGGGAAGATTTGAGCCTGAAATTCTAGCATAATCAGGCACAAATGCCGGTAGTCCTGAAGAGCGCCGAGGAGCTGCAGCGCATGCGCCTCGCCGGGCGCCTCGCTTCCGAAGTGCTCGACTTCATCGCCCCGCACGTCAAGGCCGGGGTGTCCACGGGCAAGCTGAACGATCTCTGCCACGACTACATGGTCAAGGTGCAGGGCACGGTGCCGGCGCCGCTCAACTACGCGCCGCCGGGGTACAAGCCCTTCCCCAAGTCGATCTGCACCTCGGTCAACCACCAGGTGTGCCACGGCGTGCCCGGCGAGCGCGTGCTCAAGCCGGGCGACATCCTCAACATCGACATCACCGTCATCAAGGACGGCTTCCACGGCGACTGCAGCCGCATGTTCTACGTCGGCGAGCCGAGCATCCAGGCGCGGCGCCTGGTCGAGGCGACCTTCGAGTGCATGTGGCTCGGCATCCGCCAGGTGCGCCCGGGCGCCCGCCTGGGCGACATCGGCGCCGCCATCCAGGCGCACGCCGAGAGCCGCGGCTTCTCGGTGGTGCGCGAGTTCTGCGGCCACGGCATCGGCCGCAAGTTCCACGAGGAGCCGCAGGTCCTGCACTACGGCAAGCCCGCCACCGGGATGCTGCTCGAGCCGGGCATGACCTTCACCGTCGAGCCGATGATCAACGCCGGCAAGCCCGGCATCCGCGAGCTCGCCGACGGCTGGACCATCGTCACCAAGGACCACAGCCTGTCGGCGCAGTGGGAGCACACGGTGGCGGTGACCGAGTCGGGGTTCGAGGTGCTCACCCAGTCCAATGGCAGCCAACCCCCGCCTCCTCTCCAGCGATAGCCTGCGCCGCGAGGTGGCGGCGGCGCGCCAGGCGCTGCGCGACAAGCATGCCGCCCGCGCTGCGCCCGCCCGGCTGCTGCGCGAGCACGCGCGGCTCATCGACCGGACGGTCAAGGCGGTGTGGCGGCAGCACGCCGGCCTGCCCGCCGGCGCCGCGCTGGTGGCGACCGGCGGCTACGGGCGCGGCGAGCTCTACCCCTGCTCGGACATCGATCTCCTCGTCCTGCTCGCCGCCGAGCCCGGCGAGGCCGAGCGCGGCACGCTCGAGCGGCTGATCGGCACGCTCTGGGACATCGGCCTGGAGATCGGCCACAGCGTGCGCACCGTCGAGGCCTGCCTCGAGATCGCCGCGCAGGACATCACCGTGCGCACCACGCTGCTCGAAGCGAGGTTTCTTGTCGGTGATCGGGGGTTCTTCTCCGGTCTCATGGGCAAGCTCCATGCCTCGCTCGACCCGCTGTCCTTCTTCGAGGCGAAGAAGCTCGAGCAGGAGCAGCGCCACGCCAAGCACCAGGAGGCGGCGTACGCCCTCGAGCCCAACCTCAAGGAGGCGCCCGGCGGCCTGCGCGACCTGCACGTCATGCAGTGGATCGCGCGCGCCGCCGGCATGACGTCGGGCCGCGGTTGGCGCTGGGCCGACCTGGTGGCGCACGGCCTGATCGAGCGCGACGAGGCGCGCCAGCTGGCGCGCCACGAGGCGCTGCTGCAGGACCTGCGCATCCGCCTGCACTACCTCGCCGGCCGGCGCGAGGACCGCATCGTCTTCGATTTCCAGAGCGCGCTCGCGGCGCAGCTCTGCTTCGCCGACACCGCCGAGCGCCGGGCGAGCGAGCAGATGATGCAGCGCTACTACCGCACCGCCAAGGCGGTGACACAGCTCAACACCATCGTGCTGCAGAACCTCGGCGCCAGGCTGCTGCCGCAAAGCACCGGCGAGGTGGTGCCCTTGAACGAGAGGTTCCGGGCCCGCGGCGAGCTGCTCGAGGCCGCGGACGAGCGGCTTTTCGCGCGCCAGCCGGCGGCGATCCTGGAGAGCTTCCTCCTCCTCATGCAGCACCAGGAGCTGCGCGGCATGACTGCCGCGACGCTGCGCGCGCTGTACCGGTCGCGGGGAAGAATAGATGCGAAGTTCAGGAAGGACCCGCTGGCGCGGCTGCTTTTCCTGCACATCCTGCAGCAGCAGCGCGGCATCGTGCACGAGTTCCGCCGCATGAACCAGTACGGCATCCTCGGCCGCTACCTGCCGGAGTTCGGCCGCATCGTCGGGCAGATGCAGCACGACCTCTTCCACGTCTACACGGTGGACCAGCACATCCTCATGGTGCTGCGCAACCTGCGGCGCTTCACCATGCCGGAGTTCGCGCACGAGTTCCCGCTGTGCAGCGAGCTGATGAACGGCTTCGAGCGCCGCTGGCTGCTCTATGTCGCGGCGCTCTACCACGACATCGCCAAGGGCCGCGGCGGCGATCATTCCGAATTGGGTTCTCTGGACGTTCGCAGTTTTGCGAGAAAGCACGGGCTGGCGGACGAGGATCGCGAGCTGGTCGAGTTCCTGGTCGAGCACCACCTCGCCATGTCGCAGGTGGCGCAGAAGCAGGACGTGCACGATCCGGAGGTGGTGCAGGCCTTCGCCGCGCGCGTCGGCTCCGAGCGGCGCCTGGCGGCGCTCTACCTGCTCACCGTGGCGGACGTGCGCGGCACCAGCCCCAAGGTGTGGAACGCCTGGAAGGCGAAGCTGCTAGAGGACCTCTTCCGCGCCACGCGCCGGGTGCTCACCGGCGAGCCGCTCGCGCGCGACGCCGCGCTCGCCGAGAAGCAGGCCGAGGCGAGCCGCCTGCTGCGCCTGTACGCGCTTTCCGACGGCGTCGAGCGCAAGCTGTGGGCGCAGCTCGACACCGCCTACTTCCTGCGCCACGACGCGCAGGAGATCGCCTGGCAGACGCGCAACCTGCACTACCGGGTCGACGCGCCCCGGCCGGTGGTCAAGGCGCGCCTGGCGCCCTTCGGCGAGGGGCTGCAGGTGATGATCTACTGCCGCGACCGCGAGGCGCTGTTCGCCCGCATCTGCGGCTACTTCGAGCGCGCCGCCTTCAACATCGCCGAGGCGAAGGTGCACACCACGCGCGCCGGCTACGCGCTGGATACCTTCCTCGTCATGGGCCAGGGCCGCGGCATGCACTACCGCGACATGATCGGCATCATCGAGGCGGAGCTGGCGCGCGAGGTCGAGTCGCAGGCGCCGCTCGCGCCGCCGCGCGGCGGGCGCCTGTCGCGGCGCGTGCGGCACTTCCCGATCTCGCCGGCGGTCGACATCCGCCCCGACGAGCGCGGCGCCTACCACGTGCTCTCCATCGTCGCGAGCGACCGGCCGGGCCTGCTCTACGGCGTGGCGCGCATCCTGGCGCGCCACCGCATCAACCTGCAGACCGCGCGCCTCAACACCCTGGGCGACCGGGCCGAAGACGTATTTTTGATAAGTTCAGAGAAACTATCGGATTCCAAGACGGTGCTGCAGCTCGAGCAGGAGTTCCTGAAGGAGCTCAGCCTTCAGGAGGCAGCGCCTCGTCCAGAATCCGCGCTCCGCTGACCTGCGTCCGCTTGCTCGCCGGCGCTCTGCCTGTATCATCTGCGCCGTCAAAGGGGGACGCATGAAGCGAGTTGCCGACTGGGTAGCCATCCTCGCAGCGGGCTTGCTGGCGGCGTGTGCCACGGAGCCGGCGCCTCCCGAGGCACCGAAAGCGCCCATCCGCGACAACCTGATCGTCCCGGGCATTCGCGTCGGCGCCGCGGCTCTGGGCATGACCGAGACCAATCTGCTCCAATGGGTCGGCAAGCCTACGCGCATCATCGACGTTCCTCGCGGCCACCCCTCCTACTACTACGAGGACCTCGGCCTGCAGGTCCAGTTCAGCGGCGGGAAGGCAAGGCATTTGGACGTCCACAAAGGTCCATGGCGCACCGCGGATGGCATCGGCCCCGGAACACCCATCGTCACGATGCGCTTGGCTTGGGGCGCACCGAAAAGCCGTGTCGAGGACATGGGCGTGGGCAGATATTGCTTCGCCAACGGCGTGGGTGCGCTCGTCAATCTGCGCTCCGAGACGGTGACCAATCTCTACGTCCAGACGGGCGGTTGCAAATGAGCCCGATAGCGGCCGCTGAGCCTTCGGACCGGCTCACGCAAGTGCAGGCCTGACGGCGAAAAGTTCTCGCCGCAGCAATCCGGCTTCGACCGCCCGCAGGGTGCGCCGCCGCCGCGCCAGCCGCTCGGCGAACTCGCCTTCGCCCAGGATCCGCGCCAGCGCATCGGCGCGCCCTTCCTCCTCCCTCAGCATTTCGCGGACGGCGCGCGCGTACGCGGACGTGAGGTCTTCGCACCCTGCCAGCTCCCAGCGGCTCTGCTCGAGCAACGCCGGATAGGGAAGCTCGGTCTCCTTGAACGGCGGGCCGGCTTCTACGGCCTGGCGCTGGTCGCGCGGCGAAAGGCCAGGCGCGATCGAAATGACGCTGAAGGCCATGCTGCCGCCGCTGCGCACGACGCGGCGGCATTCGCGCAGGACCAGAGCCTTCGCGACCAGGCAGCAGAGCAGGTCGGAGTGGCTGATCGCGTCGAATGCTGCGTCTTTGACCGGCAAGGCAGCGGCATCGGCGGCAACGATACGGCAGGCGCCAGCGAGCCGCTCCGCCGCCGCCCTCTCCGCCACGATGCGCAGGCCTGCAAGCGGTATGTCCATGAGCGTGACATCGCAGCCCGTGATGCGGGCGAGATAAAGCCCCGGCCAGCCCGCCCCGGCGCCGAGTTCAAGCAATCCCATGCCGGCGCGCAGCTGCAGCAGGCGCGCCACGCGCTCGGCTTCTGCGCGGGTCGTCCAGCTCGTCCCGCCGTAGGCGCAGCCGCAGACGGCGCGCTCGATCGCGAGCAGATCCGGCTGCTGCGACTGCTCGTACTCCCGGGCGAAACGGACCAGCCTGTCTTGCTCGGCGGCGCTGCGCCTACTCTTCAGCAGGCAGCTCCTGCCCGGGAAACAGCGCCTCGTTGAAGCCGAAGCGCGTGAAGTCGCGCATGCGCATCGGGTAGAGCACGCCGTCGAGATGGTCGACCTCGTGCTGCACGACGCGGGCATGGAAGCCCTCCACGGTCCGCTCGAAGGGTTTTCCCGTCTCGTCGAAGCCGCCGTACGTCAGCTTGCGGTAGCGCGGCACCCAGCCGCGCATGCCAGGGACCGACAGACAGCCTTCCCAGCCCTCCTCCATCTCGTCGGAGAGCGGCTGCAGCCGGGGATTGATGAGCACCGTGTCCGGCACTTCCTCCACGTCGGGGTAGCGCGGGTTCGACTTCTCGCCGAAGATCACCACGCGCAGGCCGACGCCGATCTGCGGCGCCGCCAGCCCGGCGCCGTTGAGATGCGCCATGGTGTCGCGCATGTCGCGCAGCAGCTCGTCGAGCTCGGGAGTATTGAAATTCTGCACCGGCCTGGAAACCAGCCACAGGCGAGGATCGCCCATCCTCAGGACGTCGCGGATCATGACTCGCAGAGCTTCTCGATGATGCGCCGCACGCGGCCCATGGCCTCCTCGAGCACGGCGCCGATGCGGTCGAGCGGCACGGCGTGCTCGCTCTCGCTGCGCCCGGCGGCGTAGTTGGCGACCACGGCGATCGCCGCGTACTCCAGGCTGATCTCGCGCGCCAGCGCCGCCTCCGGCATCCCGGTCATGCCCACCAGGTCGGCGCCGTCGCGCTCCAGGCGGGTGATCTCGGCCGCGGTCTCCAGGCGCGGGCCCTGCGTCGCGGCGTAGACCCCGCGCTCGATGACCGGCTCGCCGGCCGCCTGCGCCGCCTTCAGGATGCGCGCGCGCATGGCCTGCGAGTAGGGCTCGGTGAAGTCGATGTGGTTCACCGGCGCGCCCTGGCCCTCGAAGTACGTCGAGCGCCGGCCCCAGGTGTAGTCGATGATCTGGTGCGGCACGGCGAGCTTGCCCGGCGCGAACTCGGGGCGGATGCCGCCCACCGAGGCGACCGAGATGACGCTCAGCGCCCCGGCGTCCTTGAGCGCCCAGAGGTTCGCGCGGTAGTTCACCTCGTGCGGCGCGATGGCGTGGCCGTAGCCGTGGCGGGCGAGGAAGATCACGCCGGCGCCGCCGATGCGGCCGAGCGTCAGGGCGCCCGAAGGCTCGCCGTAGGGCGTGCGCGCCACGCGCCGCTGCGTCACCTCCATGTTGCCCAGCTTCGACAGGCCGCTGCCGCCGATGATCGCCAGCACGCCGCTCAGGCCCCTTTCATCGCGCGGATCTCGGGCAGGTTGCGCCAGTAGCCCTTGGCGTCCATGCCGTAGCCGAAGACGAAGCGGTCGGCGACCGACAGCCCGACGAAATCGGGCGTAATGGGTTTCTTCGCCGGCAACAGCTTTTCCACCAGTACGGCGCAAAAGAACTGCGCCGCGCCCAGCGCCCGCATGCGCTCGCGGATCGCGGCCATGGTGTCGCCGCCGTCGAGGATGTCGTCGAGCACCAGAACGGTGCGCCCGCGCACGCTCTCCGGCGGCGTGACGCGCCACTCGACGTGCGCGCCGCGCGTGCGGTCGCCGTAGCGCGAGGCGTGGATGTAGTCGAAGTCGAGCGGGAAGCGCAGCTGCGGCAGGATCTGCCCGGCGAACACCACCGCGCCGCCCATCACCGCCAGCACCAGCGGATAGGCGTCCGCGAGGCGGGTCTCGATCTGGCTGGCGAGCCGCCGCACTGCCGTCTGGACTTCCTCGGCCGTGGCGATGGGATCGGAATCCTCCAGGAACTTCCAGGCACGCTGCACGTCCGGCATGCGCCGAGTCTAGC
>JBQTJF010000219.1:0-23420 GCA_052387375.1 Betaproteobacteria bacterium
AGCCCCTCAATGCTTGCCCGTGCCGCGCAGCTTGCCGCGCCGCGGCGAGCCCATGCGCGCGCCGGAGCCGTAGTTGTGGCTGTTGTCGCCCATTGCCTTGGCCGCCTCGCGCATGCGCTTCTCCGCCTCGGTCTCGCGCGCGCGCCCGGCGCCGTACTTGCGTTTCATGGTTTGTCCCTGCAGTCGGGTTTCGAAGGGGCGCAATGTTACCCTTGAATCGATGACCCGGATCAACGGCGAGCGGCTGTGGTCCTCGCTCATGGACCTGGCGAAGATCGGCGCCACGCCCAAGGGCGGGGTGAAGCGCCTCGCGCTCACCGAGGCCGACCGGCAGGGCCGCGACCGCTTCGTCGCCTGGTGCCGCGAGGCGGGCCTCGCGGTGCGCTGGGACGCGGTCGGCAACATCTTCGCCCGCCGCGAGGGCACCGACCCCAAGGCGCCGCCGGTGATGATGGGCAGCCACCTCGACTCGCAGCCTTCCGGCGGCCGCTTCGACGGCGCCTACGGCGTCATGGCGGGCCTGGAGGTGCTGCGCACCCTGAACGACGCCGGCATGCGCACCCGCGCCCCGCTGGAAGTCGCCTCGTGGACCAACGAGGAAGGCTCGCGCTTCGCCCCTGGCATGGCGGGATCCGCGGTATTCACCGGGGTTCATCCCCTGGAAGAGGTTCTCCACGGCAAGGATCTGGACGGCGTTTCCTTCGCAGAGGCGCTGAAGAGCACTGGCTACGCCGGCTCGGGCGCGCCGCACGAGGTCGGCGCCTACTTCGAGGCGCACATCGAGCAGGGACCGGTGCTGGAGGACACGCGCACCACCATCGGCGTGGTGCAGGGCGCGCTTGGCCAGCGCTGGTTCGACATCGCCGTCACCGGCCAGGACGCGCACGCCGGGCCGACGCCGATGGAGCTGCGCAAGGACGCGCTCATCGCCGCGAGCCGGCTGGTGCTGGAAGTGAACCGCATCGCGCGCGCCTACCCCGACGAGGCGCGCGCCACGGTGGGCTTCATGCAGGTGAAGCCCAACTCGCGCAACGTCGGGCCCGGCGAGGTGCGCACGACGGTAGACATGCGCAACGCCTCGGACAAGACTTTGTCAATGATGAAAAACGATCTCGAAAAGACCGCAGCGGCCATCGCTGCCGAGTGCCGCGTCTCGATCGACGTGCGCGAGGTCGTGCACTTCGCGCCCTGCGAGTTCGCGCCGGCGCTGGTCGACTCGGTGCGCCGCGCGGCGCGCGAGCTAGGCCTGAGTCACCGCGACATCGTCAGCGGCGCCGGCCACGACGCCGTGTACCTCGCCCGCGTCGCGCCCACCGCCATGATCTTCGTGCCCTGCGAGGGCGGCATCAGCCACAACGAGATCGAGAACGCCCGGCCCGAGGACCTCGCCGCCGGCTGCGACGTCCTCCTGCGCGCCGTCCTCGAGCGCGCCGGCGTCTAGGTCTTCTTCGTCCTCGACGACGGGCTTCTGATACGTTGCGAGGAGGCCCAGCGCCCGCTGCTCGTCCTTGCTTAGCGAGCCGAGCGGGCTGAGCCAGTTGAGGAAGGGGACGAGGATGCGCACCTGCGCGCCCTGCCCGTCGTGGAGCGCGAAAGGGCTGCCGTTGTGCACCCAGGCGCCGCGCTCCGGGATGGCGGCCATCATCCTGGCGATCGTCGCTTCGTCCATGGCTCTCCTCCTCGCTTGTTCGAGCTGCCGGCGATGCTAGTGCAGGCCCGCGGGCGTGTCGGTCGCTGCGGCGTGATTTCGCAGGCGGCCGGGCGCTACAGCGCGTCGCGTTACGGCGACCGCCAGACGCTGGCGAGCCAGGGCTGCTGCTCGCGCGGCAGCCCGGCGGGACGGTAGTAGTGCTCGAGCTCGGCGAAGCCGGCCTCCGTCAGATATCGGCGCCAGGTCTCCAGGTCGTGGTAGGCGCCGTAGCGGCCGCGGTTCCAGCCCTCCTCGTTCGCGCCGTGCGGGTTGGAGCTGAAGAGCACGCCGCGCGCCTTTAGCGCCGCGCGCAGCTCGCCCAGCACCCGCGGCAGCTCCGGGCTGGGCACATGGAAGAGCGCCGCGTTGGCGAAGATGCCGTCGAAGCGCGCCGGCGGCAGCTCGAGGCGCAGGAAGTCCTGCTCCCAGACCTCGCAGCCGCTGTGGCGGCGCGCCAACGCGGCGAAGCTCGGCGCGCCCTCCAGGCCGATCGCGACGTGTCCCAGCTCGGCAAAGGCCTTCAGGTCCCGCCCCGGCCCGCAGCCGAGGTCGAGGATGGTGAAGGGCGGCGTGCCTTCGACGTGCCGCAGCAGCGCGGCGATGTTCTGGCTGACGTCGTGGTCGCGCGTGCCGCGCCAGAAGTCCTCGGCACGTTTTTCGTAATGCTCGAGAGTTACGCCTGTGATCTGCTTGAGCTCTTTTTCCCCGGGACTCAAGGGAGCGAGTCTATCGCCGGCTCACTCCCTTGTCAGGGGGGCGGCCGGCCCTTCCCTCCCTGCTAGCTTCTTGCCAGGATCGTCTCCAGGCGCTCGAGGTCGTTGATGACTCGCCACTCGGCGGCGCCGGCGGCCTCGACGCGCTTCTTCCAGTCGTCCAGCCGCCCGAGGTAGCGGCGCGGGTCGACGTTGTCGGTGCTGAGCTTGACGACGTTGACCGCGACGATGCGGATGTCGCGCAGGCTGATCGGGAAGTCGCGCACCGTGACCTTGTCGAGCTCCTCCTGCATGTCGGAGAAGGCGATGATGGTCTTGCGGCCGGCGCCCGCCTCGTTCAGGTACTCGGCGCCCTGGATCATGGCGCCGGTGATGTCGGTGTAGCGGCTCGGGCTCACCTGCTTGAGCGAGGCATCGATCGCGTCGCGGAAGGCGCGCTTCTGCGCGTTGGCCTGCGACGGGCGCGAGTCGAAGGTCGCTTTGGCGATGATGTCCTTCTCGCTGAAGCTGCGGCTCTTCACCCGCGCCACCGCGAGCGAGTCGCCCGGCTGCAGCGTGCCGAGCAGGTAGTTGATGATGACCTGCGCCTTGGCCGACTCCTGCGCGTAGGTGCCCGAGGTGTCCACCAGCATGTACACCGCGTGGCTATGCTCTTTCGGATCGCTGCAGGCCGCGCACGCCAGGGCCGCCAGGACGAGGAATAGTTTCTTAAGCATGGGTCCTCTCCGCGTCATCGACATCGGCCAGCGCGCCTTTCTTGCCGGTGTGCTTGACCACCATGCGCTCGACGAGCAGCGGGATGACGATCGCCACGTCGTAGAGGTTGACGAGGACCCGGCTGGCGTGGCGCGCCACGTTGCCGGCGAAGCGCAGCACGAAGGCCGCGATGCGCACCAGCGAGACCGCCAGCACGCCGCCGACGCTGCGCGAGGCGTGGATGAGCGATTCGAGCGGGATGGCGATGAAGGCGAGCGCGAAGGGCAGCATGAAGCCGAGCAGCATCTGCCCCGCCGTCGGGATCTTGCCCACCCAGCCGTCGGTCACCGCCGGCTGCGGCGCGGTGGCGAGGGACTGCAGCAGCGCCTGCTTGTCGGCGATCAGCATGTCGCGCATCAGCGCGAGCGCCGCCTCCACGCCCGCCAGCGTCACGAGCAGCGTCAGCGCGATGTAGAAGATGCGGTGGCGCATGCGGTCGTTGAGGTTGGCGATCCTCGGGAAGAGGTGCGTGATGCGCAGCGCCTCGAGCAGGAACAGCCCCATCGACGCCTCGACCAGGATGATCACCAGCGCCGCGACCTCGGAAGTGCGCAGGCTCGCGGTGATGTAGTCGCCCGCGCCCACCATCTCCGACATCGGCAGCGCGATCAGCTTGAAGTTGATGAAGGCGCCGCCGGCGGCGACCACCAGCACCAGCGCCGCGATGGCGAACTGGGTGAAGGCCGACACATTGAGCGCGTGCTCGGCCTTGTCGCTGGCGGCGACGATCTCCTCGTACTTCTCCATCTGCGCGTCGACCGCCGCGGCGCTCGAGTGCAGCGAGCCGATGTTGCGGTCGACCTGGCCGAGGGTCTTGTCGAGCGAGCGCCAGAAGGGCATGAAGCCCTCCAGGATCTTGTGGCGCGACTGGTAGGCCTTGCGGTACTCGGCGATGGCCTTGTCGTGGATCGAGTTCACCGAGCGCCGGATCTCCTCCAGCACGCGCTGCACCATCTCGTTGCCGTTCTTGACGCTGGCCATGGCGGTGACCGCCTCGACCCAGTCGGGCGGCGGCGGCGGCACCTCGCCGCACTTGCGGTAGTCCTCCTCGACGCGCGTGATCTCGTCGAGGAGCTTCCGCTGCAGCGTCGGGTAGCCCTGCAGCTCGCGCGTCACCAGCGCGCCGATGCGCTCGAACTCGCGCTCGATGCGCGTGCCGACCTCCTGGCGCCCGTGCGCGAGCAGCACCGCGCGGTTGCGGTAGGCCATGCGGTCGGCGGCCGAGATCAGCCAGCGCGCGCCCAGGCGCAGCGGGCCGACCGCGCTGCGGCCGATCGAGTTGATGAGAGCGTGCATGGGCTTGCGCGCGGCGTAGAGAAACAGCATCGCCAGCACCGCGAGCACCAGCACGGAAACGGCGGGATTCTCGGGCCAGACCATCCAGGCTTGGTTGTTCATGACGTCCCTCCTCCCGGAGAAGTTAGACGAGCCGCGCGCCCGGGGCCGCGCAGAATGCTCCGCTGCAGGAACTATGTCGCTTAATATGGCGTCGCCGCGAGGCGACACGTTGCCCGGCCGCCACAGGCAGAATTCACGACCATGAAAGCGACCGTTCTGCGCCGCCCGATCAGCCTGAAGGTGTACAGCATCACGCTGTCCCTGCTGGTGCTGATGGTCGTCGTCACCGCGCTCTCGGCGCGCAACCTGAGGAGCCTCAACAACGAGGTGGCGGCGCTCTCGCGCTACTACATCCCGCTCGACCAGCAGGCGGGCAGCGTCGATGCGCTGGTGCGCCAGCAGATCGTGCACCTCGAGCGCATCCTGCTGCTGCTGCAGTCGCCCAGGCGGGACAGGGCGGCGATCGAGGCGGAGAAGCGCCTTTTCGACCAGCGCGGCGTCAATGCGGACCAGGTCGTTGATTCGAGCTTGAAGATGGTGGAAGAAGCATTGACGAGTCGTGAAGTGAGGGTCAATCGCGTCGCGCTTTCGCTGCTCAAACAAGAGCTGCCCGACATCCAGGGCGCGCGGCAGGACTTCCACGCCGGCTTCGCGCAGTTCCTGGTCGAGGCCGAGGAAGGCAACCCGCGCTCGGTGAAGGTGGTGCGCGACGCCATCCTGCGCGAGCGCGACCAGGTCAACGCGCGCCTCGAGAAGGTGATCGTGGCGCTCCAGGACGTGGTGCAGGGTTCGGCGCGGCGCGCCGAAGCCGAGGAGCGCCGCGCCATCGCGCTCAACTGGACCATCACCGTCATCGCCGGCGTGCTGGGGCTGCTCCTCGCCGCGCTCATCACGAGGAACCTGGTGCAGCCGGTGCGCCGCCTCCTCTCCGGCACCAGGGCAGTGGAAGGCGGCGACCTGTCGGTGCAGATCGAAGCCTCGAGCGCCGACGAGATCGCCGCGCTCACCGAGTCCTTCAACACCATGGTGGCGGGCCTGCGCGAGAAGGAGCGCATCCGCGACATGTTCGGCAAGTACGTCGACCCGCGCGTGGTGCAGGGGCTGCTGGAAGACCGCCTCGCCATCGCCGGCGGCGAGAAGCGGAACATGACGGTGTTCTTCTCGGACCTGGTCGGCTTCACCTCGCTCTGCGAGCACCTCTCGCCCGAGGGCGTGGTGCGGCTCCTCAACCGCTACTTCACCGTGATGTCGGAGCCGATCCGCGACGGCAACGGCATCCTCGACAAGTTCATCGGCGACGCGATCATGGCCTACTGGGGGCCGCCGTTCACCGGCGAGCGCGAGCATGCCGCCCTCGCCTGCCTCTCGGCGCTCGAGAGCCGCGCGCGCCTCGACGCCTTCCGCGCCATGCTCCCCGAGATCACCGGCCTGAGGAAGGGCATCCCCGAGGTCGGCGTGCGCATGGGCCTCGCCAGCGGCGACGTCACCATCGGCAACATCGGCTCGGAATCGTCGAAGGGCTTCACCGTCATCGGCGACACGGTGAACCTCGCCTCGCGCCTTGAGGGCGCCAACAAGGAGTACGGCACCTGGATCCTGATGAGCGAGGAGACGCGCCGCCTGGCCGGCGACGCCATCGAGGCGCGCGAGATCGACGCCATCCGCGTCGTCGGCAAGAGCGAGCCGGTGCGCATCTTCGAGCTGGTCGGCCGCAAGGGCGACCCGAATCCCTTCAAGGATGCGTACGAAGCGGGGCTCGCGTTCTACCGGTCAGGCAACCTGGACGCCGCCGAAGAGAGGTTTCTTTCGTTGAAAGGCGACCCCCCGGCCGCCGTCATGCTCTCGCGCATCGCCTACCTGTGCCAGCACCCCGAGGCGCGCCGCGGCGACGGGGTGTGGGACCTGACTAGGAAATAGGCGGCTGCTTTTGCGAAGCTAAGTCGTCTTCCTCCTCGCGCGCGCAGGTGCAGCCTTCGGCGAAGGTCTTGTCGCAGCAGACGATCTTGCCGGCGCGGCAGCCGCAGATGCCCTTGTTCGCCTTGCAGCAGTTCTGCTGCTGCTGCGCGAGCAGGCACGGGGAGTTTTCGGAATCGCCCGCGGCCGGGAAAGCGAGGCAGGCGAGCAGTGCCAGAACGGATAGCGATTTCATTCCCCACCCAACGTTCGATTGACGTCGCGGTTGACTATATCAGGCCGGCGCTGAAGCGCTGCTTGGGCGCGCGGCCATCGCGAACCTTTTCAGCATCAGGGGCATTGTATGCCCCCGAGGATCAGGCGCTGGTTCGCCTCTCCTTGTTGATCGGGGTGACGTTGGGCGCTGCGGCGCGCTTCGCCTCCTCGAGCTCCCGCAGGCGCTGCCACTCGCGCTTGAAGGTCTGGCGGATGTCGGTGTCCAGCGCCCGCACGTACTTGAAGGGCTTGTGGATGGTGGCCATGTCGCCCATTGTGTAAATCACCCGGCCGGCGACAAGTCCAGAAGACCACAATCTCGTGTCGCTGCGGGAACGACAGTTGCGGCGGATAATGCGCCCATGACTCCCGTCCCTGCGCGGCGCGCCGAGACCCTTCGCGATCTCGAGGCGATCGCCTTCGAAAACACGTTCGTGCGCGAGTTGCCCGCCGACCCGGTCTCGGCGAACGTGCCGCGCCAGGTGGCGAGCGCGTGTTACACGCGCGTGAACCCGACGCCGGTGGCGGAGCCGCGGCTTATCGCCTGGTCCGATGATCTGGCGCGGTTTTTGGGTTTGCAGAAACCTGCTTCCCCGGAAGTTTTCTCTGGAAACCGCGTGCTTCCCGGCATGCAGCCCTATGCCGCACGCTACGGCGGCCACCAGTTCGGCCACTGGGCCGGGCAGCTCGGCGACGGCCGCGCCATCACGCTCGCGGAGATGATCGCAGCCGACGGCTCGCGCCAGGAGCTGCAGCTCAAGGGCGCCGGCGTCACCCCCTACTCGCGCACCGCCGACGGCCGCGCGGTGCTGCGCTCGTCGCTGCGCGAGTTCGTGTGCAGCGAGGCGATGAGCTGGCTCGGCGTGCCGACCACGCGCGCGCTCAGCCTCGTCGCCACCGGCGAGCCGGTGATCCGCGACATGTTCTACGACGGCAACCCGCGCCCCGAGCCCGGGGCGATCGTGTGCCGCGTCGCGCCCTCGTTCTTGCGGCCCGGGAACTTCCAGATCCTCGCGGCGAACCAGGAGCACGAGGTCCTGAAGCAGCTCGCCGACTACGTCATCCGCCACCACTTCCCGGGCAAGACCTACGTCGAGTGGTACCACGAGGTCTGCCGCCGCACGGCGGCCCTGATGGTGGACTGGATGCGCCTGGGCTTCGTGCACGGCGTGATGAACACCGACAACCTCTCGGTCCTCGGCCTCACCATCGACTACGGGCCCTACGGCTGGCTCGAAGGCTACGACCCGATGTGGACGCCGAACACCACCGACGCGCAGGGCCGGCGCTACTGCTACGGCAACCAGCCCTACATCGCGCAGTGGAACCTGGCGCGCTTCGCCGAGGCGCTGCTGCCGCTCGTCCCCGAGGTGCCGGCGCTCGAGGACGGGCTGAAGCTCTACGTCGACACCTTCCAGGCGGGGTGGCAGCGGGCGCTGGCGCAAAAGGTCGGGCTGGTCTCGCTCGACGACGAGCTGGCGAAGGACCTCTTCGTCGCGCTCGCCGAGGCCGAGACCGACTTCACGATCTTCTTCCGCAACCTCGCGAAAGTGCCCCTGGAAGGCGGGGAAAAAGAAAAATTGGATATCGTTCGTCCGGCTTTCTATTCCGGTGCGGAAAGGCCGAAACTGGCGGCCTGGCTGCGCGCCTACGTCGCCAAGGTCAGGCAGGAAGGCGTGGCGCTGCACACGCGCACAGAGCGCATGAACGCCGCGAACCCGAAGTACGTCTTCCGCAACTACCTCGCCGTGCAGGCGATCGACGCGGCCGAGCAGGGCGACAACGGCGTGCACGAGCGGCTGATGCGTGTGCTGGCGCGCCCCTACGACGAGCAGCCCGAGCACGAGGACCTCGCGGCGCGCCGCCCGGAATGGGCGCGCCACTAGGCCGGGTGCTCGGCGCTCTCCTGCAGCTCCTGACCGGCATGTGAGTTGCTTCCCGGTGGGCGTTCGACCCACCGTAGGAGGACGCCCATGAAAGCCCCGACTCTCTCCCTCATCCCTCTCTTCGCCGCCGCCGCGCTCGCCGGCTGCGCCGGCGACGAGCCGACGGTGAGCAGCACCTCCGCGCTCGACAAGCGCCCGAACATCGTCGTCAACCAGATGCCCTACAAGGCCGGCAGCGGCGTGGTGGCGAGCTGGGCCGCGACGCCCAGCCCGGCCGCCGGGGCCTCGGGCCGCGTCGATCCCGCGGGCAGCGGCATGCTGCGCCTGGGCGTCAAGATGGACGACGGCACGATGCAGTACGTCGACACCGACAGCCGCGACTTCCCGATCGGCACGCGCGTGCAGCTTACGGAAGACCGCATCATCAAGAGACCTTAGAGAAGAAGCGCTGCTCATTCCATGCCGAGCAGCCGGTAGATGCGGCGGGTGTACTCGCCGAACCTCTCGTGCGTCTTCATGTCGAGGGTGCGCGGGTGCGGCAGGTCGACGCGGAAGTTGTCCGCCATGCGCGCCGGGCCGGCGGTGAGCACCACCACGCGCGTGCCGAGGAACACCGCCTCGGAGATGCCGTGGGTGACGAAGACGATCGTCTTGCCGGCCTCCTTCCAGATGCGCAGCAGCTCGAGGTTCATCTTCTCGCGCGTCAGGGCGTCGAGCGCGCCAAAGGGCTCGTCCATCAGCACCAGCTTCGGGTCGTGCACCAGGGCGCGGGCGATCGCGGCGCGCTGCTGCATGCCGCCGGAAAGCTCGTAGGGGTACTTCTGCTCGTAGCCCGAGAGCCCCACCAGGGCGAGCAGCGCCTGCGCCCGGCTGCGCGCCTCGGCGGCGGGCAGGCCGAGGATTTCGGCGGGCAGCAGCACGTTGTCGAGGATGCGCCGCCATTTCAGCAGCAGCGGCGCCTGGAAGACCATGCCGACGTCGCGCGCCGGGTCGAAGGCATGCGTGGCCGAGCCGATGCTGAGCTCGCCGCCGTCGTGCGGGTGCAGGCCGGCGAGGATCTTGAGCAGCGTCGACTTGCCGCAGCCCGAAGGGCCCACCAGCGAGACCAGCTCCCCGGGCAGCACGTCGAAGCTCGCGTCCGAGATGGCGAGATGCCGGCCGTAGAGCTTGCGCACCCCGGAGAGGCGGATGAAAGGCTCAGGCAATGCGTGCGTCCTTGACCACCAGCCAGCGCTCGAGCGCGAGTACCAGGCCGTAGAGCGCCATGCCGATCAGCGTGATCATGATCACCGCCATGAACATCGCCGGCGTGTCGAGGGTCACCTGCACCTGCAGCATGAGGTAGCCGAGGCCCTTGTCCGAGCCGAGGAACTCCCCGACGACGGCGCCGGCCACGGCGAGGATCGCTCCCACCTTCATGCCGGAGAAGATGTAGGGCAGCGCCCCGGGCAGCTGCACCTTGGTGAAGAGCTGCCAGCGCGAGCCCTTGAGCGAGCGCACCAGGTCGAGCAGCTCCGGCTCGATCTCGCGCAGCCCGCGCGCGGTGGTGAGCAGGATCGGGAAGACGCAGATCGAGAACGCCATCAGGCTGTTGGGCAGGACGCCGTACTTGAACCAGACGATGATGAGCGGCCCGAGCGCCACCTTGGGGACCATGTTGAGCGACACGAGCAGCGGCATGAAGAACGCTTCCAGGCTCTTCGACCAGGTGAACACCAGCGCGAGCGCCACGCCGACCGCCAGGGCGATGAAGTAGCCGGCGAAGATCTCCGTGGCGGTGACCGCGACGTTGCGCCACCAGTCGTAGTTCGGCTCGAGCAGCGCGTTCAGGGTGTCCCAGGGCGAGGGCATGACGAAGCGCGGCACGTCGCCCAGGCGCACGAAGAGGTACCACGCCGCGATCAGCGCGACGTGCGAAGCCACGGCGAGAAAGACCTTGTTCACGGCGGCCACCCTGTTAACTGTCTGGTTACTCGATGCTAGCATCGCGATGTCACCGACCGAGGAGGATCCCCATGCGCCGTCTCTTGCTCATCGCCGTCGCGGCATTCGCCGCCGCCCCCGCCGCCGCCCAGCAGAAGCTCGACTTCATCCTCAACTGGGTGCCGGGCGGCGACCACGCGCCCTACTACTACGCCAAGAAGCAGGGCTGGTACGCCAAGGAAGGCATCGACCTCAACCTCGAGGTCGGCAAGGGCTCGATGCTCGCGGTGCAGAAGGTGGGCGCCGGCGCGAACCCGATCGGCCTCGCCGACATGGGCAACGCGCTGATCGGCCGCGGCAAGGGCGCCGACGCGGTCGGCGTGTTCAACGTCTACGCCAACTCGCCGCAGGGCCTGTACTGGCTGAAGAGCTCCGGCATCCGCGGCGTCAAGGACTTTCCCGGCAAGAAGATCGGCAACCCGGCGGCCGACGGCGCGCGGCCGATGTGGCCGGCGCTCGCCAAGGCGAACGGCATCGACCCGAAGTCGGTCACCTGGGTCAACGTCGACGCCAACGCCAAGCTCGCCGCGCTCAAGGCGCGCTCGATCGACATCACCACCTCCTTCTACAACATCCACCACATCTTCCAGCGCGAGCTGGGCGACGACATGGGCTTCGTCGCCTGGCGCGAGGTCGGCCTCAATCCCTACGGCAACTCGGTGATCGTCAACGGCGAGTTCCTGCGCAAGAACCGCCCCCTGGTCGCCAAGTTCGTGCGCGTCACGCAGCGCGCCTTCGCCGCGTGCGCGAAGGAGCCGAAACCCTGCGTGCAGGCGCTGATCGACGCGAACGGCGCCCTCAAGTTCGACAACGAGATGCAGAACTGGGAGCTGGTCGAGGTGCTGATGAGCGACAAGTTCTCGCGCGAAGTGGCGCTCGGCTGGCACGACCCGGCGCGCATGCAGGCCGACTACGCGCTGGTGCGCGACTACGTCGGCATCGACAAGCCCTTCGACGTCAAGACGACCT
Source organism: Betaproteobacteria bacterium (assembly GCA_052387375.1). Lineage (GTDB taxonomy): Bacteria > Pseudomonadota > Gammaproteobacteria > Burkholderiales > SG8-39 > SCGC-AG-212-J23. Next base: position 11,505 of record JBQTJF010000219.1, read on the forward strand.
ACACCAACGAGTTCCTCGACAAGTCGGTGAAGATGCCGAAATGACCGCGGCCGCGGGCGGCCGCATCCTCACGACCGTCGTCGGCTCCTACCCGGTTCCCGACTGGCTGGCGGCGGCGCCGAGCGAGCAGGCGCTCGCCGACGCGACGCGGGTGGTGTTCCACACGCAGGAGCAGGCGGGCATCGACCTCGTCTGCGACGGCGAGCTCTACCGCTTCGACGTCGACCACCCCGAGACCAACGGCATGATCGAGTACTTCGTGCTGCCCCTCGACGGCGTGCGCCGCGACATCGGCTTCGCCGAGTGGCTGGAGTACTCGCGCGGCAGCGGCATGCGCTTCCGCAGCCGCCCGCCCGGCGTGGTCGCCGGGCCGATCGGGCCGGGCAGCCTCAACCTGCCGGTCGCCTGCGCGCGGGCGCGCGCGCTCGCCGCGCGGCCGCTCAAGTTCACCCTCACCGGCCCGCACATGCTGGCGAAGACCCTGCACGACCGGCATTACCGCGACCCGGAGCGCCTGGCGCACGCCCTCGCCGAGGTCCTGGCCGGGCAGGTGCGCCACCTCGACGCCGACGTGGTGCAGATCGACGAGGCGAACCTGCCCGGGCACCCCGCGGAATGGCGCTGGGCGGCCGCGGCGATCAACAAGGTACTGCAATCGATTCCGAAGAATTCCAAGGCAGCGGTGCATCTGTGCTTCGGCAACTACGGCGGGCAGTCGGTGCAGAAGGGCGCGTGGGCGAAGCTCATCGATTACCTCAACGCGCTGCATGCCGATCACGTGGTGATGGAGTGCGCGCATCGGCCGCCGGAGGAGCTCGCGGTGTTCAAGGAGCTGCGCCCGGACCTCGGGCTCGGCATCGGCGTCATCGACATCAAGCGCACCGAGGTCGAGAGCGCCGAAGAAGTGGCGCGGCGCCTCGAGCGGGCGGAGAAGCTGCTCGGCGCCGGGCGCGTGCGCTACGCGCACCCCGACTGCGGCTTCTGGATGCTCCAGCGCAGCATGGCCGACGGCAAGATGCGCGCGCTCGTCGCCGGCCGCGACCTGTACGAGGGCCGTCCCGTCCTGGGGAAGGTCTGAAGGAGTCGTCCCCGCGAAGGCGGGGACCCAGTTTGAAAAAGTCGTCCCCGCGGAGGCGGGGACCTCGTTTAGAAGTTTAGAAAACCTGCGCAGAAAGATCTTTCCACTCGGGATTCATCTCCTCGATTAGCCTGATCTTCCATGCGCGGTTCCACTTCTTGAGTCTCTTCTCCCTTTGAATCGCCTCGTACATGTCGGCGTGTACCTCGAAGTACACAAGGGTGTGCACACTGTATTGCTTCGTGAATCCCTCCACGGAGCCGCTACGATGCCCCTCGATGCGAGCGGCGAGATTGCTGGTTACGCCGATATACAGCGTTCCGTACGGTTTGCTGGCGAGGATGTAAACCACCGGCTGCTTCACTTGGCGAACAACGCGCTTGCAGAGCCGGCGTTGACTCCAAGGCAGACTGGATCCCCGCCTTCGCGGGGATAACGGCTTAACTGGGTAACGCCTTAACTGGGTCCCCGCCTTCGCGGGGACGACATTCAGCGCCTTTTCAGAGTCTCCCTAGCCAAGCTGCAGCCGGCTTAGCCATCGCCGGATCCAGGCGAGCCAGCCACGCGGCGCCGGCACTGCAGCGGCTGGCGCGGCAACGCCGCTGAAGCGTTTTTCGAGGCACTCGGCGAACTGCGCGGCGCGCTCGGTGGCGCGCTTCTGGAAGAGCCGGTCGACGATCGGCTTCAGCTGCCCCGTGCCGGTCACGTCGAAGAGGCCGCGGAGCTCGGTGCCGGTTGGCGTTCCTTCCAGGGTGACGTCGATCGCCATGGTCAGGTGCTCGGCCCTGGCGCTGGCATGCAGCCGGCGCGGCGGATCCTCGGATTCGATCCGCGCCCTGAGGCTGAGGATCATCGGGATGACGCCGACCTTTTCCCTCACCGTCAGGTCGGCGGTGCGGTCGTCCAGCACCTCGATCTTCTCCACCCCCGGAATGCAGGAGCAAAGCGACTCGAAGTCGCGGATGAACGTCCACAGCTCCTCCGGCCGCGCGTTCACCGCGAACTTCGTCTCCCGCTGCGGCATTCAGTCCCACCACTTCCTGAGCTTGAAGTCCTCGGCGATCACGCCGGCGGCGTTGTGCCCCGCGCCCGCGTGCACCCCGCCGCCCGGATGGCAGTAGCCGCCGCACATGTACAGGCCTTCGACCGGCGAGCGGTAGTGCGACCAGCCGGCGAAGGGCCGGAAGTAGCCCAACTGGTCGGGCGACAGGTCCCCGACGACGTCGACGCCGTTGACCAGGTTGTCGTTATTGCGCTCGGTGTCGGTCGGGTCCTGGATCTTCATCGCCAGGATCTTGTCCCGGGTCATGTTGGGCGCATACGAGCGCCAAAGCCCGAGCACGTGCGCGGCATATTCCTCGCGCAGCGCGCGCCAGCCCTCCGGACCGCCGCTCTCCAGCTTGTACGGTGCGTACTGCCAGACGACCGCCGTGTGCTTGCCCGCCGGCGCCTGGGACGGGTCGTGCAGCGTCGGCATGCAGACCTGCAGCATCTCCTTTCGCGGCGCGCGGCCCATCGCGATCTCCTGATAGGCGCGCACCTGCTCAATCACGTCGCCCCCGAACATCTCCTGGCTGAACGCCGTGTTGACCGGCGGGTTGCCGGCTGAGGCCCGATACCCGGGCGGCTCCGAGAGCGCGAGGTGCAGGACGAACAGCGAGCGTGCGCGCGCGTGGTAGTTGCGTACGCGCCGGACGAACGAGACCGGGAGGTGCTCCTCGCCGACCATGCCGAGGAAGCTCTTCTTCGGCTCGACATTGGTGATGACCGCTTTCGCGGCGTCGATCTTCTCGCCGTCGGCCAGCTCGACGCCGGTGGCGCGGTTGCCGCGCAGCAGGATGCGCTTCACCGCGCCGCCCGTGCGCACCTTGCCGCCGTGCGCTTCGAGCGCGCGCCGCAGCCCCTCTGCGAGCTGCTGCGAGCCGCCGACGCAGATCGGCGCCTCGCCGGTCAGGATGCGCATCAGGCAGATCCACCCCAGCCCGAACTGGTCGGGGGCGAACCCCAGCACGGTCAGCCTGGTGAGAAAGTGGACCTTGACCTCGTCGCTGTCGAACAGCTCGTTCAGCAGCTGCACCGGCGTGCTCATCTGCCACTGCAGCAGCAGGTTGCCTTCCGCCGACTTTTCGAGCTGCGCGCTCTGCACGGAGGGGGGGAGCGGCGGCGAATACATCAGGGGATGAACGGTCGCCTCGACGAACTCGCCGTAGTCGGCGACGAGCTCCCGGTAGGTTTTCGCGTCGCGCGCCGAGAATTTGCCGAGCTCGGCGGCCATTCTTTCGGGCTGCCGGACCATGACGATGCTCCGGTGATCGGGAAAGATGGTGCCGCGCAGGTGCTCGGGGTAGACATAGCGCACGCCGTGGCGCTCGAGCTCCAGGTCGCGGTAGACCGGGCTCGAGGGGATGTGGGTGTGCACGACCGAGCAGAGATTGTGTTTGAAGCCCGGCAGGGTCGCGTCCTCGGTGTGGCAGGCGCCGCCGACGCGGCCGGCGCGCTCCAGCACCAGGACGCTGGCGCCGGACTTCGCGAGATACGCCGCGCAGGCGAGGCCGTTGTGGCCCGCGCCGACGATGATGAAGTCGTAGGCCATGGCCCGGCGTCAGTTGGGCTTTACGCCCACCGACGCCGCCACTTTGGCGATCTTTTCCACTTCCGCGGCGAGGAAGCGGCCGAGCTCCTCGGGCGTGCTGCTCGCCGCGTCGGTGCCGAACGAGGCGAAGCGCTCCTTGATCTCGGGCGTCGCCATGATGCGCACGATCTCGGCGTTGAGCCGCTGCACGACCGGCTTGGGCATGCCGGCGGGACCGACCACGGCCTGCCAGGTCATGAACGAGTACTCCGGATAGCCCGACTCGGCAAAGGTGGGCACATCGGGCACGGCGGGCGAGCGCTTGGGCGTCGCCACCGCCATCGCGTTCAGCCTGCCCGCCTTCACCTGCGAGATCACGTCGGAGATGTTGGCGAACATGATCTGCGCCGTGCCGCCGATCATGTCCTGCATCGCCGGCGCGCCGCCCTTGTAGTGCACGGTCACCCACTGGATGCCAGCGACCTGCTGGAAGCGCTCGCCCGAGAGGCGCGTCAGCGTCGTCGCCCCCGGCGAGGCCATGTTGAGCTTGCCGGGATTCGCCTTTGAGTAGGCGACCAGCTCCTTCAGGTTCTTCGCCGGCACCGAAGGATGCGTCACGGCGATGATCGGCACCGTGGCCACCAGCGAGACGGGCGTGAAGTCCTTGACCGGGTCCCAGGAGAGGTTGGCGAAGAAGGCCGGCGAGGTGGCGAACGAGGTCGGCGCCATATAGAGCGTGTAGCCGTCGGGCGCCGAGCGCGCCACCTGCTCGGCGGCGATGTTGCCGCTCGCCCCGGCCTTGTTCTCGACGACGATCGGCTGGCCGAGCGCCTGCGAGAGCTTGTCGCCCAGCGCGCGCGCCGCGAGGTCGGTCGAGCCCCCCGGCGGGAAGCCGACCAGCACGCGGATCGCCCGCGTGGGGTATTGCTGTGCCGCGGCTGCGGTGCAGAAGAAGACTGCGGCGAGAACCAGGATGCGCTTGAACATATCGGCTCCTTAGGTAGGCAACTTGAGAGCGAGCGAGGCGGCCTTCGCCTCGTCCATGACGACCCCGATGCCCGGGCGCTGCGGCACCAGGGCGTAGCGCCGCCCCTCCATGGGCAGCGGCTCGGCGAGGTAGTCGCCGGCGATGTGCTGCGGGCCGTTCAGGTCGCAGGGATAGTCGATGCCGTAGCCGGCGAAGAGGTGCACCGACGCGGCGAAGCCGATCGGCGCGTCCATCAGCCCGCTGCCGATGAGCCGCAGCCCGGCGTTGCGCGCGAGGTCGCAGAGCTGGCGCGCGTAGTGGATGCCGCCGGTCTTGTTGACCTTCACCACCAGGCCCTCCACGGCGCCGCGGCGGATGAGGTCGACCACCAGCGGCAGGCCCATCGCCGCCTCGTCGAGCGCGATCGTCATGCCGCTCGCCGAGAGCAGCTTTTTCATGCCGTAGAAGTCCGACATCGGGATCGGCTGCTCGAAGAGCTCGACGCCCAGCGCCGCGAAGCCGCGCGCGGCGCGCAATGCCGCCTCGAGCGTGTAGCCCTGGTTCGCGTCCGCCCATACCGTGCAGCCCTTCGCCGCGGCGAGCACGGCGCGCACGCGCTCGACGTCGAGCGCGGGCTCGTGCCCGACCTTGACCTTGAACGCGCGGTAGCCTTCCCCGAGGCCCGCCTGCACCTGCTTCGCCGTGCCCTCGACGTCGGTCGCCGAGACGAGGTAGGAGAGCTCGATGCGGTCCGCCGCCTTGGCGCCGAGCCAGGACTGCAGGTTGATGCCGAGCTTGCGGCAGACGAGGTCGTGCGCCGCGAGGTCGAGCGCCGCCTTGGCGATCGGCTGGCCCGGGTCGAGCCCGGGCGCGAGCTCCTGGTCCATGGCGGCGTGCAGGCCGGCGATGTCGAGCGGATCGCGGCCGACGAGCACCGGCGCGAGGTAGTGCTTGATCGACGTATAGCAGGAATGCGTCGTCTCGGCCGACCAGCGCCGGCTCGGGCCGGCCTCGCCCCAGCCGACCGTGCCGTCGTCGGCCGTCATCTTCACCAGGATCACCTGCTTGCCCTCGTCGATAGTGCGCGACACGCCGCGCGCGAGCGTCACCACCGCCTTGAGCGGCAGGCGGACCGGCAGCACCTCGATGCGCGCGATCTTCATCACTGGACCGAGATGTTGGCGGCGCGGCCGACCTCGGTCCACTTCTTGATCTCGCCGCTCACGTAGTTGCCGAGCAGCTCCGGCGCGCCGGTGCGCACCTCCATGCCGAGGCCGGTGAGGCGCTCGCGCACGTCGGGCTGCCCAAGCACCGCGTTCACGTCGCGGTTGAGCTTGGCGATCACGTCCCTGGGCGTTCCGGCCGGGACGTAGAAGCCGTGCCAGATGATGTAGTCGAAGCCCGGCGCCAGCGTCTCGGCGAGCGTCGGCAGCTCCGGCAGCGCCGGGATGCGGTTGATGGTCGTCGCGGCGAGCGCGCGCAGCTTGCCGCTCTTGATGTGCGGCAGGGCGTCGACGAGCGTCATCATCATGGTGTGCGATTCGCCGGCGAGCATCGCCTGCGCCGAAGGCGCCGAGCCCTTGTAGGCGATGTGCACCGCCTTGACGCCGGTGATCTGCGCCAGGTGCTCGAAAGCGAAGCGGATCGCCGAGGTATTGCCCGCCGAGGCGAAGTTGAGCTTGCCCGGGTTCGCCTTGGCGTAGGCGATCAGTTCCTGCGGCGTTTTAGCCGGCACCGAGGGATGCACCACCAGAACGCTCGGGAACACCGACAGCATCGCCACCGGCGCGAGGTCGCGCCGCGCGTCGTAGCTCAGGTTCTTGAACACCGCCGCGCTCACCGCGAGGGCGGGGGTGGCGAGCAGCATGGTATACCCGTCGGCCGGCGACTTGGCGACGAAGGCGGCGCCGATGTTTGCCGAGGCGCCGGGCTTGTTCTCGATCACCACCGGCTGCTTCCAGATTTCGCCGAGCTTCGGCTGCAGGATGCGCGCCAGCACGTCGGACGAGCCGCCGGGCGGGAAGGGCACGACGATGTGCACCGGCTGCGACAGGAACGACTGCGCCAGCGCGCTCGCCGTGACGAGCGAGATGGCCAATGCCGCAACGATCTTTCTCATCATGATGTCCTCCTCCGTTTAATCAGTGTCCATAGGTCTTGCGCAGCGCCTCGCGGCTGCGCGGGCTGCGCACGAAGCGCTTCGGCACGAGCGCGTTGAAGTCGACGTAGCGCCCCGGGTCGAGATCGGCGTTGGCGAGCGCCGGGTGCGCGGGGTCGTAGCGGATGCAGCGGAACACCATGTTGTTGGTGCCGAAGATCGGGTGCTCGTAGTAGAAGGGGATGACGTACTCCCACACGATGTCGCCCTCGGCGGTGACCTCGAAGAGCCTGCCCTTGGTGCATTCGCAGATCACGGTCGTGCCGCGCGGCGTGCGCTGCGCGCCGGAGCAGATGAAGCTGTTGAAGTCGAAGACCGGGTTCTCCTTGTACTCCCAGACGATGCGGTTGGCGCGCGGGTCGACTTCGATCACCCGCGAGAAGTCGATGGTGGTGGTGGCGCGGTGCGCGCCGTTGTCGAAGAGCAGGATGTTGCCGTTGTCGAGCAGCGTCGGGTGGTGCTGGCCGGCGATCTGGCCGGGCCCCCAGCGCCAGGCGATCCTGCCGCTGGCGCGCTCGATGACGGCGATGGTGTTGGTGCAGCGGAAGCTGACCAGGATGTCGCCGCCGGGCATCTCGAAAAGCGAGTTCAGGTTCGTCCAGCGGTCGCGCGGGTGGAGCGGGCCGATGACGTCGAGCTCGGGATCGAGGTGCTCGTAGGTGAGCCATTCCCAGACCATCCGCCCGTCGCGCGAGATCTCCTGGATCGCCTCGCCGTACATCTCGCCTTTGCGCTCGGTACCGGGCTGCCCGCCCTTCACGCGCGCGGCAACGGCCGACGGCACGGCGCGCCATTTCGCCACCAGCACGTTGCCGTTGGCGAGCGGCGCGAAGCAGTGGCTCAAGTACGGGTCGCGGTACTCCCATACCACCTTGCCGCTCCAGTCGTACTCCGCGAGCTGGCCGCCGTTGCCGGCGAACTCCGGGATCGCCGGCGGCATGGTGCGCCCGGCGTAGAGGAGCCTGCCGTTCGGCAGGAGCTGCCCGTAGTTGCCCGGCAGGTTCTCCACCTGCCAGCGGTGCACGATCGTGCCCCACATGTCGATCAGCCACACGTTGCGCCCGTACATCGGCGCGAACAGCGTGTAGCCGTTCGCGGCGCGCTCGGGCTCGTAATGCGTCACGCCATGGACAGCGCGCATTCCCGCGCTCATTGGAGGGCCTCCTCGTAAAGGCGCCGCGCCGCCGCCGCGTCGAAGCGGCGCGGATTGGTCGCGCTGCAATGGTCCTCCGCGGCCTGCGCCGCGAGCGGCGCGAGCGCTTCCTTCGTCACGCCGAGCTCGCGCAGCCGCCGCGGCAACCCGAGTTCCTGCACCCGCCGCTCGAATGCCTCAGGGACTTCTTCGCCGGACCGTAGGCCGATGGCGCCTGCCAGCCTCTGCATTTTTTGAATACAAGTTTCATGATTGAAGCGCAGCACCAGCGGCAGGAACAGCGCGTTCAGCGTGCCGTGGTGCAGGCGCAGGCCGGGGAGCGCGCCGAGCGGGTGGCTCAGGCTGTGCACCGCGCCCAGGCCCTTCTGGAAGGCGAGCCCGCCCATCAGCGCGCAATGCATCATCTGCGTGCGCGCCTCGAGGTCGGCGCCGTCGGCGTACGCCCTGCGGATCGCGCGCCAGCCGCGCGAGAGGCCCTCGAGCGCGATGGCGTCGGCGACCGGGTTGGCGCGCGGGCTGAGGTAGGTCTCGACGCAGTGCGAGATGGCGTCCATGCCGGTCGCCGCGGTGAGCGCCGGCGACATGCTGCGCGTCAGCTCCGGGTCGCACACCGCCGCTTTGGGCAGCAGGTGCGGGCTGAGAAAGCCGAGCTTGCGTCCCGAGTCGAGCCTGAGCAGCGCCGCGCGGCCGACCTCGCTGCCGCTGCCGGCGGTGGTCGGCACGGCGACGAGCGGCGGCACATTGCTTCCTATCCGGCTTGTTCCTCCGTTGAGAATCGCATACTGCTCCATGGGCTCGGCGTGGCTGGTCATCATGCCGACGAGCTTGGCGAGGTCGAGCGATGCGCCGCCGCCGAAGGCGACGATGCCGTCGCAGCCACGCTGCCGGTAAAGCGCGAGGCAGGCCCGCAGGTTGGCCTCGGTGGGATTCGTCTCTGTGCCATCGAAGACATCGGCGATCTCCAGCCGCCGCACCATTCCGAGCTCGACCAGCCTCGCGTCGGTGACCACGAGCGGCCGCGTGATCCCCAGGCGCGCGAGCAGCTCGGGCAGGACGGCCAGCGCGCCGCAGCCGAAGTGCACGTCGGTCAGATACGAGATGAGCTCAGGTCTCATCGGTAGTTCATGAATAGCGGGCTCGCCCAGGCGATGTGTCCGTTCTTCTGCCGCGCGCGCAGGTACGCGTAGGAGCGCCGGCCGGCCGGCACTTCCAGCGTGCAGCGTCCCGCGAGCGAAGACGCCTCCAGCGGCACGAGCCTGTGCCACTGCCAGGCTTCCTTGGGAAAGGGTCCGGTGAAGCGGTTCACCGAGCCGCGCGCGAGCTCGGCGAGCGCGTTTCTGCTTTTTTGTATGCAAGGCTTTTCGAGAGAGAGCACAAGCTCGGTCTTGGCATCGCCCTCGATCTCCAGGACCACGCTCTGGTTCGGGTTCTCGCGGTAGGCGTTCTGCCGCGCGCTATAGGAGCGGATGGTAAGGCCGTGGTCGCCTTTTCTCTCGAAGCGATGCCTTCGCTTCTCATCGAAGGGCATCGACTGCAGGCAGGGGAAGAAGCGCGCAAGGCGCCCGCCCTCCACCGCCACCTCCATCTCCCAGTCGCACACACGGTCGAGCGCAAGGGCGCCCCAGGGACCCCAGCCCCATTCGAGACGGACTTGAATGGGGTTTTCGAAGAAACCTTCCCCCTCGGGGAAGAACCGCTGCATGACACGCCCATCCTGGATCACCTCCACCACGTCCAGCTCGTCGCGAGCGCGCACGGCGAAGGAGACCTGCGCCCTGCCGCCGGCGTCGATGGTGGCGCCCATCGGCGCGCCCTCGACAGAAAAGTCGAGCTCGATGCGGTCGCCGGTAAGCGCGTAGGTGCGCCGCGCGCGGATCGCCTCGAAGATGTGCTCGCGGGTGAAGTCGGAGACGAGCGCGGCCATCAGGCCCTCGCCGTAGGCGCCGGGGAAGCCGGCGTGGTCGTCGGAGGAGCCGACGAAGCCGAAGCGCAGGCCGGCCTCCAGCGCCGCCCGCGCGGTGTTGGCGGTCTCGCGCCCGCCCATCGAGTGCGCGAAGAAGGGATACGGCCCGCGGTCGTCCTCGGAGTTGCCGTGCTCGGAGTAGATCTCCACCACCGGGGTGCAGTCCTCGCGGAAGACGTCCCAGTTCACGCCGCGGCGGCCCTTCGGGTAGGCGAGGTGGTGCGGGATCATCAGCGCGCCTTCGTCGACGCAGAAGCGGCGCAGGCGCTCGGGCTCCGAGGCGTAGAAGAGCGGCCGGTGGTCGCGCGGGAACACCACGCACTGGTCGCCCCACTGCGAGGAGTGCCACTCGAAGCCGAGGAAGGCGCAGAACTCGCCGTCGCGGTTGCCTTCGGCGATCACCTGCTGCACGTGCGGCCAGGTGTCCTTCAAGCGCTTGAAGCCCTCGATCCAGTGCCGCTCGCGGCCGCCCTCCATGGCCGGCATGTCGTGCCAGCTCGAGTGCCCGGTGAAGGCGAAGAAGTCGAGGTGCGTGCGCGCCACCTCGAGCGAGCGCTCGATCGAGCCGGCGCCGTAGCCGTGCGCGTTGTGGTTGTGGATGTCCCCGTAGAGGATGCGGTAGGCGCTCACGCCAGCCAGCGCTCCAGGTTCGCGCGCACGAAGGCGTCGTCGTTGAGCTCCGGGTACGCGGCGTAGACGCGGTCGATCTCCGCAGCCTGCCCGGGCGAGAGCGTCTCGCGCGGGTCGAGGCACCAGATTCCCTCGAGCAGCCCCTGGCGGCGCAGCACCTCGTGGCAGCCGGGAATGCAGCCGGCGAAATCGTGGGCGACGTCGAAAAAGGCGCTGTTGCAGTCGGTGACCTTGGCGTCGAGCGCCAACAGGTCTTCATTTACCGGCCCGTCGTGGATCCTCTTCAGGAGAGATACAGCAGTTTTGGTCCAGACGCTCCAGTGGCCGAGCAAGCCGCCCTTGATACGTACCGTCACTTCTTCGCCCCCCCGGCGCAGCCGGAAAGGCGTTGCCAGATCGAGCACGATGTGGTCGTCGTTGCCGGTGTAGAGCGTCACGCGCTCCTCGGCGCGCGCCTCGACCAGGCCGCGCACCACGTCCAGCGTGCGGTAGCGGTCGAAGGGCGCGATCTTGATCGCCACCACGTTCTCGATCGCGGCGAAGCGCCGCCAGAACGCCGCCGGCAGGTAGAGGCCGCCGACCGCCTCCTGCAGGTAGAAGCCGAAGAGCGGCATCTCGCGCGCCACCGCGGTGCAGTGCTCGACGAGCTCCTCCACCGAGGCGCCCTTCATCGGCCCCAGCGAGAGCATGCCGGCGTGATAGCCGAGCGCCCGCGCGATTCCCGCTTCCCGCTTCGCCTGCGCGGTCTTTCCCGAAAGCCCGGCGACCATCACGACGCCCCGGCCGGCCGCCTCCTCGGCGGCGATGCGCAGCACCGGCTCGTAGAGGCCGGCTTCGCGGATGGCGAACTGCGTCGAATGCACGCCGACCGCCAGGCCGCCCGCGCCGGCGTCGAGGTAGTAGCGCGTGAGCGCGCGCTGGCGCCGCGCGTCGAGCTTGCGCTGGGCATCGAGGGCCAGCGGGTGCGCGGGGATGACCGTGCCGCGCCGCAGGATCGAAAGTATCTCTGTCGGGATCATGCTTTTGTCATCCAAGTTCCGGACCCGCAATCGCCGCGAGCCGGCGCGGGTCGCCGAAGAGCTCTTCGCGCCCGAGCGCCATGCGCGTGTAGGGCCGCTCGCGCGCGAAGCCCTGCGCCTCGAGCCAGCGCGCGAGGCCCGCGTGCCGGTCGAGCGCGTCGAGCAGCACCGGCCCGCCGATGCGCCGGCAGGCGAAGCCGGCGAGCTCCTGCGCCGCCGCCTCGTCCTCGGCGACGATCGGGCCGAGCTGCGTGGCCACCCTGCCTTCGCGCCCGAGCAGGAAGCCGCGCAGCCCGCCTTTTTTTTCAATGACACAAGCGAAATGGGAAGAACGTCCACGCAGCCTCTGGAGCAGCGGCGCGCGGTCGCAGCCGAA
>JBQTJF010000220.1:0-25812 GCA_052387375.1 Betaproteobacteria bacterium
TCCAACTGACATACGGGTTCAAGGCACCAAGTACGAACCGACCTCTGTGCCGGACGCCGCCAGCGTATTACACCAGCGTTTCATGCGTCGCGGGTCGCGCAATGCGCGGTGGAGCAACTGACATGAAGCCGGTCTGGATCGTCGACGACGACCGCTCGATCCGCTGGGTGATCGAGAAGGCGCTTTCCCGCGAAGGCATCGCCTTCGACTCTTTCGCCACCGCGCAGGAGGCGCTGGACGCGCTTTCCGGCGGCGCCCCCGAGGTGCTCGTCTCCGATATCCGCATGCCGGGCCGCTCGGGGCTGGAGCTCCTGCAGGCGGTGAAGGACCGCCATCCCGCGGTGCCCGTCATCGTGATGACCGCCTACTCCGACCTCGACTCGGCCGTCGCGGCGTTCCAGGGCGGCGCCTTCGAGTACCTGCCCAAGCCCTTCGACATCGACCAGGCGGTCGACCTGATCCGCCGCGCCTTGGAGGAAAGAAGAAGAGAGACCGAAGCCGTCCAGCCGCTTTCCATGACCCCCGAAATTCTCGGGCAGGCGCCGGCGATGCAGGAGGTGTTCCGCGCCATCGGGCGGCTGTCGCAGTCGAGCGCCACGGTGCTCATCACCGGCGAGTCGGGAACCGGAAAGGAGCTCGTGGCGCGCGCCCTGCACCGTCACAGTGCGCGCGCCGGCAAGCCGTTCGTGGCGATCAACACCGCGGCGATGCCCAAGGACCTGCTCGAGTCGGAGCTCTTCGGCCACGAGCGCGGCTCCTTCACCGGGGCGCAGCAGCAGCGCCGCGGCCGCTTCGAGCAGGCCGAGGGCGGCACGCTGTTCCTCGACGAGATCGGCGACATGCCGCCGGAGCTGCAGACGCGCCTCCTGCGCGTGCTCTCCGACGGCACCTTCTACCGCGTCGGCGGCCACCAGCAGCTCAAGGTCAACGTGCGCGTCATCGCCGCCACACACCACGACCTCGAGAGCCGCGTGCGCGAGGGCTCGTTCCGCGAGGACCTGTACCACCGCCTCAACGTGATCCGCCTGCGCCTGCCGAGCCTGCACGAGCGCTCGGAGGACGTGCCTTTGCTCGCCAGGTACTTCCTGGCGCTCAGCGCCAAGCAGCTCGGCGTCGAGCCCAAGCGCCTCTCGGAGGAGGCGCTCGCGCACCTCGCGCGCCTGCCCTGGCCGGGCAACGTGCGCCAGCTCGAGAACCTCTGCCATTGGCTCACGGTGATGGCGCCGGGGCAGGTGATCGACGTGAGCGACCTGCCGGCGGAGTTCCGCGGCGAGTCGGCGGCCGCGCCCTCCGACTGGCTGGCGGCGCTCGAGCACGAGGCCGAGCGGCGCCTCGCGCGCGGCGAAACCGGCATCCTCGACGCGCTGGCGCGTCAGTTCGAGCGCGCGCTCATCACGCGCGCGCTGGCGCGCACCGGCGGGCGGCGCATCGAGGCGGCGAACCTGCTGGGCATGGGACGCAACACCATCACCCGCAAGATCCAGGAGCTGGGGATCGAGGAGAGATCGGGGTCTGACCCCGATCTCTAGGCGGCGGCTTTCTTGGCGCGGCGGTTCTGCTCGAGCTGCGCGTCGACGAGCTTCACCACCTCGTCGATGGCCTCGTTGCGCATCCCCTTCTGTGCCGCCACTGCCTGCACCAGCCGATCGACGCGCTCGATGTTCGGCGCGCCGCCGTAGAGCGCGCGCGCGGCCGAGGAGGGGCTGAGCAGCCCGTTCGCGGCGGCGGCGTACTTCTCGAAGGGCACCAGGTCCTTCTCGTCGGCGCCGAGCGCGACGCAGAGCTTGACCACCCAGCCATACACGGCGCGCGACGCCTCGAGGTTCGAGTGCACCGCCTCCTTGATCGGCCGCATGCCGTCCCTGGTCACGCAGCGGTAGTTGCCCGCCATCAGCATCGCCCACTTCGCGAGCGGCACGAACACCGACTCGTGCACCTTGAGCTTCACCGGGACCTCCAGCCCGTCGTAGCGCGCCGCCTCGATGTCCCTTTCCAGGTCGCGCAGGATCTGCGTGTGCGCCTGAGACGGGAAGCGCGCCGACTTGAAGTTGGTCGGCAGGCGTACCTGCAGCACGTTGATCTTCTCCTCCGGCGGGCGGAACGCCTGCGGGTCCGGGCTGCACAGCGTCACCAGGTTCGGATCGAAGCTGTCCCAGACGGCGGGCTGGGTATAACAGCCTCGCAGCTTCGCCATGTCCAGCTCTTTTATTCTTGCGAGATAGGGAAGCGGCGGCATGTTCATAATGGACATGCAAGGCACCCTGGCCCTGGCGATGGCCTCGAGCAGCTCGCGCACGCCCGCGGAGCCGTACTGCGGCTCCTGCATGGCGAGCGCCACCAGGTGGTAATCCGCCAGCTTGACGCCCGCCGGGCCGTCGGCGGAGAGCTTGCCGGGCAGCTTGCGCGAGTCGATCTCGAGCAGGCCCTCGCGGCCCTTGACCGGAATACGCACGCGCGTGCCGTTGGTGTTGATGGCGTCGGCCTCCACGGGCAGGCAGACGAGCTTCGCGTTGTGCCCGCCCATGAGCAGCTTGGTCGCCAGGAGCGAGCCGTACGAGGCGCCAAGAATGAGGATGTTGTAAGTCATCGGCTTTCCACGATACGAAATAGGGCCTTGCGGGATGAAAGCAGCCTACTCCGATCGGCCCCGAGTTTCATGTTGCGGCGCGACATTCGCGTCACATAGAATGCTGCGATGCACAGGATCGCGCCCAAGGTCGACGACATCAGCGTCACCGGGCGCGTGACGCGCGAGTTCGCGCAGATCCTCACGCCCGAGGCGCTCGAGTTCGTCGCCCTGCTGCACCGGCGCTTCGAGACGCGCCGCCAGGAGCTCCTCGCGCGCCGTGCCGCGCGGCAAAGAGAGTTCGACGCCGGGACGCTTCCGGGGTTTCTAGAAAACACCAAATCCATCAGAGAAAGCGAATGGCAGGTCGCGGCGCAGCCGCGCGACCTGCTCGATCGGCGCGTCGAGATCACCGGCCCGACCGACCGCAAGATGGTGATCAACGCGCTCAACAGCGGCGCCTCGACTTTCATGGCGGACTTCGAGGACGCCAACTGCCCGACCTGGCACAACATGGTCGACGGGCAGGTCAACCTGCGCGACGCGGTGCGCCGCGCCATCGCCCTTGACCAGGAGGGCAAGCAGTATCGGTTGAAAGAGCGAACGGCGATCCTGATCCCGCGGCCGCGCGGCTGGCACCTGGATGAAAAGCACGTCGGCGTCGACGGCAAGCCGGTGTCGGGCGCGATCTTCGACTTCGCGCTCTACTTCTTCCACAACGCGCGCGAGCTCATCGCGCGCGGCTCGGGGCCGTACTTCTACCTGCCCAAGATGGAGTCGCACCTCGAGGCGAGGCTGTGGAACGACATCTTCATCGCTGCGCAAGAGGCGTTGCGTGTTCCCAGGGGAAGCATAAGAGCTACCGCGCTGATCGAGACCGTGGTCGCCGCCTTCGAGATGGACGAGATCCTCTACGAGCTGCGCGAGCACTCGAGCGGCCTCAACATCGGCCGCTGGGATTACATCTTCTCCTGCATCAAGAAGTTCCGCGCCAACCAGGATTTCTGCCTCGCCGACCGCTCGCAGGTGACCATGACCGCGCCGTTCATGCGCGCGTACGCGCTGCTGCTGGTCAAGACCTGCCACAAGCGCGGCGCCCCGGCGATGGGCGGCATGGCGGCGCAGATCCCCATCAAGAACGACCCGGCGGCGAACGAGGCGGCGCTCGAGAAAGTGCGCCAGGACAAGCTGCGCGAGGTGACCGACGGCTGCGACGGCACCTGGGTGGCGCACCCGGCGCTGGTGCCCATCGCAAGAGCGGTGTTCGACCGGCACATGCCGCAGCCCAACCAGTACGGCCGCCAGCGGCCGGACGTGAAGGTGACCGCCGCGCAACTGCTCGACTTCCAGCCGGAGAAGCCGATCACCGAGGCCGGCGTGCGCAACAACATCTCGGTCGGCATCCAGTACCTGGCGGCGTGGCTCGCCGGCAACGGCTGCGTGCCGGTGTTCAATCTCATGGAGGACGCGGCAACCGCGGAGATCTCGCGCTCGCAGATCTGGCAGTGGGTCCGCTCGCCGAAGGGCGTGCTCGAGGACGGCCGCAAGGTGACCGTGCAGCTCTTCAAAGATTTATTGCGAGAGGAATTTTCGAAGATCAAAGCCGCGGGCGCCGAGGGCAAGCTCGACGAGGCCGCGGCGCTCTTCGAGAAGCTGACTACCGACGAGACCTACGTCGAATTCTTGACGCTTCCGGCGTACCGGCTGATCGACTAGCCGCCAGCGCCGGCATTACCTCGCGCGCGAACAGCGTCATCGAGCGCTCCACCAGCGCCGGGTCGAGCGCGCCGAAGTTGTGCATGGTCGCCACGTGGCGGATGCCCATCTCGTGCAGCCGGCGCATCTTCCGCGCCACCGTCTCGACCGAGCCGAACAGGCACAGGCCGCTCGCCAGCACGTCCTCGTAGACGTGCTTTTTCGCGTAGAGGCGCGTATCGACGTAGAGGTCGTAAGCCGGCTTGCACTCGCGGCGCGCCTGCTCGTCGCTCGCCGACACGTAGGTATGGAACGTGAAGACGTGGTCGTCGTCGTCGAGCGCTTCGCCGGCTTGCGATCTCCCTTTTCTGAATTCATTCAGCATGACGCCGACATCCTCGAAGTCCTTGCATGACGCATAAGGCACGGTGAAGACGCGGTTGCCCTGCGCGCCGACGTGGAACGCGGCCTCGCGCGCGAGCACGGCGACGTAGATGGGCGGCACCCGGCCTTCGTGCGGCAGCACCTTGAGCACTGCCTTGTCGTGCGCCTCGCCGGCGAGCAGCCGGCGCACCACGGCGAGCTTGTCGTTGAAGGCGGCGCGTTTCTCCTTCGGGTCGAGCGCGAAGCCGGCGAACTCGTGCGCGAGGTAGCCCGAGCCGACGCCGAAGACGAGCCGGCCGCCGCTCATCATGTCGAGCATCGAGTAGCTCTCGGCGATGCGCCGCGGATCGTGGAAGGTGAGGATCGACACCGCCGTGCCCAGGCGGATGCGCTTCGTGCGCTGCGCGAGCGCCGAGAGCATCACCGCCGGGTCGGGCACCACGCCGTACTCGTGGAAGTGGTGCTCGGCGCAGAAGAAGGTGTCGTAGCCCAGGCGCTCGGCGAGCTCGCACTGCCGCGTCAGCTGCGCGTAGAGCTCGGCCACCGTGCGCGCGAGGCGCGGATGGTGGTCGTTGACCGAGAAGATGGAGAAGCGCACTACTCGAGGCGCCACTCGTTGCCGCACTTGCGGCAGCGCGCGCTGAGCGGCGCTTCGCGGGTCAGGTCGAACGCCGCGTAGGTATTGCAGGATCGGCAGGTCGACTGCTCCGACAGCCGCTCGGCCTCGCCCATGATGGCGCGGTAGCGCTTGAGGCCGTGCCAGCACATGACCCCGGCGAGGTAGACGAAGGCCAGCGTCAGCACGCTGGCGAGCGACCTGACGCGCAAGCCGTGCAGCTCGAGCACCGCGCAGACCGCCAGCCCGGACAGGATGCAGGTCACCAGCCAGGCGTGGCTCTCCAGGAGCTGGCGCTCGTACCAGCGCTTGAAGCCGAGCTTCTCGATGGAGCGGGCGGGTTCGGCGGTCATTGCAGGTCGGCGATCACCGGGGCATGGTCGGAAGGCCGCTCGAGCCGGCGCGGCGCGACGTCTATCGTACAGGCGGCGCAGCGCGCGGCAAGCTCGGGCGCGAGCATGATGAGATCGATGCGCAGGCCCCAGCCGCGCTCGAACGCCTTCAGGCGGTAGTCCCACCACGAGAACACCTTCTCCGGCTGCGGGAACAGCCGGAACGCATCCGCCAATCCCACCCCGAGCACGGCTTGCAATGCTCTTCTTTCCGGCGCCGATACGTGGACCTTGCCTTCCCAGCGCTTGGGGTTGTGCACGTCGCGGTCCTCGGGGGCGACGTTCATGTCGCCGAGCACGGCGAGGCGCGGCCGGCGCGCGAGCTCCTCCTTGAGCCAGCGCGCCAGCGCCTCGTACCAGCGCAGCTTGTAGGCGTACTTGTCGCTGCCGGGTGCCTCGCCGTTTGGCGCATAGAGGCAGACGACGCGCATCCCATCGACGGTGGCCGCGATGGTGCGCTTCGGATCGTCCGGGAAATCGGGGATGCCGTGCGCCACCTCGCTGATCGCGCCGCGCGAAAGGATGGCGACGCCGTTGTACGCTTTCTGGCCGCAGTACACTGCCTGGTAGCCGGCCTGCGCGAGCGCCTGCACGGGGAAGCTGGCGTCCTCGACCTTCGTTTCCTGCAGGCAGACGACGTCGGGCTTCGCGGCGGCGAGCCAGTCGAGCAGGTGAGGAAGGCGGACCCTGAGCGAGTTGACGTTCCAGGTCGCGAGCCTGAACGTCACCTCCGCTTTTGCGGCGGCGCGCCCGGCGCGTAGGGCCCGCTGGGCTGCTCCTCGGCCTCGGGCTTCACCGGCTCGGCCTTCGGCGGCTCGGCGCGCTCGCCAGGCGGGACGTAGCCCTCGGGCAGCGCCGGCGCGGCTTGCGCGCGCGGCGGCAGGATGCCGGCGCGCGGGTAGCGCGCCGAGTCGAGCAGCGCGTCGTAGGCGGCCTGGTCGAAGCCCTTGTGCACGCTGCGGCCGACGAGGAGCGTGGGCACCTGGTTGGAGCCCGAGACCTTCTTCAGCTCCTCGTTGCTCGTCTCCTCCCAGACCTGCACTTCCTTGAACGGCACGCCGCGGCGGTTGAGCGCGGCGCGCGCCGCGGCGCAGGGCTCCTTGCAGATCGGCGAGGTGTAGAGCGTGACGGGATAGTCCTTCATCGCCACGGCGAGCTCGTACGGTGCGGGCGCGCCGTCGCTCGCGGCGGCGCCGCTCTGGTAGGCCTTCTTCTGCACGCCCCTGGCCGAGGGCGGCGGCGGCGTGTCGGTGATGTGCACGCGGCCCTGCTCGTCGGTCCAGCGGTAGAGCTGCTGCGCCGCCGCTGCCGCGGCAGCGAGCACCAGAGGCAGGACGGTCACGCCGATGATGCGCGCGCGCATCATGCAGCGATCATACCATTGTGCCGCAGCAGCGCCTCGACGCTCGGCGCGCGGCCGCGGAACGCGGCGAACGATTCCGCGGCCGGGCGGCTGCCGCCGACGGCGAGGACCTCGTCGCGGAAGCGCGCGCCGGTCTTCGCGTCGAGCACGCCGTTCTCCTCGAAGGCGCTGTACGCGTCGGCCGAGAGCACCTCCGCCCACTTGTAGCTGTAGTAGCCCGCGGCGTAGCCGCCGCCGAAGATGTGCGAGAAGCTGTTCGGGAAGCGGTTGTACGCCGGCGGATGCAGCACCGCGACGCGCCGGCGCACCTCGTCGAGCAGCTCGAGCGCCGCGCGCGGCGCCGCCGGGTCGTGCTCGGCGTGCAGCCGCATGTCGAACACGGCGAACTCGATCTGCCGCAGCATGGCGAGGCCGCTGTGGAAGTTCTTGGCCGCCACCATCCGCTCGAACAGTCTCCTGGGCATCGCCGCCCCCGAATCGACGTGGCGCGTCATGTGGCGCAGCACTTCCCATTCCCAGCAGAAGTTCTCCATGAACTGGCTGGGCAGCTCGACCGCGTCCCATTCCACGCCGTTGATGCCCGAGACGCCGAGGTCCTCGACGCGCGTGAGGAGATGGTGCAGGCCGTGGCCGAACTCGTGGAAGAGCGTCAGCACCTCGTCGTGCGTGAAGAGCGCAGGCCTGCCGCCCACCGGCCGGGAGAAATTGCAGTTGAGGTAGGCGACCGGCGTCTGCACGCCCGTCGCCTTGCGCCGGCGCGTGATGGCGTCGTCCATCCAGGCGCCGCCGCGCTTGGTCTCGCGCGCATAGAGATCGACGTAGAACTGCCCGACCAGGCCGCCGCCGGCGTCGCGGATGTCGAAAAAGCGCACGTCTTCATGCCATGCCGGGGCGGAGGCGGGAACGATCTCGATGTGGTAGAGCGACTGCGCGACGCGGAACAGGCCCTGCATCACCACGTCCTCGGGGAAGTACTGCTTCACTTCCTGGTCGGAGAAGGCATAGCGCTTCAGCCGCAGCTTCTCGGCAGCGTAGGCGAGGTCCCAGGCCTGCAGCTCGGCTATGCCCAGTTCGTCCTGCGCGAAGTCCCGCAGCTCCGCGGCGTCCTTTTCGGCGAACGGCCGCGCGCGGCGCGCCAGGTCGTCGAGGAAGGCGAGCACCTCGGCGCTCGAGCTCGCCATCTTCGGCACCAGCGACACCTCGGCGAAATTGGCGTAGCCGAGCAGGCGCGCCATCTCGTGGCGCAGCGCGACGATGCGCGCGATGCGCGCGGTGTTGTCCCATTCGGGCTTGCCGAACTCGGAGGCGCGCGTGACGCTCTCGCGGTACATCGTCTCGCGCAAGCCGCGGTCGTCGGCGTACTGCATCACCGGCAGGTAGGCGGGCGCGTGCAGCGTGAACTTCCACCCTTCCTTGCCGTCCTTCTGCGCGGCTTCCCGGGCGGCCTGGCGGACATCCTCCGGAACCCCGGCAAGCCGGGAGGCGTCGACGAAGATGCTGAAGGCATTCGTGGCGTCGAGCACGTTCTCGGAGAACTTCGCCGCGAGGCGCGCCAGCTCCTCCTGGATCTCGGCGTAGCGTTTCTTCTTCTCCGGCGGCAGTTCGGCGCCGCCCAGCCGGAAGTCGCGGATGGCGTTCTCCACGATGCGCCTTCTCGCCGCCGACAACGATTCATGCTCGCTTGAAGCCTTCAATGCCTTGTATTTTTCGAAGAGCTGCTGGTTCTGGCCGAGCTCGGTGTAATACTGCGTGACCTTGGGCAGGTTGGCGTTGTAGGCCTCGCGCAGCGGCGGCGAGTCGAGCACGGCGTGCAGGTGCGCCACCTGCCCCCAGGCGCGGCCGATGCGCTCGTTCGCGTCCTCGAGCGGCGCGACGAAGGCCTCCCAGGTCGCGGGAACCGCCGCGAGCCTGGCGATGACCTCCCGGCCTTCGGCGAGGAGCTGCTCGACCGCGGGCGCGACGTGCTCGGGCCCGATCTCCGCAAAACGCGGCAGGCCGGAGAAATCAAGAAGCGGATCGTTGACTTGCAGCACGCAGGCAATTCTCCAGGAGCATGGCGATGGTCATCGGGCCGACGCCGCCGGGCACCGGCGTAATCGATCCGGCGACAGCCTTCGCCGCGTCGAAGTCGACGTCGCCGACGAGCTTGCCGCCGGCGCCGCGGTTGACGCCGACGTCGATCACGCAGGCGCCGGGTTTGACCATGGCGCCGGTGACGAGTTTCGCGCGGCCGACGGCCGCAATCAGTATGTCGGCATCACGGGTGAGTTTTTCAAGCTCCTTGGTTTTCGAGTGGCAGATCGTCACCGTCGCGTCCTGCTGCAGTAGAAGCAGCGCCAGCGGCTTGCCGACGATGTTGGAGCGGCCAAGGACGACGGCATGCCGTCCTTGAATCGGAACTCTTGAATGTTCGAGAAGGCGCATCACCCCCGCCGGCGTGCAGGGCACGAAGCCCGGCGCTCCCGCCACCAGCGCGCCGAGGTTCATGGCATGAAAGCCGTCCACGTCCTTCGCCGGCGACACGGCGGCGAGCACGCGCGCGGCGCTTACCGGCCGCGGCAGCGGCAGCTGCACGAGGATGCCGTGGATCGCGGCGTCGGCGTTGAGCGCCGCGACGGTTTCGAGAAGCTGCTTTTCGGAAACCTGCGAATCGTATTCATGCAGGTCGGAACGGATGCCGGTCTCCTCGCAGGCCAGGCGCTTGTGGCGCACGTAGACGCGCGAGGCGGGATCGTCGCCGGCGAGGATCACCGCGAGGCCCGGCCTTATGCCGCGCTGCGAAAGAGAAGCGACGCTCGCCTTCACGCCGGCGCGGATCTGCGCGGCGAGTGATTTTCCGTCGAGGATGCGCGCCGCCATGGGGGGTGCGCAGTCTAGCATTGGCGCGATTTTCTGGTTAAGCTTAGCCGCACCCCCCGCAGCACACCGCAGTGGATCATAAAGATCGGATGCCAAGCTCATGTCCGCCGTTCCACAGTCCCCGGCCGCCAACGATCCCGATTCGCTAGAGACCCAGGAGTGGCTCGACGCCCTCGAGGCGGTGCTCGAGCGCGAAGGCCCCGAGCGAGCGCATTTCCTGCTCGAGCGGCTGGTCGACAAGGCGCGCCGCTCGGGCGCCTACATCCCGTTCGCGGCGAATACCGCCTACATCAACACCATTCCCACGCACCTGGAGGAGCGCTCGCCCGGCGACGCGGCGCTGGAAGAGCGCATCCGCTCCTACTGCCGCTGGAACGCGATGGTGATGGTGGTGCGCGCCAACCGCAGCGACGACGAGCTCGGCGGCCACATCGCCAGCTTCGCCTCGGTCGGCACCATGTTCGGCATCGGCCAGAACCATTTCTGGAACGCGCCGCACGACGGCCACGGCGGCGACCTCGTCTACTTCCAGGGCCACTCGTCGCCGGGCGTGTACGTGCGCGGCCTGCTCGAAGGCCGCCTGACGGAAGAGCAGCTCAACAACTTCCGCCGCGAAGTCGACGGCAAGGGCGTGTCCTCGTACCCGCACCCGTGGCTGATGCCCGACTACTGGCAGTTCCCCACGGTGTCGATGGGGCTCGGGCCGATCCAGGGCATCTACATGGCGCGCTACCTCAAGTACCTCGAGGCGCGGGGCCTGGCGCAGACGGCGAACCGCAAGGTGTGGGTGTTCTGCGGCGACGGCGAGATGGACGAGCCCGAGTCGATGGGCGCCATCGGCATGGCGGTGCGCGAGAAGCTCGACAACCTGATCTTCATCGTCAACTGCAACCTGCAGCGCCTCGACGGCCCGGTGCGCGGCAACGGCAAGATCATCCAGGAGCTGGAAGCGGACTTCCGCGGCGCCGGCTGGAACGTCATCAAGCTGATCTGGGGCTCGTACTGGGACCCGCTGCTCGCGCGCGACAAGGAAGGCATCCTCCTGCGCGTGATGGAGGAGTCGGTCGATGGCGAGTACCAGAACTACAAGGCGAA
This sequence comes from Betaproteobacteria bacterium, assembly GCA_052387375.1. Taxonomy (GTDB): domain Bacteria; phylum Pseudomonadota; class Gammaproteobacteria; order Burkholderiales; family SG8-39; genus SCGC-AG-212-J23. The sequence continues at coordinate 10,971 of JBQTJF010000220.1, forward strand.
CGACGGCGCCTTCGTGCGCAAGCACTTCTTCGGCAAGCACCCGAAGCTGCTCGAGATGGTCTCGCGCATGAGCGACGAGGACATCTGGCGCCTCAACCGCGGCGGCCACGACCCGCACAAGATCTACGCCGCCTACGCCGCGGCGGTGAAGCACCGCGGCCAGCCGACGGTGATCCTCGCCAAGACCATCAAGGGCTACGGCCTGGGCAAGCAGGGGCAGGCGAAGAACCCGACGCACCAGCTGAAGAAGGTCGACACCGCGACGATCAAGGAGATGCGCGACCGCATGCGCATCCCGATCCCGGACGAGCGGCTCGAGTCGCTGCCCTTCTACGTGCCGCCCAAGGACTCGCCGGAGATGAAGTACCTGCGCGAGCGGCGCAAGCAGCTCGGCGGCTACCTGCCGCAGCGCCGGCGCAAGGCCGACAAGGTGCCCGCCGTGCCCGCCCTGGGCGCCTTCGAGCAGATCCTCAAGGGCTCGGGCGAGGGCCGCGAGATCTCCACCACCATGGCGTTCGTGCGCGTCCTCACCGCGCTCTTGCGCGACAAGGAGCTCGGCAAGGTGGTCGTGCCGATCGTGCCCGACGAGGCGCGCACCTTCGGCATGGAGGGCATGTTCCGCCAGCTCGGCATCTACTCCTCCGAGGGGCAGAAGTACGAGCCGGTCGACAAGGACCAGGTGATGTTCTACCGCGAGGACAAGGCGGGGCAGATCCTCGAGGAGGGCATCAACGAGGCGGGCGCCTTTTCCTCGTGGATCGCCGCGGCGACCTCGTACAGCCATTCCAACCTCGTCACGGTGCCCTTCTACATCTTCTATTCGATGTTCGGCTTCCAGCGCGTCGGCGACCTCGCCTGGGCCGCGGCCGACCAGCGCGCGCGGGGTTTCCTGCTCGGCGCCACCGCGGGGCGCACGACGCTGAACGGCGAGGGCCTGCAGCACGAGGACGGCCACTCGCACATCCTCTCCTCGGTGATCCCCAACTGCGTCTCCTACGACCCCACCTACGGCTACGAGGTGGCAGTGATCGTCCTGGACGGGCTGCGGCGCATGGTGACCAACCAGGAAGACGTCTTCTACTACCTCACGCTCATGAACGAGAACTACGAGCACCCGGCGATGCCGGCGGGCGCGGAGGAAGGCATCCTCAAGGGGATGCATCTGTTAAGAGAAACCAGAACGAAGAACAAGCTGCGCGTGCAGCTCCTCGGCTCGGGAACGATCCTGCGCGAGGTGCTGGCGGCGGCCGAGATGCTCGAGTCCGAATGGGGCGTCGCCGCGGACGTGTGGAGCGCCACCAGCTTCACCGAGCTGCGGCGCAACGGCCTCGCCGCCGAGCGCTGGAACATGCTTCACCCGGAAGGAAAGCAAAAGATCGCTTATGTCGCGGAGATGCTGCAGAAAAGACCCTCGGGGCCCGTCATCGCGGCGAGCGACTACATGAAGACCTTCGCCGACCAGATCCGGCCGTTCGTGCCGCAGGGCCGGGCCTACCGCGTGCTCGGCACCGACGGCTTCGGCCGCTCCGACTCGCGCGCCAAGCTGCGGCACTTCTTCGAGGTCGACCGCTGCTTCGTGGTCGTCGCGGCCTTGCGAAGCCTCATGGATTCCGGCGAGGTCAAGGCCAAGGCCGTTTCCGACGCGATCAGGAAGTACGGCATCAGCCCCGACAAGGCCGACCCGACCACGGCATGAGGGCTGGCGTGCCATGAACCAGGTCCTGGTCCCCGACATCGGCGATTTCAAGGACGTGGAGGTGATCGAGGTCCTCGTCAAGCCGGGGGACGCGGTATCCAAGGAGCAGTCGCTGATCACCCTCGAGTCGGACAAGGCGACCATGGAGATCCCCTCGCCGGCGGCGGGCGTGGTGAAGGAGCTGAAGATCAAGACCGGCGACAAGGTGTCGAAGGGCTCGCCGATACTCGTTCTCGACGAGAAGAAGGTCGAGGAGAAGAAGGTCCAGCCGGAAGCCAGGGCGCCGGCGAAGCCGCCGGCCGGCGAGGCGCAGACCGTCAGCGTCCCGGACATCGGCGACTTCAAGGAAGTCGAGGTGATCGAGGTCCTGGTGAAGCCCGGCGACGCGGTGGCGAAGGAGCAGTCGCTGATCACGCTCGAGTCGGACAAGGCGACGATGGAGATCCCCTCGCCGGGCGCCGGCGTGGTGAAGGAGCTGAAGGTCAAGGTCGGCGACAAGGTATCCAAGGACTCGCCGATCCTCGTGCTCGAGGGCCGGGAGGAAAGGCGCGCCGAGCCCAGGGCGCCCGAGGCGCCTGGGCAGGCCGAAACGCCGAAGCAGGCGGCGGCGCCGAAGCCCGCCGCGGCGCCGGCGGCCCCGCGCGAGGCGGGGCCGGCGCCCATGCCGACGCCGGCGACGCGCCCGGTGCCGCGCGAGCCGCGCGAGGAGACCTCGGCGAAGGCGCACGCCAGCCCCTCGGTGCGCAAGTTCGCGCGCGAGCTCGGCGTGCCGATCGGGCAGGTGCCCGGCAGCGGCCCCAAGGGCCGGGTGCTGCACGCCGACGTGCAGGCGTTCGTGAAGGCCGCCTTGCAAGGCGGCGCGGCCCGCCGCCCCCCTGACAAGGGGGGGCAGGGGGGTTTTCCGTTCAACCTGCCGGCCTGGCCCGAGGTGGACTTCGCGAAGTTCGGCCCGGTGGAGTCGCTGCCGCTGTCGCGCATCCAGAAGCTTTCCGGGCCCTACCTGCACCGCAACTGGATCTCGATCCCGCACGTCACGCAGTTCGACGAGGCCGACATCACCGAGCTCGAGGCGTTCCGCAAGAGCCAGACCGCCGAGACCGAGAAGAAGGGCTTCAAGCTCACCATGCTCGCCTTCATGATCAAGGCGTGCGTGACGGCGCTGCGGCAGTACCCGCAGTTCAACGCCTCGCTCGAGCGCTCGGGCGAGAGCGTCATCATCAAGAAGTACTACCACATCGGCGTCGCCGTCGACACCGCCGAGGGCCTGGTGGTGCCGGTGGTGCGCGACGCCGACCGCAAGGGCGTCTTCGACCTCGCCAAGGAGCTCGGCGAGATCTCCAGGCTGGCGCGCGACAGGAAGCTGAAGGCCGGCGACATGCAGGGCGGCACCTTCTCCATCTCCAGCCTGGGCGGCATCGGCGGCACCTACTTCACGCCGATCATCAACGCGCCCGAAGTGGCCATCCTCGGGGTTTCGCGCTCGGGGATGCGACAAGTCTGGACCGGCACCGAGTTCAAGGCGCGGCTCATGCTCCCCCTTTCGCTCTCCTACGACCACCGCGTCATCGACGGCGCCACCGCGGCGCGCTTCACCACCTACCTGGTTTCCGTGCTCTCGGACATCCGGAAGTCGCTGCTCTAGATGGCCTCGCTCGAGGTCAAGGTGCCCGACATCGGCGACTTCAAGGATGTCGAGGTGATCGAGGTGCTGGTCAAGCCCGGCGACGCCATCGCCAAGGAGCAGTCGCTGATCACGCTCGAGTCGGACAAGGCGACGATGGAGATCCCCTCGCCGGGCGCCGGCGTGGTGAAGGAGCTGCGCGTGAAGACCGGCGACAAGGTCTCGCAGGGCTCGCCGATCCTCGTCCTCGAAGCCCCGGGCGCGCCTGAGAGAAAGGAAGCCGCCGCGCCAGCGGCGCCGCAGCCGAGCCTGGGAGCCGATCTGGAATGCGAGGCGCTGGTGCTGGGCGCCGGGCCGGGCGGCTATTCGGCGGCGTTCCGCGCCGCCGATCTCGGCCTGAAGACCGTGCTGGTCGAGCGCTACCCCACGCTCGGCGGCGTCTGCCTCAACGTCGGCTGCATTCCTTCCAAGGCGCTCCTGCACGCCGCGGCGATCGTGGACGCCGCGCGCGCGCTCGGCGCGCACGGCATCGCCTTCGCCGAGCCGAAGCTCGACCTCGCCAAGCTGCGCGCCTTCAAGGACAAGGTGGTGGGCAAGCTCACCGGCGGCCTCGCCGCGATGGCGAAGATGCGCAAGGTGACTGTCGTCCAGGGCGTCGGCACGTTTGTGAATTCGAACGTGCTGGCAGTGCAAGCTGACGACGGCAAAAAGACCACTGTCAAGTTCGCTTCGGCCATCATCGCGGCCGGCTCGCAGGCGGCCAGGCTGCCCTTCCTGCCCGAAGACCCGCGCATCGTCGACTCGACCGGCGCGCTCGAGCTGCCGCGCGTGCCGAAGCGCATGCTGGTGATCGGCGGCGGCATCATCGGCCTGGAGATGGGCACGGTGTACTCGACGCTCGGCACCCGGCTCGACGTCGTGGAGATGATGGACGCGCTGATGCTCGGCGCCGATCGCGACCTGGTGGCGGTGTGGCAGAAGTTCAACGCGCCGCGCTTCGACAACGTCATGCTCAAGACCAGGACCACGAAGGTCGAGGCGACCTCGCAAGGCCTGAAAGTGTCGTTTGACGGGGCGGAAAGCAAGACCTACGACATGGTGCTCGTCTCGGTCGGCCGCGTGCCCAACGGCAAGCGGATCGGTGCGGAGAAGGCGGGCGTCGAGGTCGACGCCAAGGGGTTCATTCCTACCGACAGCCAGATGCGCACCAACGTGGCGCACATCTACGCCATCGGCGACGTGGCGAAGAACCCGATGCTTGCACACAAGGCAGTGCACGAGGGCCACGTCGCCGCCGAGGCGGCCGCCGGCAGGAAGGCGCACTTCGACGCGCGCGTCATCCCGTCGGTCGCCTACACCGACCCCGAGATCGCCTGGGTCGGCGTGACCGAGGACGAGGCGAAGAAGGCCGGCGCCGCCATCGGCGTGGCGAAGTTCCCCTGGAGCGCCTCGGGCCGCGCCATCGCCAACGCGCGCGACGAGGGCTTCACCAAGCTCATCTTCGATGCCGCGAGCCGCCGCGTCGTCGGCGGCGCCATCGTCGGCCTGGGCGCGGGCGACCTGATCAGCGAGATCGCGCTGGCGGTCGAGATGGGCGCCGACGCCACCGACATCGGCAAGACCATCCACCCCCACCCGACGACCAGCGAGTCGGTCGGCATGTCCGCGGAGGCCTTCGAGGGCGTGTGCACCGACCTGCCGCCGGTAAAGAAGAGGTAATGGGCGGACCGCCCGTCGCGTGGCGCCGGGATGGAAAAGGTCTTAGAGTGGCGCGGCAGACGGTCACGTTTCACGGGAGGCAGCGTGTGGCACGGCACCCTTCGCAAGGTTATGGCAAGCGCATTGCTGTCGGTGGTCCCGGCGGCGGCGTCCGCGCAAGAGGTTTGGCTCGGTTGCGCGACCAACCCCAACCCCAGCGGAGTTACCTATTTCCTGATCGTCAACTTCACGAACGCGACCGTCACCATCAGGGGTCACGGCACTTACAACGCGTCGATCGGCGATCGCCTAATCACATGGTCGGCTGGGAGGAACTTCTACAGACTGGAGCGAGAGACCGGCCGCTGGGAAATCCACAATGATGGTGTGAACGTGTTTCAGTGCGAGCGGCGCAAACCCGGGAGTGTGTTGTAGGCAGCCGTATTCCTGCAGGGCTCCGCACCGAATGATCCAGGACGAACTCAAGAAGCAGGTCGCCGAGGCGGCGCTCAAGTACGTGGTCGAGGACGCCGTGGTCGGCGTCGGCTCGGGCTCGACGGTCAAGTTCTTCATCGACGCGCTCGCCGCCATCAAAGGTCGCATCGACGGCGCGGTGGCGGCCTCGGAGGCGAGCGCGGCGCGGCTGAAGAGCCACGGCATCCGCGTCTTCGACCTGAACAGCGTCGACGAGCTGCCGGTGTACGTCGACGGCGCCGACGAGGTGACCGAGCACCTGTACATGGTCAAGGGCGGCGGCGGCGCGCTGACGCGCGAGAAGATCACCGCCGCGGTGGCGCGGCGGTTCGTCTGCATCTGCGACGCCTCGAAGCTGGTGCCGGTGCTGGGCAGGGTCCCGCTGCCGGTCGAGGTCATCCCGATGGCGCGCAGCTATGTCGGGCGCGAGATGCTGAAGCGCGGCGCGCAGCCGGAGCTGCGCGCCAACTTCACCACCGACAACGGCAACCTCGTGCTCGACTGCCGCGGCCTCACCATCCTCGACCCGCCGGCGCTGGAAGCCGAGCTCAACAACATCGCCGGGGTGGTGACGAACGGCATCTTCGCGCGCCGGCCGGCGGACGTCCTGCTCCTCGCGGAAAGCGCCGGGGTGAGGACCTTCAAGAAGAAGACCCCTTAGTTGCGCCGCGACGTCCTGCTGCTGTCGCTGGCGGCGTTCGCCAGCGCCGCCAGCCTGCGCGCCACCGATCCGCTGTTGCCGCTGATCGCGGCGGAGTTCGCCACGAGGCCCGCAGCGGCATCGGGAGCCATCACCGCGTTCGTGCTGTCCTACGGGTTACTCCAGGTGGTGTATGGCCCGCTCGGCGACCGATTTGGCCGCGTGCGCACGATCGCGGCCGCTTCGCTCGTTTCCGCATTCGGGTCCGCCGCCTGCGCGGCGGCGCCGAGCCTCGAGGCGCTGGTCGTGGCGCGGCTCGTCTCCGGCGCGACCATCGGCGCGCTGATACCGCTCGCGCTCGCTTGGATCGGCGACAGCTTTCCCTACGAGGGGCGCCAGGCGGTGCTGGTGCGCTTTCTCGTGGGGCAGATGCTGGGCGTGGCGCTCGGCACCGCGCTCGCCGGCTGGATGGGGGAGATCTTCGGCTGGCGCTCGATCTTCGTGGCGTTTGCCGCGCTGTTCGTCCTGATCGCCGCGGCGCTCGCGATGGAGCTCGCGCGTGACAGCGGCAACGGCGCGTTCGCCGCGCGGCGCGGGACGGCTCGGCCGTTCATCGAGAGCACGATGCGAATGTTGCGCCTGCTCGCCGAGCGGCCCGTGCGCCGGCTGCTCGCCACGGTGTTCGCCGAGGGCCTGCTCGTCTCCGGGGCGTTCGCCTTCGTCGCCGTGTACTTGCAGCAGCACCATGGCGTCGGTCCGGGGCTGGCGGGTACGCTCGTAGCGGCGTACGCCGGTGGCGGGCTCCTCTATGCGGCGGCGGCACGGCGCGCGGTCGCAAGCCTGGGCGAGCGCGGCTTGGTGGGCGTGGGCGGAGCGGCGCTGGCGCTCGGCTTCGCCGGGCTCACCGTTTCGCCCTGGACGGCGTCCTCGACGCTGTGCATCGCCGTAGTCGGCGTGGGGTACTACATGATGCATACCACGCTGCAGACCCACGCCACCCAGATATCGCCCGAGGAGCGCGGGTCGGCCGTCGCGCTCTTCGCCGCGGCGCTTTTCCTCGGTGGGGCGAGCGGCGTATGGCTCGCGGCACAGGCGATCGACGCGTTCGGCCTTGCCGCGGTGTTCGTCGCCGCGGCGATCGGCCTGGCGGCGCTCAGCTTCGCGGTGCGGCTGCGCCTTCCCGGGCCGCGTGGGCCGCAAGCACATCGGCTACGCATGCCGTGAGGCGCTTGGCGTAGTCGAGGTGCAGGAACTCGTTCGGGCCGTGCGCGTTCGACTGCGGCCCGAGCACGCCGGTGATGAAGAACTGCGCCTGCGGGAACTTCTCGCCCAGCATGGCCATGAAGGGGATCGTGCCGCCTTCGCCGAGCCACATGACGGGTTTGGCAAAAGAAGAAACAGATGCCTTCTGAAGGGCTTCTTCCAGCCACGCTGCCGTCTGAGGAGCGTGCCATCCCGTTGCCGCCTGGCCGGCGTCGAAGCGCACGCGCGCGCCGTAGGGCGGATCGGCTTCGAGGAGCTCTTTCATCCGCTGCGCCGCCGCCCGCGCATCGACGGTCGGCGGGATGCGCAGCGAGAGCATGAGCTCGGTCTTCGGGCGCAGCACGTTGCCCGCGTTCGCGCGCGCCGGCAGGCCCTCGGCGCCGGTCACCGCCAGCATCGGCCGCCAGCTGCGGTTGAGGACCAGCGCCGCCGGGTCGGCGTGCATCGCCTGCATGCCGGGCATGAAAGGGAACTTGCGCCAGGTCTGCTCGCCCAGGACCTGCGCGGCGAGCTGCGCCTGCGCGACGCGCTCGGCCGGGATCGGCGCGTGGAAAGCCTGGTCCCGGATCGCGCCGCTGCCGGCGTCCTCGAGGCGATCGAGCAGGGCGCGGGCGATGCGGAAGCTGGAAGCCACCACGCCGCTCGCGTCGCCCGAGTGCACGCCTTCGGCGAGCACCTCGACGCTGAGCACGCCGTTCACCAGGCCGCGCAGCGAGGCGGTGCCCCAGAGCTGCTCGTAGTTGCCGCAGCCCGAGTCCAGGCCGATGACGAGATCGGGCTTGCCGATGCGCGGCGCGAGCGCGTCGAGGTACGCCGGCAGGTCGGTGCTGCCGCTCTCCTCGCAGCACTCGATGACCAGCACGCAGCGCGCGTGCGGCCGCTGCTGCGCCTGCAAGACGTGCAGCGCGGCGAAGGCCGAGAACACCGCGTAGCCGTCGTCGGCGCCGCCGCGCCCGTAGAGCCTTCCGTTCTCGAGCTTCGGCGTCCAGGGGCCGAGGTCCGCGCGCCAACCGGTCATTTCCGGTTGCTTGTCGAGATGGCCGTAGAGCAAGAGAGGTCCGCTGGACTCCTTCCCGCTAGCTTCTATCTCGATGAAAAGAAGCGGCGTCCTGCCCTCGAGCCGGATGATCTCCAGGCTCATGGCCTTCAGCGGATGTGCCTCGCACCAACGCCTTGCGAGCTGCACCGCGGCCTCGATGTGGCCGTGCCTCTGCCAGTCGCGGTCGAAATGCGGAGACTTGGCCGGGATGCGGATGTACTCGATCAGGGCCGGGACGATCTCCCCGTCCCAGAACCGGGAAATATTCACTTCTGGTCGGGAGGGACGTAACCTGAGGCCACGTCGGCGCCGCCGCCGAAGAAGTGCCGCTCGGTCTGCTCCATGAGGTACTTGCGCGCACGCGGGTCGGCGAGGTTGAGGCGGTTCTCGTTGACCAGCATGGTCTGCTGCTTGAGCCACTGCGCCCACGCTTCCCTGGAGACGTTCTCCCAGATGCGCTTGCCGAGCTCGCCGGGGTAGGGCGGGAAGTCGAGGCCTTCGGCCTCGCGCCCGAGCTTGATGCACTTCACCATTCGCGCCATGGAAAAATTATAGACGCTTGAGGAAGACCTTCGAGCCCCGCTTCCAGTTGTAGAGCGCCTGGCGGCGCGAGGGCAGCGCCGCCACGTCGGCGGCGCGGAAGCCCTGTTCGAGGAACCAGTGCGGCGCGTGCGTGGTGAGCGCGAAGATCCTGCGCAGGCGCAGGCTCCTGGCGCGCTCCTCGCAGGCCTTGAGCAGCCGCTCGCCGTAGCCGCCGTCGCGGTAGCCCTCGGCGACGGCGAGGCAGGCGAACTCGCCGCTCCTGCCGTCGGGAAAGGGATAGAGCGCGGCGCAGCCGACGATGGCGCTGTCGTGGTCGACGACGAGGAAGTTGCCGAGCTCCGCCTCGAGCAGCTCGCGGTTGCGCTTGACGAGCGAGCCGTCCGCCTCGAGCGGCTCGATGAGCGCCAGCATGCCGCGCACGTCCTCGATCTTCGCCGGGCGCAGCTTCTCCACGGCGTCGGCGCTTATCATCGTGCCCACGCCGCTGTGCGTGAAGAGCTCGAGCAGCAGCGTGCCGGGAATGCGCCGCGAGATCACGTGCGCGCGGCGCACGCCCGCGCGCACCGCGCGCGCGGCGTGCTCGAGCGCGTCGGCGGTCTGCGCGGACAGGCCGCCCTTCTTGAGCAGCGCTTCGGCTTCGCCCGCGGTGAGCTCCGACAGCACCCCGCCGCGGCGGTCGGTCGGCAGGCGGTCGGTGAACATGAGCAGCTTGTCGGCCTTGAGGGCCACGGCGACGCTCTCGGCGATGTCCTCCCAGGCGAGGTTGAACACCTCGCCGGTGGGCGAATAGCCGAGGTGCGGCACCAGCACCACCTCGCCCGCGTCGAGCTCGCGCTCCATGGCGGCGGCGTCGACCTTGCGCACCGCGCCGGTGAACTGGAAGTCCGTGCCCTTGCGCACGCCGATGGGCTGCGCGGTGATGAAGTTGCCGGAGGAGACGCGGATGCGCGCCCCGGCCATGGGCGAGCCGGGCAGGCCCTGCGAGAAGAGCGCCTCGAGCTCGACGCGCAGCACGCCGGCGGCGTGCTTCACCGCCGTCAGCGCCGCCTCGTCGGTGATGCGCAGTCCCTGCGAGTAGCGCGAGCGCACGCCCTTCGCCTTGAGCTCGGCCTCGATCTGCGGCCGCGCGCCGTGCACGAGCGCGAGGCGGATGCCCAGCGCCGCCAGCAGGTTGACGTCGTGCACGAAGCTCGCCAGGCGCTCGCGCTCGCCGAACATCTCGCCGCCGAAGGCGATGACGAAGGTGCGGCCGCGGAAGGCGTGCACGTACGGCGCGGCCTGCCGGAACCAGCGGACGAAGAGCTCGGGATTCTGCGGCGCCACCGCCATGCTTGTATTTTTTACCCGTGGTTTTTTCGGATTCTAAGGCGTAATCTTTCCCGTGACGGAGACCACCATGAAAACCGCCCGCGCCATCCTCCTCGCCTCGCTCGTCGTTCCCGCGCTGCCGGCCGCCGCCGCCCCCGAGGACGGCGAGCGCGTCCTCGGCCACATGCTGACGCTGGTGCAGAGCGTGGTGCGCATCGGCGCGCACGCCGAGACGCCGCAGGAGAGCCTGCGCGCCTTCGACGAGATGCTGGCCGGCAGGAACGCCGAGGTGAACCGCGCGGTGATGGGGCTGTTCGACGAGATGACGTTCGACCTGTCGGACCGCAACCGCGAGCGCATCGCCGCCATCGGGCGCGACCTGGCGACCATCGGCCGCAAGGACATGAAGCGGGACCTCGAGCGCAAGTCCGCGGTCGATCCGCTGCGCGCGCGCAAGGACCTGAACGCGATGGGCCTGCGCTATTACGACGACAGGCAGTTCCTCGACGCGGTGAAGCGCAACGACGAGCTGGCGGTCGAGCTCTACATCGCCGGCCGCGGCGTCGACCTCGCCGGCCGCGACGCCGACGGCCGCAGCGCCCTCGACATCGCGCGCGACAACGGCAACGCGCCGCTCGCCGAGCTGCTCGCTAGAAATCTCCCCGCAGCGCGCTGAGCGCGGCGAGCGCCGCCAGCGCCGCCGTCTCGGTGCGCAGCACGCGCGGCCCCAGGCGCGCCGGCACGTAGCCGGCATCGGCGAGCGCCGCCTCCTCGGCGGCGTTGAAGCCCGCCTCGGGCCCGGCGGCAATGACGACCTCCTCCCGGATCGACTGGCACGCCGCCGAGAACCTCAGCTCGGCAAGCGGCGAAAGCAGCAGCTTGTACGAGTCATCGGATTTCAATGCCTCGCTCAGGGAGGTCAATTCTTGAATTCTCGGAATGACGTTGCGGCCGCACTGCTCGCAGGCGGAGATGGCGACCTTCTGCCAGTGCTCGCGGCGCGCCGCGGCGCGCTCGCCCTTGGGCCGCGCCACCGAGGCGGCGGCGAGCACGGGACGCACCTCGGCGACGCCGAGCTCGACCGCCTTGCGAATGGTGAAGTCCATGCGCTCCCCCGAGGAGACGCCTTGCACGAGCACCATGCGCAGCGGCGCCTCGCGCTCGACCGCGCGGTGTTGCAGGACATCCACCAGAAAACTTCTCCGGTGGAGAGAAGCGATACGACAGGCGTATTCCCCGCCGCGGCCGTTGAAGAGGGTGAGCTCCTCGCCCTCGCGCAGGCGCAGAACGTGCAGTGCGTGGTGCGCGCTTTCCTCCGGCAGGGCGCAGCTCGCGCCGGCGCGCAGCGGGGCGTCGACGTAGAAGCGCGGGACCATGCTAGGATTTTTGCATGAAGGCCCCGGCGTTCGAGCTTCCCGGCGTCGACGGCAGGCGCTACGGCCCGGTCACGGCGCGCAGCGAGAACGGCCTGCTGGTGATGTTCCTGTGCAACCACTGCCCGTACGTGAAGCGCGCCATCGACCGCATCGTGCGCGAGTGCGGCGAGCTCGCCGCCTGCGGCATCGGCTCGATCGCGGTGATGTCCAACGACCCGCAGGACTACCCGGAGGACTCGTTCGACAACATGAAGCGCTTCGCCGCCGAGAAGCGCTTCCCGTTTCCCTACGTGATCGACGAGACGCAGGAAGTGGCGCGGGCCTACGGGGCGGTGTGCACGCCGGAGTTCTACGGCTTCAACGCCGCGCTCGAGCTGCAGTACCACGGCCGCGTCGACGAGATGTTCGAGGCGATGGCGCGCATCGCCGAGACCGGCGCCGGGCCGAAGGAGCAGAAGCCTTCGGTCGGCTGCACCATCAAGTGGAAAAAGACCTGAAGTAGCTACATGGTCGCGCCCACCACCCAGGGCGCGAACTCGTCCTCGCCGAAGCCGAGCAGCTCCGACTTGGAGCGCTGGCCGGAGGCCGTTTCCAGGACCAACCGGAAGATGCGCTCGCCGGCCTGCTCGACCGTCTCGGCGCCGTCGACGATGGTGCCGCAGTTGACGTCCATGTCCTCTTCCATGTGCCGGTAGGGGCGGCTGTTGGTGGCGAGCTTGAGCGAAGGCGCCGGCTTGCAGCCGTACACCGAGCCCCGCCCGGTGGTGAAGCAGATGACGGGCGTGTCCATGAAGACCAGCCCTTTCGCGGTCACCGCCTCGGCGAGCTCGTAGACCTCGACGAGATCGGTCGTGCCGCCCTTCGCCGCGGCGCCGAGCGACTTCTCGAGGCGAAGCCGATGATCTGGTTGTAGCGGCGCACCGGCGCGCCCGGCGCGATGTCGCGCACCGCGATCTTGCGCCCGGCGGGAATGCCCTTCATCTCGGCGCGCGCGATGACGTCGTCGTCGTCGGCATGCAGGCAGATGGTCTGGTCGGCGGCGGCTTGCAGCATCGCTCGCTCCTTCAGTGGTTGTCGCGCGGCACGAAGGCGCCGCTCTTGCCGACCAGGAAGTCGAGGTCGGCGCCGTCGCAGGCCTGCAGCACGTGCTCGTGGTAGAGCTTCCAGTAGCCGCGATCGAGGTGCGCCTGTGGCGCTTTCCAGCGCGCTTTGCGCTGCGCCAGCTCCTTCTCGCTCACGTCCAAATGGAGCCTTCGTTTTGATGCATCCAGCTCTATGCTGTCGCCGTTCTCGACCAGCGCGAGCGGGCCGCCGGCGGCCGCCTCGGGGCAGACGTGCAGCACCACCGTGCCGTAGGCGGTGCCGCTCATGCGCGCGTCGGAGATGCGCACCATGTCGGTGACGCCTTTCTTCAGGAGCTTGGGCGGCAGCGGCAGGTGGCCCGCCTCCGCCATGCCGGGATAGCCCCTGGGGCCGCAGTTCTTCAGCACCATCACGCAGCGCTCGTCGATGTCGAGCTTCGGGTCGTCGACGCGCTTGTGGAAGTCTTCAATGCTCTCGAACACCACGGCGCGGCCGCGGTGCCGCATCAGCGCCGGCGTCGCCGCCGAGGGCTTGATGATGGCGCCGTCGGGCGCCAGGTTGCCGCGCAGCACGCTGATGCCGGTGTTCTCCTTGAAGGGCTTCCTGAACGGGAAGATGACGTCGCGGTTCCAGCAGGGCGCGTCCTTGACGTTTTCCCAGATGGTCTTGCCGTTTACAGTCAGAGAATCTCGATTCAACAAACCGTTCTCGCCCAACTCACGCAGCACCGCTGGCAGGCCGCCGGCGTAGGAGAAGTCCTCCATCAGGTACTTGCCCGACGGCATGAGGTTGACGAGGGTGTGCACGCCGCGCCCGGCGCGCTCGAAGTCCTCAAGGCTCAGCTCGACGCCGATGCGCCGGGCGATCGCCGTGAGGTGGATCACCGCGTTGGTCGAGCCGCCGATGGCGGCCAGGGCGCGGATGGCGTTCTCGAAGGCGGGCTTGGTGAGGACTTTCGACAGGGGAATTTGATCCTTTACCAGCTGCACGATCTGTCTTCCCGCCATCCGCGCCAGCACGTTGCGGCGCGCGTCCACGGCCGGGATCGCCGCGTTGCCCGGCATGCCGACGCCCAGTGCTTCCACCATGGAAGCCATGGTGGAAGCGGTACCCATGGTCATGCAGTGTCCGTGCGAGCGGTGCATGCACGACTCGGCCTCGTGGAATTCCTCGAGCGAGATCTTGCCGGCGCGCAGGTCCTCGGACATCGACCAGACGTTGGTTCCCGAGCCGATGTCGGTGCCGCGGTACTTGCCCGAGAGCATCGGCCCGCCGGAGACGAACACGGTGGGCAGGTCGACGCTCGCCGCGCCCATCAGCGGCGCGGGCGTGGTCTTGTCGCAACCGCCGAGCAGCACCACGCCGTCGAGCGGGTTGCCGCGGATCGACTCCTCGACGTCCATGCTGGCGAGGTTGCGGTAGAGCATGGCGGTGGGGCGCAGCAGCGTCTCGCCGAGCGACATGACCGGGAACTCCAGCGGGAAGCCGCCGGCTTCCAGCACGCCCGCCCGCACGTGCTCGGCGAGCACGCGGAAGTGCGTATTGCAGGGCGTCAGCTCCGACCAGGTGTTGCAGATGCCGATCACCGGCCGGCCGTCGAACTGGTCGTGCGGCACGCCGCGGTTCTTCACCCAGCTGCGATAGATGAAGCCGTAGATGTCCTGCCGGGCGAACCAGGCAGCGGAGCGTCGGGCGTTCTTTTTTGCCATCAGTAGGTGGCCCGGCCGCCCGAGATGTCGAAGACGCCCGCGGTCGAAAAGCTGCAGTCCTCGCTCGCCAGCCAGCAGGCGAGCGCGGCGATCTCCTCCACCTTGACGAAGCGCCCCATCGGGATTTTCGAGAGCATGAACCTGGCGAACTCCGGCGTCACCTGCTCGAGGATCGCGGTCTGCGCCGCGGCCGGCGTCACGCAATTGACCAGCACGCCGCTCTGCGCGAGCTCCTTGCCGAGCGATTTGGTGAAGGCGATCAGGCCGCCCTTCGCCGCGCCGTAGGCGGCGGCGTTCGGGTTGCCTTCCTTGCCCGCGATCGAGGCGATGTTGACGATGCGGCCGTAGCCCGCCTTCACCATGTGCGGCACGACTGCCCGGCAGCACAGGAA
>JBQTJF010000221.1:0-3889 GCA_052387375.1 Betaproteobacteria bacterium
GCCGCGCGTCGGGGAGGTGGTGTAGCAGAATGGGTACGATCGTACCCATTTCGGCCTCCCCGGCCCCGGATTCCAGCCCCGCCCTGCGCTGCACCGGTCTGTGGAAGTCCTACCGCGGGCGGCCGGAGATGCGCCACGCGCGGCGCGGGGCGCTGCGCGGCGTGGACCTCGAGGTGCCGCGCGGCCGCGCGCTCGGCATCATCGGCCCTGGCGGCAGCGGCAAGACCACGCTGCTCTCGGTGCTGCTCGGCGCTGTGCCCGCAGACCGCGGCGAAGTGAGGATCGACGGGCGACCCGCGTCGCTGCTCGAGCTCGGCGCCGGCTTCCAGGGCCACCTCACCGGCCGCGAGAACATCTTCCTCTACGGGGCGGTGATCGGCATGCCGATGCGCGAGATCCGCGGGCGCCTCGACCGCATTGCCGAGTGGGCCGAGATGCAGGGCAGCCTCGACCGCCCGCTGCGCAAGTACTCCGCCGGGATGATCGCGCGGCTGCGCTTCTCCATCATCATCCATTCGCCCGCGGACGTGCTGCTCATCGACGAGGTGCTCAGCGTCGGCGACGCGCGCTTCCAGCAGAAGTGCCGCGACGCGCTGCGCGAGTTCAAGGCGCGCGACGGCACCCTGCTGCTCGTCTCCCACGACATGGAGGAGATCGAGGTGCTCTGCGACGAGGCGATCTGCCTCGACTACGGCCGCGTGGTCGACCGGGGCCCGGCGCGCCGAGTCGTGGCGCGCTACCGCGAACGCATCGCCGGGCGTGGCGCGCGCGGCACCGACTATCGCATCTCGCTGCTCGTGCCGACGCGCAGCCGCGCCGAGCTGGCGCGTCGCTTCCTGGAAAGCGTGCTGGCGCGCAGCGAGCGCCCGGACCTCGTGGAAGTGATCCTCTATGCCGACGAGGACGACCCCGCCAGCCACGCGCTGACCGTCGAAGGACTGGACGTCAGGACCATCGTCGGCCCGCGCGTCTCGATGGGCGCGTACAACAGCGCCTGCCTCGAGCGCGCGCGCGGCGACATCGTCATCCTCGGCAACGACGACGTCGTGATCCAGACGCGCGGCTGGGACCGTAAGCTGCGCGAGCTGCACGCGGCGATGCAGGACCAGGTCTACCTCGCCTACCCGAACGACCTCTTCAAGGGCAGGCGCCTGAGCTCCTTCCCCATCGTGTCGCTCCGCACCTGCGAGCTGCTCGCCGATCCTTTTCCGCGCGCCTACCTCGGCGCCTTCATCGACCAGCACCTGCTCGACCTTTTCAAGCGGCTCGAATGGCGCGGCCACCCGCGCATCGTCTACCTCGAGGACGTGGTCTTCGAGCACATGCATTTCCGCAGCGGCAAGGGCGACTTCGATCAGATCTACGGCAACCGCGGCCGCTTCGCCGATGACGACACCTTCCTGCGCCTGCGCGGCGAGCGCAGCGCCGCCGCGGCGCGCATGCAGGCGGTGATCGAAGGACGGGCGGCCATCGCTGAAAGAGTCCCGCTCAAGGAGGGCTTCATGGAGGCGACTCTTTTCGATCGGGACATTTCCCCTGCGCGACGCGCCAAGCTTTTCCTCTGGCTGCTCGCGCGCCGCGCGGCGCGCAAGGTGCTCTAGCGCCGCACGTAGAGCGGCTTGCTCACACGCGGCGACGCAGGCGAGCCCACAACCGCCACAGCGGGCCGAAGAGCAGCCGCCGCCGCACGATGGCGAACCGCGCTTCGTCAAGCGAGTCGGCCGCCTTCACGCCGAAGGGGACGCCCCGCGCCAGATCCACGCCGCCCAAGCCCTGCGGCACCGCGTAGTAGCGCTTGCCGTGCAGCACGATGTTGTGCCGCAAGTAGTTCATCTCCACGCTGATCGGCACCCCCGAGAGATCGTCGGCCGGCAGCCGCAGCGGCCGACGCCGGAACTCCGCCGCTCGCGAAGGCAGATGGGCTGATTCGTCCGCGTATCCGTAGATTTCGAGATAGTCGGTGCCGAGCGCGCGCAGCTTCTCCTTGATCTGCGGCGTGAGCTGCTCGCGCCAGGCGCCGATGCGCCCTTCGGTGAACGTCGGGCTGTCCGGGTTGAAGACCCTGCGCGCGATCTCCTCGGGCCGCCCGGGAACGCGCAGCTTGAGCGCAGCGACCAGATGAGGTCGAGCTGAGCCTTGTCGTTGCCGCCGCCGCGGCTCCCGACCAGCTCCTCGAAGGACAGCGGGATCACGTTCGGGAAATCGAGCCACGGAATGAACGCGCCCACACGTTCACGGAGGGAGCCGAGCAGCCAGGGGTCCGCGACCAGGCGCAACAGCCGCTCCTCCTGCGCGAGCGAGCTCAAGTACCCCGCGAGCGGGCTGTTCTTCGCCTTGTGGAACCAGTTCGACTCGGAGACGAGGACGTCGCGCGGGTTGCGGTAGATGAACAGCGCCGGCGAACGGAAGAACGGATGGTGCTTGTTGCCGAAAGCGGCGGCGCGTCGTGTCGACGAGGAAGTCCGCGGCGCGCGTATGCGAGTTCGAGTACTCCAGGCAGTACCAGGTACCCGGCGCCGGCGCGTCGGGGCAGACGACGCCGTCGCGGTAACCGAGCGCCCGCGCGAGCTCGTAGAGCAGGTGCGTGCCGGACTTCGGGATCGAGATAAGGAAGAGCGGCAGCCGCGGTCCGGGCGGCGCCACCACCCGCGCATCGTCACGGTCGAGGAAGGCGAGCAGATCGCCATCTGCTGCCTGTTTCTCGGCGACGACGAGCTCGCGCGTCATCGGCGCAGCCAGCCGAGGAGCGAGCGCCCGGGCTCGGGGAGCGCGGCAGCGATCGACTGGCGCGCCTCGTCGATGCGCGGCGAGGCGCGCCGCGCGCGGTGCCGCTCGAGGAGGGGGGCGGGGTCGTCCCGGTCGAAGTCCAGAGCCAGGAAGTCGGCGAGGAACGCGTTCATCGCCGCGCAGGCGTCTTCGGCCGCGTCCGAGACCCGGCGCTCGAGCGCCGCGTCGCTGAAGCAGGAGCGCTCGATGCGCGTGTGCGCGCGCCACTCGCCGATGCGGAAGCCGAACTGGGAGAAATGAACGGCGTCTGCGCCGCCGCGCCCAGGCGCACCATCGTTGCCACCGGCTGGCGGATCAGGTCCTCCCAGCGCATCTCGGTGTACTTCGCGCGGTGCGGGAGATAGGCCTCGAGCTCGCGGGCGAGGTGCTTCGCCAGGCTCGCGAAGAAGCGCGCGTCGGTGAGCTTGTACTCGGCCAGCCGCTGGCGCAGCGGCTCGGCATCGTGCCCGGGCGGGAACCTGCGCTGCAGGTACTCGCTGGTCAGCGCGTTGATGGAGAACACCGCCGAGTTGAGGACGCCGAAGGCATTGCGCACCGAGGCGAAGCGCAGGTGCCCGGCGAAGGGCGCGAGCCCCGGCCAGGCGCCCGCGCCGGTGTGCGAGTGCACGACCTTGTCGGCCTCGAGCAGCCCCGGCGGATGGCGTGTGAGCACTGTGAAATCGCCCATGCCCGGCACGCCGAAGTACTTGCGGAAAACGACCCCGGGAGGCTCGAGCCAGCGCGGCCCGCCCCGAAAGGCGCTTGAAGTTGTCGTTGTAGAGGGGCCGCTCGCCGAGCCCGGCGTCGCGGAACACGCCCTCGATGCGGTCGGCCACCAGCCGGCCGAGCGTGCGCTCCATCGCGCGCAGCACGCGCTGCCGCCGCGTCGCGCGCACCCCGACGGCGGCGCGCACCTCGATGAGGACGCTGATCAGCAGAGAAAAGCCGCTGCGCGGCGCACCGATGACGAGCAGCGGGGCCGGCACCATCGCTAGGCAGCGCGGACCTTCGTCATCACCGCGTCGAACAGCCGCTGCACGCACGCCTCGACGCTCTGCCGCGCGGTATCGCTGACCAGCTCCGGAGACGTGCGCCCCGCCGGAGAGGCCGACACCCCCCGGAA
>JBQTJF010000222.1:0-10848 GCA_052387375.1 Betaproteobacteria bacterium
CTGCTGCTCGATGCGCTCGAGGCCGTCGAGAGTCCGGTGCGGATGGCGGCCTGAGAGAATGGGTCAAATTTGACCCATTTTTCGCTCGCTGGCCCGTTTTTCCAAGGCCTATACGGGAGAAAACGTGGTCTGTCCCTGATTTCGGTATGATGTTCTTCCCTGGAGATCCCATGTCCGCCAACCTGAAGTTCAAGTCCACCCCGGTGCGCGAGCGCGTCAGCCGGGAGGAATGGCAGCTGCGCTGCGATCTCGCCGCCGCCTACCAGCTCGCGGCGCTGTTCAAGTGGACCGACCTCATCTACACGCACTTCTCCGCCCGGCTCCTTGGGCAGGACGAGTTCCTCATCAACCCCTACGGGCTGATGTTCGACGAGGTCACCGCCTCGAACCTGGTGAAGGTGGACCACGACGGCAAGGTGCTCGACGACCCGACCGATTCGGGCTTCAACGCCGCCGGCTTCGTCATCCACGGCTGCGTGCACGAGGCGCGGCCGGAGATCGGCTGCGTGCTGCACACGCACACCCGCGCCGGCGTGGCGGTGTCGGCGATGAAGTGCGGCCTGCTGCCGATCAGCCAGCACGCGATGCGCGTGCAGGCGGACGTGACCTACCACGACTACGAGGGCATCGCGCTCGACCTGGACGAGCGGCAGCGCCTGGCGCGCGATCTCGGCCCGAAGTCGAAGGCGATGATCCTGCGCAACCACGGCCTGCTTGCGCTGGGCAGCACGGTGCGCGAGGCCTTCGAGATCATGTACTACCTCGACTGCGCCTGCCAGATCCAGGTCGACGCCTGCGCCGCCGGCCTGGAGAACGTGCAGCTCATGTCCCAGGCGGCGGCGAGGACGACGAGCGAGCAGTTCAACCGCCCCGATCGCCCCGCGGAGCACAAGGACTGGCCGGCGCTGCTGCGTATGCTCGAGCGCAAGGGCATCAAATACGCTGTGTGACCGGCCGGCGGCCGGGCAGCTGCAGCACGGTGACGATCGCCGCCGCGGTGAAGCCGCAGATGCCGTAGAACACGCCCTCCGGCAGGCCGCTGTCCATCAGCCAGCCGAAGAACACCGGCGTCGCGAGCTGGCCGACGTCGAGCCCCGAGTAGACGAAGCCGTAGACGCGCCCGGTCGCCCCGGAGGGCGTCGAGGCGCGCACGATCATGTCGCGCGAAGGGCCCGTGGCGCCGACGCAGAGCCCGGCAGCCGCAAGAAACACCGGCAGCGCCGCGCCGGGAAGCCATGCGCTCGCCAGGACCAGCATCACCAGCGCGCCGACCGCCAGGCCGCCCGCGGCGACGAGATCGTGGCGCCCGGTGCGGGTGGCGAGGAAGCCGCCGGCGAAGATGCCGCACGCCGAACCCACCATGTAGGCGGTGAGCGCGCTCGAGGCGAGCGCCGCGGGCACCTCGTAGAGCACGGTCATGGCAGCGACGCTGAACGTCTGCAGCCCGCCGAACCCGGCGGCGTAGATCGTGAAATAGAGGAAGCACATCACGACCGGCGCGGCGAACAGGACGCGGGCGCTCACCGGGCTGCCCTTCAGGGACGGAGATTTCACTTCCTCGCCCTGCAGCTTCCCGGCAGTCGCGAGCAGCAGCGCGAACACCGCGAAGCCGACCGCCGCCGCCGCGAGGAGCGCGACATGCCAGCCAAACAGCGCGCCGAGGCCGCCGCTGAAAACCGGCGCCGCCGCGTAGCCGAGCGAGCCGGCGATGCCGTGCGCGCTGTAGGCGTGGCCGAGGCGGCGCTTCTCCACGCGCGAGTTCAGGATCGAGAAGTCCGCGGGATGGAAGACGCTGTTGCCGATGCCGACGATGACCGCGGCGAGCGCGAGCTGCGCATAGCTGCCCGAGAGCGCCGCCACCAGCGTGCCCGCCGCCTGCAGGCCGACGCCGCAGACGAGCAGCGTCCTGCCGCCGTAGCGATCGACGATGAACCCGGCGAGCGGCTGCAGCAGCGCCGAGACCGCGAAGAAAAGCGTCGCCACGAAGCCGAGCGCGGCATAGGAGACGCCCAGCTCGCCCTTGATGAACGGGAAAAGCGGCGCCAGCACGAGCTGGAAGAAATGGCTCGTGCCGTGGGCGAGCGCCACCAGGCCGATCACGGCAGTATTGGTTCTCAAAGCGATTCCAGAAATGCCTGGATTGCGAGAAGCGTCTTTTCCGGCTGGTCGCGGAAGGGGCTATGCCCGCAATCCTCGAGCTTCAGCAGCTCGCAGCGCCCGGCGACGCGCCACGCGATCTCGTCGAGCTGCGCCATGGTGCCGTACTCGTCGCCGTGGCCCTGGATGGCGAGCACCGGGCAGCGCACGTTCGGCAGGTAGTCGTCGCGGATGTCCCAGCCCTTGAACTCCGGGTCGAGCCACACGTCGGCCCAGCCGTAGAAAGTCTTGCGTACGTCGCGGTGGTAGCGGCCGAGCTTTGCCGGCAGATCGGTCTCTTCAAAGGATTTTTTTGCCTGCTGAATCGATGTGAGACATATCGGCTCGATGAAGACGTGCGGCGCCATCGCCACGACGCCGCGCACCGCGTGGCCGGCGCCGGCGTGGATGAGCGCGATCGAGGCGCCGTCGGAATGGCCGATGAGGACAGGATCCTCTATGCGCAGCTCTTCCAGGAGTTGCGGCAAGGACTGCAAACCCTCGTCATGCATGAAGCGCACGGCGCGGCGCGGCTCGGCGAGCACGTCGGACTGGCCGTAGCCGTAGCGGTCGTAGACGAGCGCGCGCGCGCCGCTGGCGGCGGCCACCCGCGCCGGGAAGTCGCGCCACTGCCGGATCGAGCCTAGCCCTTCGTGCAGGAACACCAGCACCGGCTTGCCGCGCGCCTCGCCCACCCATTCGTAGCTGAGCGCGCGGCCCGCCGCCTTCTGGAAAGCCATCGCGGCGAAGATATCATGCGGCTCCCATGCGCGCGGCCGCCTATTTCGCTCTCGTCGCCTCGCTCCTGCTCTGGTCGGGCAACTGGATCGTCGGCCGCGCGGTGCGCGAGGACATCTCGCCCGCGCTCGCCACGCTCGGGCGCGTTTTCATCGTCATGGTCGCGGTGCTGCCTTTCGCCCTGCACGACTTGCGGCGGCGCCTCGCCGCGCTCTCGCGCGAGGACTGGCGGGTGCTCCTCCTCGCCGGCTTCTTCGGCGGCGGCGTGCACCTCGCCATGCAGTGGGAGGGCCTGCGCACGACCACGGCGACGAGCGCCACGCTCTTTCTGTCCACTTCGCCCGTTTTCATCCTGCTGCTGGCGCCCTCGCTCCTCGGCGAGCGCGTGAGCGCGCGGCAGTGGCTGGGCATCGGCGTCTCCTGCCTCGGCATCGCCGCGATCGTCGGCGCCGGCGACCCCGCGGCGCTCGCCCGCCTCTCCTTCAACCGCGGCGACCTGTTCGCGCTCGGCTCGATGCTGATGTGGGCGCTCTACACCATCATGCTCAAGCGCCGGCGCGACGCGCTCGACATGCCGCAGTTCCTGCTCCTGCTCACCGTGGTGGGCGCGCTGTGCCTCGCGCCCTGGGTGGCCTGGGAGCTCGCCACCGAGCCGCACGCCTCGCTCTCGCGCAACGGCGTGCTGGCGATCCTCTACTCGGGCATCGGCTCGTTCCTGCTCGCGTACCTGGGGTGGAGCTACGCCGTGACGCGCCTGGGCGCGGCGCGTGCCGGGCCCTGGATGCACGGCGTCACCGCCTTCGGCGTGCTGCTGGCCGCGCTCTTCCTCGGCGAGTACCCGCGCTGGTACCACATCGCCGGCATCGCGCTCATCCTCGCCGGTATTGGCATCTCCAGCTTAGGGGGTCAGAGCAAATACAGGGGAGACAGCAAGTTGCTCTGACCCCATTAACGGCAGTGCTGCGCGATGAGGGAGCGCACTTTGTCGGCATGCGCCTTGCGCTCGGCGCCGCTGAAGTACACCTTCTCGCCCTGCTCCCAGCGGTAGAGCTGCAGCTGCTCGGCGTACGCGAGCTCATCGCGCAGCTTCTCGCACTGCTGCGAACGCACTTTCGCCGCGCGCGCATGGCGTTCGGCTTCCTCGCGCTTCAGCACCTGACGGCGCTGCTCCGCCTGCTGCTCTTCGATGCTCTGCTCGCCGCCGAGCAGGCGCGCCTCGACGCCCGGCGGCGGCTTCTCGCCGTAGCGGAAGCGGCCCTGATCGTCGACCCATTTGTAGATTTGCGCGTGGCCGGAAAGCGCCATGAGAAACAGCATCGAAAAAAGCAGAGCTCTCATAGCTTCATCGGCTTCCAGTAGCCGGTGAGCTCGAGGTATCCCCGCCCCACTTCGCTGCCGCCCCTGAACGCGCGCACCGCTCCCTCCCAGTAGATGGTGCCAGTGCTCGCGCGGGAGTCTAACTCCTGGTCGTCCATAAGAGGTTCTAATCGATAGGCATCTCCCCCGGATCCGAGAAGGATAGATACTGGATATTCAACTCCGGTCCTGGGGGACTTCCACACGCGCAAGGGCTTGAACGAGACGCCGGGCGGCGCGTAGTGGGTGCCGCCGGCCTTGTCGCGCATGCGAAAGGCCATCAGCGACCCGCCGCCGGCGAGGTTGATGCCGGCCCAGTCCCAGCCCGCCGCCTCGGGCGCCATGTAGGCGCTCGACCACTCGTGGTCGAGCCATGCCGTGCCGGTGACCTGCCTGCCGTTCAGGCGGCCGAGCACGTTGAGGTGCGGGCGGCTGTAGTAATAGCTCGCCTCGTGCGGCCGGTGGCCCTTCCTGCTGAAGCCTTGCTCGCCTTGCAGGACAACAGGGGTTGTGCCAAAAGAAAGTTCAAGTTCAAAGTCGCGCCCTGGTATATACGCGCGATACCAGTTGCCCTCGAGCTCGAGATGCCAGTCGTCGATCCATACGCCGGTGCGCTCGAGCTCGAAACGCGCGAGCGACAGCCCGGCGCGCGCGGCATGCTGGTCGTGCAGCAGGCGCCCGTGCCTCGGGTCGGACACCGCCGCGTGCGCGAACAGCACCTGGCGCGGGTTGAAGCTGCTCGGGTTGGCGCTGCTCTCCTCGGGCCGCGCGCGGAAGAACGTGACCTGGAAGCCGCGCCCGTCGTCGAGCCAGCCGGTGACGTACCACCACTCGACCCGGTACTCCGGATGCGCGCCGTGGTCGCGCGGGAAGGTGAATACCCTGCCCGGCCTCACTGCGGGGTACTCAACCTTTTCCGCCAGAGCCGGAAGGACGGTCAGCAGCGGTCCCGCAAGAAGAAAATCCCTGCGTCTCACCAATCCTCCCGCACGGCGCGCACCGGCCCCATGCCCATCGCCTCCTTGCCCGACCACAGTGCGGTCAGGATAGCCAGCAATACCAGGCACAGAAACAATGCACTCAATAACAGCCAAGGCGGGTGCAGCTCGATGCTCCAGTTGAACGACTGGCGGTTGACGACGTAGACGAGCACCAGGCTGATCGCGGCCCCCGCGGCGAGGCCGGCGGCGGCGCCGAGGAAGGCGAGCATGCCGCCCTCGGCGGCCAGCATGGCGCCGATCTGCCGGCGCGTCAGCCCGAGGTGGCGCAGCATGCCGAACTCGCGCCGGCGCGCGAGCACCATCGCGCCGAGGCTGGAGGAGAGGCCGAACAGGCCAACCAGCACCGCGACGGCCTCCATGGCATAGGTGACGGCGAAGCTGCGGTCGAAGATCTGCAGCGACAGCGCGCGGATCTCGCCCGGCTCGCCGATGTCGAGCTGCCCGCCGCCCGGCAGGGCGCGCAGCGCCTCCATGGCGGCGGCCACGGTGGCGCCGGGCGCGAGCCACAGCGCCGCGTCGCTCGCGCGCCGGTCGCCGGTGAGCGCGATGTAGTCGGCGCGGTCGATGAGGATGGCGCCGTGCTGGCGGGCGTAGTCGCGGAAGACGCCTGCGATGGCAAAGGAATGCATTCTTCCGTCGAGTGGAATGTCCAGGCGCTCCCCAGGCTTGAAGCCATAAACATCGGCCACGGCTTCGCTGATCCAGGCGTTGCCCGGCGCGCGCTCGCCCACCAGCGGGAAGGCCCTCTCGGCGCGGTCGCGCGCGATGAGCGAGAGCGCCGGGCGCGCCGGGTCGAGCACCACGCGGCCGCTGCGCAGGAAGTCGGCGCGCGCGACCTGCGGCAGCGCGCGCACGCGCTCCTCGAAACCCGGCTCGAGGTAGCCGGTGTCGCCCGCCTGGGTGGTGCGGAAGTAGAGGTCCGCCGGCAGCACCGTGTCGAGCCAGTCGTCCACCGACTGGCGGAAGGACGCCACCATGATCGCCATGGCCGCCATGAGGGAGAAGCTGGCGACGATCGCCGCCAGGCTCACCGCCGCCTGGCCGGGCGCCGCGCGCAGCTGCGCCAGCGCCAGCACGAGATGCGGATCGCCTGGGGCGGGCAGAATGTCGAACACGAGCTGCGCGAGGCGCGGCACCAGCACCACGGCGCCGAGGAGCAGACAGCCGATCGAGGCGTAGCCGTAGAGCGGCAGGCCGGCGACCGGCCCGAGCTGCGAGAGCGCCGCGCCGGCGCCGATGAGCGCGAGGCCCGGCCAGGCCGGCGCGATGCGCCGGAACATCGCCTGCTCGTCGCCCGCCTTGAGCGCGCGCGCCGGCGGCGTGCGCGCCGCGTCGAGCGCCGGCAGCACCGCGCCGGCGAGCGTAACGGCGACGCCGGCGAGGAAGTAGACGAGCAGGCCTGCCGGCGAGACGCCGATTTCCGGGATCGTTCCCCGGAAAAAGCCCGCCCCCAGGTCGCCGCCGGAGGCGCGCACCGCGGCGGCGGCGAAGGCGTAGCCGAGCGCGAGCCCGGCGAGGCTGCCGAGCGCGCCGAGCAGCGCCGCCTCGAGCAGCCCGAGGCGCGCGAGCTGCCGCCTGGTCAGGCCCAGGACGCGCAGCAGCGCGTGCTCGCCGCGCCGCCGCGCCACCTCGAGCGCCTGGGCGGAGAAGACGAGGAAACCGCCGGTGAAGAGCGCCACCATCGCCAGCACGTTGAGGTTGACGCGGTAGGCGCGCGACGGATAGGCGCTCGCCTCCTCGAGCGCCTGCACCGGCGTGACATGCACGCCAGGAGGCAGAAGCGAGCGAATTTGCTGTTCGATCGCCGGCTGATCTGCGATTTTTTCCAATCGAACATCTATTCTGTTCAGCTCGCCCAGCCGCTCCAGGCGCCACTGGGCGGTGGCGATGTCGGTGAGCGCGGCGACGCCGCGGAGCTGCGAGGCCGGAAGCACGCCCGCGACCTGCAGCGTCACGGTCTTCTGCCCGACGGCAAGGCGCAGCACGCCGCCCTTGTCGAGGCCGAGCGCCTCGGCCGCCGCGGCGGAGAGGAAGGCCTTGTCGGGCGCGAGCAGCTCGTAGCGGTCCTCCATGACGAGCCGCGGCTGCAGCTGCGCCGCGCGCAGGATGTCGAGGCCGATGACGCGCAGCGTGCGCTCGGTGCCGGCGAGGCCCGCGTCGAGCTCGAGCACCGGGCTCGCCACCGCCACGCCGGGCAGCCTGGCGATGCGCGCGTAGAGCGCCTCGGGGAAGCCGGCGCGGCCGCCGCGCACCTCGAGGTCGGCCTCGCCCGCGACAGCGCGCACCGCGGCCGCGACGTCGCGCACCGCGGCGCCGTTGACGAGGTGCACCCCGTAGCCGAGCGCCACGCCGAGCGCGATGCCGACCGCCGAAAGCGCGAGCCGCCCGGCCGGCCGGCGCGCGCCGAAGAGCCTGAGAAGCCCTGGCATGCGGCGGCTACTATACTGCGCGGATGCGGGCCATCCTGTTTGCTGTTTTATGCGTCCTCAGCTTCCCGGGGAAAGCGCAGGAACCTCCATCTTGGTTCGCCCAGTCCCTGCTGCACCTGCCCGACGACGTCGCCGAGGCGGCGCGCGAGGGCAAGCGCGTCATGCTCTACTTCGGCCAGGACGGCTGCCCCTACTGCAAGCGCCTCATCGAGGTGAACTGGGCCGACCCGCGCATCGCCGCGAAGATGCGCCGGCGCTTCGTCTCGCTCGCCATCAACATCTGGGGCGACCGCGACGTCATCTGGACCGACGGCCGCGAGATGACCGAGAAGCAGCTCGCGGCGATGCTCAAGGTGCAGTTCACGCCGACGCTCGTCTTCCTCGACGAGAAAGGCGCGCTCGCGCGGCGCATCAACGGCTACTACCCGCCGCGCGAGTTCGAGGCAGCTATTGACAACATGGAAGTGAAGATGGGCGGCGGAGCATCCTTGAACACGCAACCATTCTTCCTCGAACCTCCCCTGGACCTGCGCCGCAGACGCGGCGGCAAGCCGCTCGCGGTGCTCTTCGAGGCCTCGCCCTGCGAGGGCTGCGACGAGCTGCACCGCGTCGTCTTCCGGCGCCAGGAAGTGCTGGCGCAGATCGCCAAGTTCGACGTCGCCCAGCTCGCCGTCGCGGGCCGGGAGAAGCTCGTCACCGTGGAGGGCAGGCGCTCCGATGCGTCGCAGTGGGCGAAAGCGCTGCAGGTCGCGCGCGCCCCGACGCTGGTGCTTTTCGACAACAGCGGCAGGGAAATCGTGCGCGCCGAGGCTTACCTGCGAGCGTTCCACGTCGCCGGCTTACTAGAATACGTCTCGAGCGGCGCCTATCGCCGCGAGCCTTCTTTCCAGCGCTTCCTGCAGGCGAAGGCCGAGGCGATGAAGCACCGCGGCGAAAAAGTGGACCTGTGGAACTAGGGCTCGGCCTCGCTGCGCCCGCGCCGGCGCAGCCGCCGGACCACGCGAAGGCGCACGGCTGGCGCAAGAAGAACGACCCCAACTATGTCGGCTAGACCGGCAAGAAGTGGGAGAAGGACTACGGCGTCGTCAACGGCCGCTGCAACAGCGCGCAGGTGGGCGCGCTGCTCGGCGGCGCCGCAGGCGCGGTGATCGGCGCCAGGACCGCCGACCGCGAGAACCGCCCGGTGGCGATCATCCTCGGCACCACCATCGGCGCCATCATCGGCGCCAAGATCGGCCAGAGCATCGACGAGGGCGACGGCGGCTGCATGGGGCACGCGCTCGAGCTCGCCGGCGAGCGGAAGACCGTGGTGTGGACCAACAAGGCCACCGGCGTCACCTACCGGCTCACGCCGACGCGCAACTTCAAGCAGGGCAACGAGGCCTGCCGCGAGTTCACCACCGCCATCAGGAAGGGCGACAAGAAGGACTCGGTGAAGGGCGTCGCCTGCCGCGCCGGCAACGGCGCGTGGGTCTTTAAGACCTAGGCGATCACCGCGCCGGCGTCTTCCTCGCTGGGCGGCGTCGGCTCCGGCTCGCGCGCGAGCAGCAGCTCCAGGCGCAGCACGTGGCGCTGCTCGTCGGCGGCCATCTCCGCGGCGAAGGCGCGCACCGCCGCGTCGAGCGAGTTCTCGGCCACGTCGTCGTAGAAGTGCTGCGTGCGCCGCTCGGTGCCGAGCGCCAGCGCGATCGCCTCGCGTGCGTTCTTCGGCGGCGCGACGCGGTCGGCTTCGGCGCCGAGGTAGTGCCAGGAGTATTCCCAGCCGCTCACCTCGGGCAGCTCGCGGCCGGCGGTGCCCAGCGCGAGCAGCTCGTACTGCTCCTTCTCCTCGCGGCCGATCTTCTCGAATTCCTCGGCGAGGTGCTCGACGCCGACGTCGCGCATGAACTGCTCGAGCTCGGCGAAGCGCCTGGTCGCCTCGCGCTCCATCGCCAGCGCCTGCGCGTAGAGCTCCGGCAAGTTCCTCGGTAGCAGGCGTCTGCCCATGGCCGTAACCCTATGCGATGCAAGTTACGCGCAAGGCAGAACTTCCTAGTCGCTTAGGCAGTCCCTCGTAGCGATGCGCTGCTCCCGCCGCGAGTTCATCGCCGCCGCCGCGGCCCTCGGCCTTTCGGCCTACGGCGGCGCACGGGCGCAGGCGCGCTCGCCGCTCGCGCGCGGCCCCTACCGCGTCGAGCGCGAGCTGCTCGGGCGCAGCCGCGGCACGACGCGCGTCGCCGTCCCCGCGGAAGTGCCGTTCAGCTCACAGCTCATGCGCTGCGCGCGCGGCGTCTCGCAGGTGGTGCGGCCCGACAGCATCACGGCGGCGGCCTACTACCCCGCCGCGCCGGGACGCTTCCCGCTCATCCTCTACGCGCATGCAAAGCGCACGCGCCTCTACTGTCCGGAGGACATCCCCGCCGGGCTCGACCGCTCCTACGCCGACCATACGCGCGACTTCCTGCGCGGGGCGCGCATCCACTCGCACCTCGCCTCGCACGGCTTCGTCGTGGTCGTGCCCGACCTCGGCTGGCTGATGCATATGTACGAGGGCGGCGCGTGGGACGCGCCGCCGAGCCTGGCGCGCTCGCGCCTGCTGGTCGCCCTGTACGAGCACCTCGTCGCGCACCCGCGCTGGTTCGGCGGCCGCGCCGACCCGCAGCGGCTGGCGCTGTTCGGCCATTCCACCGGCGGCGCGGCCTGCATGACGGCACGCCAGCGCCTGCCGCACGCGCGCCTGCTCGGCCTGCTCGCGCCGGCGGCGTTCGACGCCGCGGTGCACGCCCCCGAGCCGCCGCCCGTGACGGTGGTGATTGCCGGCGAGCGCGACACCTCGCAGGGCGTGCGCCCCGACCTCGTCTACGAGCATTCGCCGCGGCCGCGCGCCATGATCGTGCTGCGCGGCGCCAACCACCTCGGCTATACCGAGCTGTGCCGGCCCGACAACCGCGTCTGCGCCGACCTCGACACCCCGGGCGACATCCCGCGCGACGCGCAGCAGGACGCGGCGGCGGCCTACCTCACCGCGGCGGCGCGCCTGGTGCTGCTCGGCGAGGAGGCGATGCGCCCCTACCTCGAGGGCAGGCGCGAGCTCGGCGTGCGCGACGCCGCCGAGGTGGGCTCGGAGCACGCCGCGGCTGGCTAGACTGGCCGCATACTTCGACTTCTCTTTCTCTCGCTTGCCGCGCTCGCTGCCCCGCCGGCGGCCG
>JBQTJF010000223.1:0-21786 GCA_052387375.1 Betaproteobacteria bacterium
CGATCGCATTCTGCGGGCAAGCCTTCACGCAGGAGTAGCACTCCCAGCACATGTTGGGCTCGATGTTGTAGGCGCGGCGATACGTCTCGTCGATGTGCATGATGTCCGAGGGACAGATGTCGACGCAATGTCCGCATCCGTCGCACCTCGTCATGTAGACGAAGGTAGGCATGAGCCGGATCCTTTTTTCTAGTAGTGGCGGGGCGCTTCGCGCTTGATGCCGAGCCCCATGTTCATGGGAGCCTCCCGCAACAGTTCCATGGAGTGTCGCTGCTGCTGTTCGGGATCGTCCCGGGTCAGCGTCGGCAGGTTCTCGACCGACCCATCGGCCTTGGACACTCTTTTCTCGAAGGCCGCCGCCGGCTTGAAGAACATGTGCGCGAACTTGGACCACGGCACGGAGCCGAACAGCACCGTCGTGGCGATGAGGTACAGGCCGAAGAGCACGCCGACCCCGCCGCCGGCCGCCGCCCAGATCAGACCGAGCGTCACGCTGGCAAGGAGCGAGAGGATGAAGAGATCCGCGCGCATGACGCGGAAAGGCGAGTTGCCCTCGGCGGCGACGTCCGCCCGGATGAAGAACCAGAACCAGTAGCCGCCGGCGCAGACCATCAGGCCGCCGATCCACCAGAGCTGCGGCACGATGGCCGGGGTCGAATGCTCGAACACCATCGCGACGGTGGCGACGACGTGGAGGACGAAGCCGTACATGGTGAGGAGGTGCGCGACGCGCCGGCGCGCGTTGCAGAACTCCCCCGAGGCGAGGACGTCGACGACCGCGGTCTGCACGGCGATCGACACCAGCTCCCCGCCGCCGATCTCCTTGGCCTTGCCGGCCTTCGCTTTCCGCCAGTTGTCGAAGAAATACCGGGCGCTGCCCTTGTGCGCGACGTCGAACAGCGTCCCGGCGGCGACCAGGACGATCATGAGGACGACGTAGCCCTGCAGGAGCGCCGGCGACAGGGACGGCGAAAGCGCGGCGAACGGATTGGTGGCGAACATCATCCCCTCGATATTGGTCTCAAGCTGCCCGGCGGAGATTCTAGGGGCGGGCGCCCGGCGACTTGAGAAAAAGGGGCTATGCGGGCATAGAAGCGGTGAATCGGCGCCTAGCTGTCCGTGCTCACATAAACGACATCGGCCTCGACTTCGACCGGAAACATCTGCAGCGGCCGTTCGGCGAGCCCGCGCGGCTCGCCGCCCGCCGCCAGGCTCCATTGCCACAGGTGCTCCAGGCAGGTGAGCACCTCGCCGTCAAACACCCCGTCGCAGAGGGCGACGCCCTCATGGGGGCACGCCGCCTGGCAGGCGAAGAAGCGCTCGCCGTCGTTGATGACGCAGATCGTCTTGCCCGCGCCGGCCTCGAACTGTCGGATGGCCTTGGCGGGCACGTCGCCGGTCTTGCAGA
Source organism: Betaproteobacteria bacterium (assembly GCA_052387375.1). Lineage (GTDB taxonomy): Bacteria > Pseudomonadota > Gammaproteobacteria > Burkholderiales > SG8-39 > SCGC-AG-212-J23. Next base: position 1,409 of record JBQTJF010000223.1, read on the forward strand.
TCGCCTTTCGCGCCATCCCGGCAATCGTGCCACAGGGAGACGCCGCGCCGCTGTCAAGTAAATGACATCACGGCACGACGACTTCGTCCGAGTCGTGCGGCGTCGTGTACCACTCGATTGCGCCGGTCGCCGCGTCGTACCGGCGCCGGCGTTGCGTGCCCATGTCGCATCCGTACACGTGCACGCTCACCGAGGGGACATCGCCGGGATTCTCGACCTTGTGCACGTCGCGCTGAGGCGAAACCAGGTGGGAAGTCTCTCCGGTCTTCGTGAAGTACACCCCGACCTCCTGTAGCTGCGCGCGATGCGGGTCCGAGCCGTCGTCGAGGCGATTGTAGCGCGTCTCCTTCTCGAGGCCGTCGATGAATCCGAGCGCCCCCCAGGAGAGGTGATCGTGGATCGGCGTGCCCTTGCCTGGACCCCAGCAGAATGCGATGACCGAGAGCGCGCTGCCGCGCCGGTACAGGCAATACTGGCCGTAGCCGGCCGCGACGCCGGTCTTGCCTTCCGGCGGGCGCCGGTACTCGTCCTTCAGCCAGCCCCGGTCGGGGCTCGTCACGAGCTGCGTCAGCAGCGGCTCGAGCGCGGCCACGATCTTCCATTGGTCGCGCTCGCGCTCGGCGATGTTTTCCAGGCCGTCGATGAAGCGATCCAGCGCAGGGTTGGGATGGCGCATCAGGCGTCTCCTCTAGAGGTGTGAAGGGCGGCGCTGCTCGTCGTCGCCGGCGGCGCGGGCTGCGGCCTTGCTCCGCCGGCGCGCTGTGCTGTGAAAGGCGAGAAGCTCCAGCCCGGCGGGATCGCGCAGCACGATGCGACGGTGCACGCTGCGCAGGTGGCCGCTACTCTCGAGCCGGCGCAGCGTCATGGTCAGGAACGGGCGGCCCACGCCTACCATGGCGGCGAGCGTCGCATGCGTAAGATTCACGTCGATGAGCAATCCGTCCGCCGTGCGCACGGCGAAGCGCTCGGAGAGCGCGAGCAGCATGCCGCAAACCCGCTCGAAAGCGGGCAGGGTGCCGAGCACGAGGGTGAGATGGTTGTACCAGTGCAGGCGCACCGAGAGAGCCCTGACGACCGCCTCGGCCACTTCCGGGTAGGACTTCACCATCGCGTAGAACTGCCCGACCGAAAGCGTGTGCAGCAGGCAGCTCTCCAGGCAGCGCACGGTCATCTGGTGCACGCCTTCCGTGCCGAGATTGAGCGCGCCGATGAGATCGCCCGAGGACCACAGGCCGGTGATCACGGTGCGCCCCCGCGAGCTCTGGTATTCGGATACGGCCTTCCCCTCGCCGAGGATCGCCACCATCGGGGCGGCATCGCCCTGGCGCCAGATGATCTCGCCCTTGCGGTAGCGCTGCTGGCCGCACTGCGCCAGCACCAGATTGCGGTGCTCCTGTGGAATGGCCGCGAGAACGTCGAGGTGTCCGCTGCGACTCGCAATCGCCACCGTCGGTCTCTCCTTCGCCGGCAATATAGCAGGCAATCGCACTGCGGAAATTGTTCTATTCAGAACATCTCGCGCCGTGGTGATCGTTGCCGCCCCTGGGGAAAGCTTCCATAATCAACTGATGGGCATGAACGTGAAAGAACGGATCCTCGCCGCTTTGCGCGGCCGCCGGCCACCGGGACGCGTCGTGTGGGTGCCGACGGTCGGCGTGACGGTCGAGGCGATGAGGAAAATCGACGCGCCCTGGCCGAGTTCCCACTGGGAGCCGAAGAAGATGGCGCGGCTCGCCGCGTCGACCTACGAGCTCACCGGCGTGCCCTGCTGCACCGTCCCGTTCTGCCTGACGCTGGAGGGCGAAGCGCTCGGCTGCCCGCTCGACAAGGGCACGGACATCACGCAGCCGCAGATCATGGAGCATCTGCAGATCGGCTTCGACGAGTTCGAGCTGCCAAAGGACTTCCTGCAGCGCGGGCGGATCCCGGCGGTGCTCGAGGCCATCTCGCTGCTCGCCGGCAGCCAGCGCGACGTCCAGCCGGTCAACATGAAAGTCACCGGGCCGTTCACGATCGCCTGCGCGGTGTTCGGCGCCGAGCGCGTTCTGCTCGCCACGCTCGAGGAGCCCGACGCCGTCAAGCGCGCGCTGGAGCTCATGACCGAGGCCGGCATCGCGCTGTCGCGCGCGGCGATCCAGGCGGGCGCCGACACCATCACGCTCTCGGATCCGGTGGCGAGCGGCGACCTGCTGAGCGGCGACCAGTACGCCGAGTTCGCCCGGCCGTACGAGGCGAGGGTGTTCGCCGCCATCAAGGACGTGCCGACCGCGCTGCACATCTGCGGCTACACCAAGGATCTGATGCCGCACATCCGCTCGACGGGGACCCTGGCGTTCTCCTTCGAGGAGAAAGTCGAGGTAAAGGACGCCAAGGGCATCCTGGGTGACGTGCGTGCGATCGGTAACGTCGCGCCGGTGCGCGCGCTGCTCAACGGCAGTCCCGACGACGTCCTGCGCGAGGCGAACAAGTGCTTCGAGGACGGCGTGGACCTGCTCTCGTCCGGCTGCGCGGTACCGCCGCTCACCAAGCTCGAGAACCTGCGCGCCATGGCCGCGGCGGCCCAGACTCGCTGACCCGGCGATGAACGATACGGCGAACGAGCGCGACGTTGTGCTGCAGGGGCTCGCCGACTCGGTGTGGAAGCTCGATGCAGCGATGGCGACGGCGTTCGCGCAGCGCGCGCTCGCCATCGGCATGGACGCGTACGAGGCCATCAACGACGGGCTCGCCAAGGGGATGATGGTGGTAAGCGGCAAGTTCGACCGCCGCGAGTACTTCGTGCCCGAGCTGCTGCGCGCCGCGAAGGCCATGAACACCGGCATCGACATCCTGAAGCCGTACCTCAAGGTCGACGCGAGCACGCACAAGGGCACGGTGGTCATCGCGACGGTAAAGGGCGATATCCACCAGATCGGCAAGAACCTGGTCGCGCTCATGCTGCGCACCGCCGGCTTCACGGTGCACGACCTGGGCGTGAACTGCCCGGCCGAGAAGTACCTGGGCAAGGCGAAGGAGGAGGACGCCGACATCATCGGCATGTCCGCGCTGATGACCACCACCATGCTCTACATGGAGACGGTCACCCAGGCGCTGGTGAAGGAAGGCATGCGCGAGCGGACCAGGGTGATGGTGGGCGGCGCGCCGGTGAGCGAGGGGTTCGCGAAGAAGGTCGGCGCCGATTGCTACGCGAGCCATGCTGCGATGGCGGTGGAGGTGGCGAAGCAGCTGGTCGCGGCGAAAGTAGAGTAGTGAGTCTCACGATTCTGCCGGAAGGGGTGACCATCCCGGTCGCACCCGGGGTCTCCGTGCTCGAGGCCTGCCGCGAGCACGACATCGACCTGCCGGGCATCTGCGGCGGGCGCGGCCGCTGCCGCGAATGCCGGGTCACCGTGGTCGGCCGGGAGGTCGCGCCCAGCCCCCTCGACGAGTCGCTGCTGGAGCCGCAGGACCTGGCGCGCGGCTGGCGGCTGTCGTGCCAGCTGAAGGTCGACGGCGAGCTCACCGTCGAGCTCCCTCCGGTATCGCTCAAGCTGCTCGATCCCAGCGTCGTGCTGCCGCAGCTCGCGTCGGTGGCGCCGGTGATCGAGGACCTCGACGTGGATCTGCCTCCTGCGGATGAGAGCGACCGGCCGGCAATCGCGCTGCTCGACGATGCGCTGCTCGCGAAGGGCATCCGCCTGCGCCGCAGGTCGGTCGCCGCGCTGCGCGCCCTGGGCCTCGCGCTCGCGCGGCGCGACGCGGGCGTGCGCTGTCTCGTGCACGACGGCACGCTGCTCGACCTCCGGCCGCGCTCCTCGTCCCCCGTGTACGGCCTCGCCATCGACATCGGCACGAGCACCGTGTCGGCGGCCCTGCTCGACCTCACCACCCTCGCCATGCTCTCGGTCGAGACGCAGCGCAACCCGCAGGGCGCCTACGGGGGCGATTTCATGTCGCGCATTGCCTTCGCCATGGAAAAGGAGGCGAACCTCCTCGAGCTGCACCGCAAGATCGTCGGCCGCATCAACCGGATGATCGAGCGCCTCGTGCTCAGCTACGGCATCGCCCGCGAGGACATCGTCCTGATGACGGTGGCGGGGAACGCGGTGATGCATCACCTGTTCTTCGGGCTCGACGTCAAGGCCCTCGGCGGCTTCCCGTTCCGACCCGTGCTGAACGAGCTGCTGGTGGTCCCCGCGGCCGAGCTCGCCCTGCGGCTCGCGCCGGCGACGCCGGTGGTCGGCCTGCCGCTGATCTCCGGCTACATCGGCGCCGACACCGTCGGCGTCGTGGTCGCGCTCGACCTGCTCGGGCGCTCCGACACGGTCATCGCCGTCGATGTGGGCACCAACGCCGAGGTCGCGCTCGTGCATCGCGGCCGGCTGTACGTGTGCTCCGCCCCGGCCGGGCCGGCGTTCGAGGGCGCGCAGATGGCGTGCGGCACGCAGGCGCGGCCGGGCGCGATCACGAGGATCGCCATCGACGAAGCGCGCCAGCGGCTGCGCACCGACACGGTGGAGGAGAAGCCGCCGTTCGGCATCGCCGGGACGGGAATCGTCGACGCGGTGGCGGAGCTCGTCCGGGTCGGCGTGCTGGACGACTCCGGCCGGATGCGCGAGCCCGAGCAGTGGCCGGCGTGGCTGCGGGAGCGCGCCCATCTCGCGGGTGAGATGCGGGCGTTCATCGTCGCACACGACCCGGAGGGCCGGCCGCTCTACCTCCACCAGGGCGACGTGCGGGAGCTGCAGCTCGCCAAGGCCGCCACCGCCACGGCGATCCATTACGTGATGCATGCCGCGGGAGTCACCGCGGCGGGCCTCGACCGCGTATACGTCGCCGGCGCGTTCGGCAGCTATCTCGATCCCGTCAGCATCCTGCGCATTGCGCTGTTGCCCGACGTGCCGCTGGACCGGGTGGAGTTCATCGGCAACGCCGCGCTCGCCGGCGCGGTGCTCGCCACCCTCTCGCGCCGGCACCTGGAAACCGCCGTGCGTGTCGCGCGCGAGGCCGTGCGCGTGGACATGGCGACGGACGAGTCCTTCCAGGACGTGTTCGTCGACAAGCTGAGGCTCGCGCATTAGCAAGGACCTGGAAAAGCTGAACTCCCTGGGGGTCTCCGTGCGCGCCGAGCAGGTCCTGAGGGCGCATTACCCCGACCTCAAACCGGTGGCGCCCGAGGTGCATGCGACCGCCGCGGCCATGGCGGCCCACGCCCTGGAGATCGCCGCGCCCGCCGCGTGGCTGCGCCAGGTCGGCCTGCGCCGTATCGAAGGCGCGCGCGTGGAGCTCGACGGCGGCGCGACGCTCACGAGCGCGACGCTGGCGAGCTCGCTGCGCGCCGCCGTCGCGGCGCAACTCTTCGTGGTGACCCTGGGACCGCGGCTCGACGAGCGCGTTTCCGAGCTCTTCGCAGCGATGGACGGCCTCGAAGGGCTCTTTCTCGACACGGCGGGATGGGTGCTCGTGCAGTCGGCGCTCGGCGCCGTTCGCCGGCGGCTCGCCGCCAGGGCGCGCGCCGGGAACTGGCGCCTGACCCGCCGCGCCGGCCCGGGCTACCTCGACTGGCCGCTCGCGGAACAGCCCATCGTGGTCGGTGCGCTCGCCGCGGGCCAGACCTTGCCCGGGATCGAGGTGCTCGAGAGCGGCGCCGTCCTGCCCGAGAAGACGCTGACCGGCCTCTACGGCCTGGTTCCGACCAGGAGTGAATCCCATGCAGAGTAAAGAAACATTCCTGCAGCGCCTCGCCCGTGCCGATCAGCGCCCGATCCTCGCCGACAGCGCCACCGGCACCTGGTTCCAGGACCGCGTGAAGGACGAGGCCGGCACCTGCTGCGACGGGTACAACCTCAGCAAGCCCGACGCCGTGCGCCAGATGTACCGCGAGAAGCTCGAGGCCGGCGCCGAGCTGATCCTCACCAACACGTTCAACAGCTGCGTCCTGCGCCTGCCGGAGTTCGGCATCGACGTCGCCGAGGCCGATCGGCTGAATGCCGAGGGCGTGCGCCTGCTGCGGCAGGCGATGGCCGACACCGGCCGCACCTGCTTCGTCGGCGGCGACGTCGGGCCGACCGGGCTGGTCATCGGCGATACCGGCGCGTTCCCGGATGTCCGCGACAGCTTCGCGCGACAGATCCGCTCGCTCGTGCAAGCCGGGGTTGACGTCATCTGCGTCGAGACCCTGCTGCAGGCGCTCGAGGGGCAGGCGGCGGCGGAGGCGGCGCACGAGGTATTCGCGAAAGAGGGCGTGCAGGTCCCGCTCTACATGACCTGCGTCTTCACCGACCTCGCCCCCGGGCAGAGCGAGCACCGCACGTTCTTCGGCGACTCGGTGGAGGAGATGCTCGAGGGCAAGGACGACGCGCTCGCCCAGCAGCGCTTCGAGGGCATGCTCGCGCTCGGGTGCACCGTGGTCGGCGCGAACTGCTCGGTGGGATTGGGCGACGTGATCCCGATCGCGGCGCGCTTCCGGCGATACATCGACGCGCGCGGGCTCGCCGGCAAGGTGTTCGTGGCGGCGAAGCCGAACTCGGTGGTGATGTCGAGCCAGTCCTACGAGGGGCCCGAGGCGGCGGCCGCGCGGCTGCCGGAGCTCGTGCGCAGCGGTGCGCACATCATCGGCTACTGCTGCGGGTCGTGGCCCGAGCACATCCGGGTGACGGCCGAGGGGCTCGCGAAGCTCGCCGCTTGACCCACGTCAAGGCTGCAATGCGCCCTTGGCATAGCCTGAATGTGTATGCCGCTATCCGAACGAGCCCTTTGGCTGCGCCGCATGCGGGTACGCCCAGATCCATGCCAGGAGACCGGCCGTCGATCCGAAGGCGAGGTAGGTATACACGGGCTCTGAGCGCATCAGGGCGGTATAGCCGAGCATCACGACGATGAAGGACGTCAGGCGCTCTGCGGCGGTGAGGGTGCGCCTGAAGTAGCCGTACAGGAAGATCGAGCTGATCGCCTGCACCACCAGGACCTCCGCCACCGCCCGGAGCATCTTCCACGAAACATCGGGAAACGCCAGAAGCTCGCTATTGAATACGAAGGCGAAGGGGATGATGAATGTGGTGGCGGCAAGCTTCATTGCGTGCATGCCCGTGTCCCAGAATCCTGCGGCCGAGATCTTCGCGGCCGCAAGAACCGACTCCGCCACCGGCGGGGACAGGGTCGCATACACCGCGAAATAGAACACGAAGTAGTGCGCCTGCAGAGGGGCGATGCCGATCTGGATCATGAACGGCACCACCGCCAGCGAGGCGACCAGGTAGGCGACGGGCGTGGGCAGCCCGATGCCGAGGATGATCGAGAGCAGCGCCGCGCCGACCAGCAGCACGATCTGGCTGTCGGGCAGGATGGTGATCAGCCAGATGCCGAGCTTGCCGGAAAGGTTGGTGGTCTGGAACGCCTGGCCGAGCGGACCGATGGCGATCAGCAGCAGGGACAGCAGAGAGACCAGCATCAGGCCTTCCAGGATCGCGCCCCTGAGCTCCTTGAGCTTCGGGCGAAACGGCCCCTGGAAGGCCGAAAGCACCAGCGCCACGGCGACCCCCGCGATTCCCGCGACCGAAGGCGAGTAGAACTTCACCAGCAAGACGATGACCGTCAGGAAAGAGAAGGCGAACGTGGGCAGCAGGCGCCAGATGATCCTCAGGTTCACCGGCTCGCTCAGCCTCGGCAGCCTGTGGCGCATGGCATAGACGCTGACGCCGAGCGCCATGCCCGTGATGTACAGGAGCCCGGGCAGCACCGCCGCCTTGACGACCTGGATGTAGGCAACGCCCAGGGTGGCCGCGATCAGGAACGCGGCGAGGCCGAGCACCGGCGGCATGATCTGCGCGCAGGTGGACGCGGTGGCTTCGATCGCACCCGCCATCGCCGGGCTGTAGCCGCCGCGGGTCATCAGGGGAATGGTGAACCGGCCGCACAGCACGACGTTTGACACCGCCGTCCCCATCACGGCGCCCACCGCGCCGCTGCCGAACACCGCGGGGGCCGCCGCGCCGCCCGGCAGGCGGCGGCCCGCCAGGCGGCCCGCCTCGACGATCATCGGCATCACGCCCAGCCCGAAGAGCGTGGTCGCATACAGGACCAGGAAGAAAATGTCGTCCGCCGCGGTCTGGGCGTACAGGAAAAGCCCCTGCGTCACGCCCAGCCCGATATAGTTCATGACGAAGCCGACGTCATAGCCCGGGTGCGAGAGCAGCGGGTGCGTGATGTGCTGGCCGAAGAAGAAGTACGCGATCGCGAGGGCGACGATCGCGGCGAGCAGCGATCCCCAGTGCACGAGCGTCAGCAGCACCACGCCGGCGGCCAGCGCGCCGCCCATCCACATGTCGAAGGCGTCGAAGAACGGCGCAGTCCTCTCGAGACGGTCGGCATGCGCGAGGATATAGGCGGCGCCCGCGATCGCCAGCAGCGACCCCACCAGCGCGAGAGCCGCCCTGAGCCACAGGACCCAGGGCGTCTCCGCGGGCACCCCGCTGATGGCATGGGCGTATCCGTCCTCGATCATCTTGCGCCCCAGGCGCTCGAGGATCAGCACCTTGAGCGAGGCGAGGCTCGACATGACCATGACGAACAGGACGAACGCGGCGTAATGCCGCGCCGAGCTCGATACCAGCCCGAGCACGGCGATGCCGACATAGAGGATCATCAGCGCGCCCACCACGAGGATGAGCGCGTCGCTGACTTGAGCGGCCCTCTCGAGGCGCGCCTGCACAGACCCCGACCGGCGCTACTTGGGGTAGGTCATGGGTGGGAAGTTCTTCGTCTTGTCCCACCAGCCCAGCTCGACGTAGGCCTTCTTCGCGCCCGGATGCACGTTCTCGTCCGACAGGCCTGCCACCATCAGCTCGGGCGACCAGATCTTCCACAGCACGTGCAGCTCGCGCAGCTTGGGCGCCATCTTCGCCACCGACATGACGATGTGGTAGGCGGTCTCGTCAGGGAAGGCCGGGTGCACCGCCTTGTAGCCGCGCACCAGCCCGACCGGCAGCGGCGCGGCCTGCTTGGGCAGGGTGTTGGCGGGGATGACCGCGTGCGTGAACGTGGTGGCCCACTTTTTGTTGACGCGGTCGATGGTCGCCTTGTCCACGCCGATGTAGCGCAGCCCCCTGCCGGAGGCCTCGAGCTGGCGCAGCGGCCCGCCGATCAGCCATTCCTTCATGTTTGGCTCCATGCCGAACACGGAGACGCCGACATCGGTCGAGCCGTCGATCAGCTGCTGGGTGAGCGCCGCGGGCGTGAGGTGGCGCACGTCGGTGTTCTTCGGGTCGATGCCGTGAGCGTCGAGCATCATGCGGGAGTACACGCCCCAGTCACTCTGGCTGCGCAGCCCGAGCGACACGCGCTTGCCCTTGATGTCCGCGAGCGACTTGATGCTCTCGTCGAAGGTGACGAAGAACTTGCCGATCGGCCACCACGTCTCGCCGTAGAGCAGCTTGAACTCGATCGGGATGGGATCGGGCATGAACTCCTTGAATTGCGGCGTGCCGCCCCATTTCATGGCCAGCTGGATCAGCACGTCCTCGGTGCTGAAGACGGTGCGCTTCCAGTTCCGCTCGTTCAGCATCTCGCGGATGTTGTACATGTAGCCCGGCGTCTCCTGCGGCAGCAGCGTGACCGGCGCGCCTTCCTTGATCATCTGCACCATCAAGATGGTGTCGCCTTCGGTCGGCCCGCAGCCCGCCGGGCAAAGCAGCAGCGGCACGGATACCTTGCCCTGGGCCGCAGCAGGGCTTGCCGCCAGCGCAGCCGCGAACGCCAGCACTCCGCCCAGCACAACGGAATCGATAAGTCGCTTGAACATAAGCCCTCCTCCTCTGGGGTTCATTGTACGGGCTACGCCTTTGGAAACTGTCCACTACTTGACAAATCCGGGCTGATTTTCCATTCCCGGCAGGGCTATGCTGGCGCCAATGAAGGACGACAGTGCGCGCGTGCCGGCGTTGCTCCTTTGCGGCGGCACGATCGAGGATCGCGACGCGGCCATCGCGCGACTCGCGGAGCCGGTCGCGGGCGGGCATCCGGTCGCCGTCCTGCGCGCGGGAACCGGGATGTTCGCGAGTGCGACCGCGCCTCTCGGGCCGCACGTCGTGGTGAAGCGGGCGCCGATCGGCTGTCTTTGCTGCACCGCCGGCGTGGTATTTCGCGTCGCGCTGTTCGGGCTGCTGCACGCGAGCCGGCCGGCGCGACTGGTCATCGACCTGGGATCGGGCGCCCATCTTGCGACGCTCGAGGCGGAATTGCGGGGTGAATCGCTCGCCCGCGCCGTGCGGGTGGTCGCGCGCGTCGATCTCGACGCGGCGGGGGCGGCGCCCGCGCTGAGATGGTCGACATGAAAATCACGTATCCGAGCGCGGACGGCACGACCTCGATCCCAGGTTATCTCGCTGCACCGGAGGGTACCGGGCCGCATCCGGCAGTGCTCATCCTGAGAGGGGTCGCCGGGCCGGAGGACGGCTATACGGAGATCGCCGAGCGGCTGGCCGGCTGGGGCCATCTCGCCCTCCTGCACGGCTGGAAGGTCCGCGGCGACGACCCATCGGACGCGGCCGTCGAGGCGGACCTGGCCGGCGCCCTGGCATTTCTGCGTTCGCTTGCCACCGCCGATAGGTTCCGTCTGTCGGTATTCGGGTTCTGCCGCGGCGGCGTGCATGCCTTGATGGCCGCCACTGCGCACCCGGACATCCGCCTCGCCGTGATTTTTCACGGCTTCGCCTTCCGGCCCGAGCACGCCCGTCCGGGGCTGCAGCCCTACGATCTGGCGCAGAAAATCGCCGTCCCCACGCTGATCCTTCACGGCACGAAGGACGAGCAGGCACCGATCGAAGGCATGCGCCGGCTGGAACAGCGCGCGCGCGAGGCCGGCACGCCGATCGCGTTCAAGTACTACGAGGGCGCCCGCCACGGCTTTGCGGTGCGAACGCATCCGGGCTACGACGCGGCAACGGCGCAGGCCAGCTTCGCCGAGGCGCGGAAATTCCTCGAAAGGCTGCAATGAAGCGTCCGGACCTTCCCGACCTGGCGCTCGCCTGGATCGTCGGCACGGCCGCCCTGGCGGTCGCGGCGTGGTTCGCCCTGTTGCGGCCGTTCCTCCCGGCAGCCTTGAGTACGCCAGGAAGCCCGGAGTTGTACATTGCCGGCGTGCTCGGCGCGCTGCTTCTCCTGGTGTCAATGGTGTTCGTGGTGGTGAAGCGTTCCGGGCACGGCGAACTCGCGCCCGCCTGGTTCGTCGCGCATGTCGTCTGCGGTACTCTGGGAACCGTGCTGGTCGTCGTCCATTCCGCGGGCTTCCTGCGCCGGCCGCCGGCGTTGCTGCTTCTGGCCCTGCTCGGCCTGATCGCGCTCGGCGTGTGGGCGCGCGTGCGCCTGTCGGCGCGGATGTCCGCCACGTTCGGGAGCAAGCAGCGCGGCTTCACCCCCGTCGGGGGCGACGGCCGCGCGGCGCTCGCTGCGGTCATCGGCCGCAAGCGTACGCTCCTCGCGTCGCTCGATCCTGCGGCCCAGGAAGCCACGTTCTCGCCGACGCTCGGGCACTGGGTTCGCTCGCCGCGCGCGAGCCTGCGCTACGCGCGCCTGGTGCGCGAGGAAAACGGCCTGATCGGCACGCGCGCCTCGGTCGGCGCGCAGCAGGCCTGGTGGCGGCCGCTGCACCTCGCGCTCGCCTACCTGTTCGTGCTGGGTCTGGTGATGCATGTCATCACGGTCACGTTCTTCGCCGGCTACGTCGCGGACGGCGAACCGATCACGTGGTGGCATCTGACCGCATGGTAGATAAGTGGTAGCAATGGAACGCCTCGCTTTGATGATCGACCTGGAGCGCTGCATCGGCTGCAAGAGCTGCGAGGCGGCCTGCAAGCAGGAGCATGGCCTGGGGCCGGGCGAGTACCGCAACAAGGTCGTCTGGCTGGGCGATGCGAGCGCTGCGGCGCTCGACTTCCTCACCGTCACCTGCCAGCACTGCGAGCGGCCGGCCTGCCTCAGGGCGTGCCCGGTCAATCCCAAGGCGATCGTCAAGGACCCGGCGACGGGCGTCGTCAGCGTCGTCGAGGACCGCTGCACCGGATGCGGGGAATGCGTCATCGCCTGCCCCTACGGCGCCATGGGCTACGACCGCATCGATCATCACGCCGTGAAGTGCGACTTGTGCGCCGATCGCCGCGCCGCCGGCGGCACGCCCGCCTGCGCGAGCGTTTGTCCTGGGCACGCGATCGGCTTCGGCACGCACGCCGCGCACCTTGCGCAGGCCGCAGCCGAGGGCCGGCGCGTGCGCGACCACGATCACTTCCTGATGGGCCCGGCGACGGTCTACCTGGACCGGATCGCGCGCCAGGGCGACGCGGTGCAGGGGCGCGAGCGCCCGGCGATCACGCGGCAGGCCCTGGCGAGCAACGGCGACACGCCGGCCTTCCCCTACCGGCAGCCGCGCAGCGAGCGCAAGGCGGACCGCGTCGTGCCCGGCGGCTGCAACATCTGCTTCAACTCCTGCTCGACCAATTACCACTTCCGGGGCGAGCGCCTGGTGCAGGTCACCGGCAACGAGGAAGATCCGGTGCTCAAGGGCAAGATCTGCCCGAAGTCGCAGCTCGCGCTGCAGCTGCACAACAGCCCGCGGCGGCTGACGCGGCCGCTGAAGCGCATCGGCGCGCGCGGCGAGGGGCGCTTCGAGCCCGTCTCCTGGCAGCAGGCGCTCGACGAGATCGCCGCGAAGCTGAAGCTCCTGCGCGGCCAGTGGGGCCCCGAGGCGCTCGCCATCTTCGCCGGCACGCGCACCGGCACGATCAGCAAGAACGGCATCATCAGGATGTGGGCGCAGATGTGGGGCACGCCCAACGTCGAGGGCACCGACCCGTTCTGCGCCGCGAGCAAGCACGTGGCGTACGAGCTGACGCAGGGGAGCGGCACCTGCCCGAACAGCTATACCGAGCGCGACCTCGGGAGCGCGTCGCTCTACGTCTATTTCGGCGAGAACCAGGCCGAGGCGCGCCCGGTGTACTTTGGCATGATCAACGACTGGCGGCTGAAACACGGCGCGCGCATGGTCGTGGTCGATCCGCGCTACACGGTCACGGCGAGCAAGGCCGATCGCTGGCTGCCGATCCGCAGCGGCACCGATCTCGCGCTCGCCCTCGCGCTGGCGCACCACGTCCTTTCGAACGACCTTCAGGACCAGCCGTTCTGCGAGGAGCACGTCCTGGGATGGGAGCGCTGGCGGGACTTCATCTTCGAGAAGGGCTATACGCCGGACTGGGCGGCGCCGCTCACCGGGATTGCGGCGGCGGAGATCCGCCGGCTGGCCGCGGAGATCGCCGCGGCCGAGGGCTGCGTGCTGTTCGCCAGCCGCGGCATCAACCAGCACAGCAACGCGGTGCAGACCAACCGCGCGCTGATGTTCCTCGCCGCCATCACCGGCAACTGGGGCCGCCGGGGCGGCGCCTTCCTCAACCTGTCGATCGGCGCGCCGATCTCCGCGGCCGCGCCGGCGCACCGGCAGCATGTCCCGCAGCGACCCAGGGGGCGGCGCAGCCCGGCGGGCTGGATCGAGGCGATGCGCCAGGGGCGCCCGTATCCGATCAAGGCGCTGGTGTGCTGCAACAATCCGCTCTCCAACTGGCCCAGCCAGGAGGCGGCGCGCGAGGCGTTCCGCGCGCTGGAGCTGCTGGTGCACGTGGAGCTGTTCGAGAACGAGACCTCGGCGTTCGCCGACTACGTGCTGCCCTGCGCCACGGGCATCGAGAAGGGCGACATCGGCCGCTCGACCGACGACCGGCGCGTGGTCTGGATCGACAAGATGATCGAGCCCCCGGGCGAGGCGAAATCCGACGACTGGATCTGGATCGAGCTCGGCAAGCGCTTCGGCTTCGACGACGTGCTGCAGGACAAGTACAAGGACCCGCGGCTCTTCTGGGACGAGAGGTGCATCGGGAACGACCAGCTGCGCGGCATCACGCAGAAGCGGCTGCACTCGGTGCCCTGGCGCTGGGTGCGCTTCCCGGTGGCCGCCGAAGACGCGCCCGAGCAGGAAACGCTGTTTCTCGACAGGCGTTTTCCCACGCCGAGCGGCAGGCTGGAGTTCTACAGCGCGGCGATGGAGGAGAAGTTCCGCGTCATCGGCCTCTCGGCGCTGCCCGAGTTCTACAGCGAGCGCGAGCAGCTCGTCGACATGCCTTACGTCGAGTACGCGCAGGGCGACGACGAGCCGGGCGTGCTCACGCCGTTCACCAAGGGGCGGACCTGCGCCTCGCCGGTGGCGATCCGCCAGCCCGGCGCCGAGTCTCCCGGCGCGCGGCTGCGCGAGCGCGGGTTCGACCTCGAGCTCGTCACCGGGCGGCCGCCGGCGCCGCACTTCCACAGCTGGACGCACTACGCGTGGCAGGCGCAGGAGATGTGGTCGGACCTTTACGTGCAGATGCACCCGGCGGCCGCGGCCCGCGCCGGCATCGCCGACGGCGAGCGCGTCCGCGTCGAAACCGCGCACGGCGCCATCGAGGCGGTGGCCTGGATCACCCCGAACATCCGCGAGTCGAGCGTGTTCGTGCCGATCGGCTGGGGCGAGCGGCAGCCCTTCCACCCATGGCGCTCGGTCAACTTCCTCACCGACAAGTCGCAGCGCGATCCGATCTCCGACCAGACCAATCTCAAGACGCTGCTCTGCCGCGTCCGCAAGGCCTGACGGCAGTGTCAAGTACTTGACAGCGCGTAGGTTGCTGCGCGTATATCGTTCTTTTATGAAGAAAGCCGGCTACCAGCGACACGTGTTCGTCTGCCTCAACGAGCGCGAGCCGAACCATCCGCGGGGCTGCTGCAAGCAGCGCGGCTCCGATGAGATCTTCAGGACGCTGAAGGAGGGCGCCAAGAAGGCCGGCCTGAAGGACGATGAGGTGCGCATCAACCGCGCGGGCTGCCTCGAGCACTGCGAGTACGGCCCGAGCGTCGTCATCTACCCGGAAGCGGTGTGGTACCACGTGCCGACTGTCGAGGACGCGGAGGAGATCCTGCGCGAGCACGTCGTCGGCGGCAGGGTGGTCGATCGCCTGCTGATGGACCACATCATGTAATCGCCACCAAGGAGTCGACATGGCCCAGGCCGCCGTCAAACTCAAGGAGAAGCCCGCCGACCGCTACAAGGCGGTCGAGGACGCGTACCGCTCGCCGGGCAAGAAGCTCGGCCAGGAGTACTTCGTCATCGATTGCGACCGGCACATCATCGAGCCGCCGGAAGCCTTCACGAAGTACCTCGACAAGGAATGGCAGTCGATGGCGCCCAAGCCGGTCACGGACAACCGCGGCGCGCCGCGTCTGATGATCGAGGGGCGCGTCTACCAGAAGATGTCCGGCTGGGGCCCCGGACGCACCGAGGGCTGCGGCGACCAGCGCCCGCGCGGCGAGGGCCTCTCCTACCAGCATGCGCACGAGCACTGCTACCAGCACCGCGACACCGACATGGATCTATCGGGGATCGATTGCGCGGTCTGGTTCCCGACCCTGGGCCTGTTCACCTCGGACATCCAGAACTGGGATTTCCAGTACGCGGTCATGCGCGCGCTGAACGACTGGACGGCGAAGGACTTCGCCACCGGCAAGCGCCACCTTTGGTGCGCCTCCATCCCGCTCAAGCCCGAATGGGCGGTGGAGGAGATCAAGCGCTGCCGCAAGATGGGGGCGACCGCGGTGTGGATGCGCCCCAACGTGATGCAGGGCGTGCGCTACTGGAACGAGGACTGGGACATCGTCTGGAAGACGATGACCGACCTCGGCATGGCGCTGCTCTTCCACGAGGCGACGGGGACCTACAACGCCACCTACAGCACCGACTACAAGTACGACCGCTACTGGATCGCGCACGCGATGTCCCATCCCCTCGAGATGGCGGCCGGGATCGCCGGCCTGATCGGCTACGGCGTGCTCGAGCGCCATCCGACGCTGCACATGATGTTCGCCGAGGCCGGGGCGACGTGGGTGCCCTACCTGCTGTTCCGCCTCGACAACCACTACACCGCGCGGCCCAAGGAGATGATCGGCCTCAGCATGGCGCCCTCGGCGTACTTCAAGCGGCAATGCGTCATCTGCTCCTTCGAGCCCGAGGAGGCGCTGCTGCGCGAGACGATGGAGTGGTTCCAGGGCAGGAACATGGCCTGCACCAGCGACTACCCGCACTGGGATTCGAGCGGCGTCTCCGGGGTCGTGCGCTACCTCAAGAACTATCCGGACATCGACGAGCAGACGCGGATCAACTTCTTCTCGCGCGCCGCGATCGATGCGCTCGGCCTGAAGGCGTGACTATGCATTGAAGGGTCCCAAGGAGGAGGAGGCGGCTATGGCACGGCTGATCGTGGTACGGCTGTTATGCGGCATGGCTCTGCTCGCCGCCGCGTCGGGCGCGGCGGCGCAGGACAGGAAATTTCCCGCGCGCCCGATCGACATGATCGTCAACTTCGGCCCGGGCGGCGGCGCCGACGGCCTCGGCCGGGTGATGGCGAAGCTCATGGAGCCCGCGCTCGGGGTGCCGGTGCCGGTGGCCAACGTGGCCGGCGCCTCCGGCAACGCCGGGCTCACCAAGGTCCTGGGCAGCACGCCCGACGGCTACACCATCGGCACGATGACGGGGCTTTCCCTCGCCGCGTGGATCAGCGGCCTTGGCAAGATGCAGCTCAAGGATTTCGCCGTCATCGCCGTTGGGCAGTCCTCGCCGTCCATGCTGTACGCGCCGACCGGCAGCAAGATTCGCAGCTACAAGCAGCTCTTGCAGATGGCGAAGGCCGAGCCGGGCAAGATCCGGGTGGCGACCGCAGGCTATGGCACGCTCGATGACGTGACGATCAAGTTCCTGGCAACGAAGGGTGCCCCGATGAGAAATGTGCCGTTCGCCAAGCCGGGCGAGCGCTATGCCTCGCCTCTCGGCGGGCACAGCGAGCTGCTCTTCGAGGAGCCGGGCGACGTGGTACAGTTCCTCAAGTCCAAGCAGTACATTCCCATCGTCGTTTTCGCGCCGAAACGCCATCCCGAGTTTCCCGACACGCCGGCATCGTCGGAGTTCGGCCACGACATCGATCTGCCGAACTGGCGGGGGATCATCGCGTCGGCGAAGGTGCCGGCGCCCGTCGTGGCGGCGCTCGGGGAAGCGGCCTACAAGGCGCTGCAGACGTCGGAATGGAAGGCTTTCTGCACGGAAACCTACAGCTGCACCGAGACGATGACCCGGCCGCAGGCCCAAGCGTTCGTGGAAGCGAACTTCCGCGAGGTGCAGCAGTTCATGAAGCGGTTCGGATTGGCCAAGTAAACGCCTGGGCGCGGCTCGCGCAGATGGCCATCTTTGTGCGAGCCGCCCTGGGCATCGCGCTGCCGCTTGCCATTGGCATAGGCGCGGTGGCGCTTGCGGCGGCCTTCGTCGCCCCGGCGGCCGACCTCGAGGGCATGGCGCGTGGCATGATCGGCCCGGCCACCTGGCCCAAAGCCATGCTGTACTGCGCAGGCGCGTCCGCAGTCCTGCTCGCAATGCTTCGCTTCCTTAGCTTATTGGCGGCCAGGTCGTCGTCGGGGGAGCTGCCGCTCGACGCCGCCGCCGCGTACCACGAGGGCCGGTCCCTCGCCGCCATCGCATCGCTGCTCGCCTATGGCGCCGCCATACCTCCCATCGGCATTGCCTGGGCGACGCCGCTCTTCATCGCCGCATGGCTGCTGCTCAGTGGACTACGGCGCCCGCTGCTCATTGCCTTGGTCTCCGTCCTCGGCACGCTGGGCGTGCTGTATCTTTTCGTTAAGCTGTCGGCCATGCCGCTGGACCGCGGCAGCGGCGTCTTCGAGCAGGCGACGGTGGCGCTCTACCGGCTCCTGGGCATTTACTGACCGCATGGAGGCGCTCTGGGCGTTCTCGCAGGGGCTGCTCGTCGCCGTGCAGCCGCTGCACCTTGCCGTCATGGTGGCCGGGGTGTTCGTCGGCGTAGTCGCCGGGGCCATACCCGGCATCTCCTTTGTCAACGCGATGGCGATCGCGCTACCGTTTACCTACGCGATGTCGCCGCTTACCGCGATGATGTTCCTTGGCGGCATCTATGTCGGCGGCGTCTTCGGCGGCTCCATCTCGTCACTGCTGCTCAACATCCCGGGAGATCCGGATTCGCTGCCGAGCTGCTGGGACGGTTACCCGATCGCCCAGCGCGACGGTGCGCATCGCGCCTTGTCGATCGCCATCACGGCGAGTGCCATCGGCGGGCTGTTCAGCGCTCTGCTGCTCGCTTTCGCTTCGCCGCCGTTCGCGCGCTTCGCTCTGACCTTTGATCAGCCGGAGTTCTTCGCCGCGACGGTGGTGGGGCTCGTGAGCGTTCTGGCGATTGCCAAGGGCAGGTTGCTGCTTTCGATCACGTCGCTTTTCCTCGGCGCGGCCATCGGATCGGTGGGGGTCGATCCGCTGTACGGCGTAAGCCGGCTTACCTTCGGCCTGGAGCTGCTCGACAACGGCATCGAGTTTCCCGTGGTGATGATCGGCCTTTTCGCGATCGGCGAGGTTCTCGAATACGTTTCCTTGCGTGTCGGGCCAGACTTCGGCGTTCGACAGAGGGCGCGCATGACGATTCTCCCCTGGCGCGACCTCTGGCTACTGCGCGGCTCCATTGCCAGGGGAACCGGCATCGGCAGCTTCATCGGCGTGGTTCCGGGTGCCGGCGCAGCGGTCGGCGCGCTGGTCGCCTATGGCATCGAGCGCCAGGTCAACCCCCGCCGCATGGAGTTCGGCACCGGCGTCGAGGACGGCCTCGCCGCGCCGGAGGCCTCCAAGAACGCGACCACCGGGACCGCCCTGATCCCGCTGCTTACGCTGGGCATTCCGGGCAGCGCCGCCGCGGCGATCATGCTTGCGGCGCTCATGCTGCACGGCGTGCAGCCTGGCCCGTATCTTTACGCAAAGGACCCGGGCATGCTGTACGCCATATTCGCGAGCTTTGCCCTCGCAAACATCTTCATGGTGATCGTGTCGGCGGCCGTGGCGCGCTTCTTCGGCACCCTGATGAAGGCGGACCCGGCGATCATCTGCGCGTTCATCCTCATCTTCAGCTTGATCGGGGCCTACGGCGTGCGCAACAACATCGCCGACGTGTACATGTGCCTCGCCTTCGGCGTGCTCGGCTTCTGCATGAGGCGCTTCGGCTTTCCCACGGCGCCGATGGTCCTGGGCGTGGTCCTGGGTCCGCTCGCCGAGAGCTATTTCATGACATCGATGGCGAACTACGCCGACGACTGGACGATATTCTTCACGCGTCCGAAGAGCGCCGTACTGATGGCGCTCGCCGCGGGCTTCCTACTCTGGGCACTCCTGCCCGAACTGCAGTACCTGCGGCGCCGTCGCGCGATGGACGCGCCCGATGCCCGACGCGCACGCGATGGAAGCCGACTTTAACCTGGCGCTCGCCTTCGCCTGGTGCGTGCTGGCGGGGTTCTTCATGTCGATGGGCGCGGGCGGCGGCGGCATCCTCGCCGGCATCGGCCACATCTCGATCCTCGGGATCGGCGATCCCAATATGATCAAGGTGGTCAACCAGATCCTCGAGTTCGCGAGCCGCATCGTCTCGGTGCCGCTCTACCACCGCCAGAAGCGCCTGGTGTGGAGCCTCGCCCTGACCTTCGGCATCGGCGCGCCGGTCGGCGCGGTGGCCGGCTCCTGGTTCTCCAAGACCTACCTGTCGGACATGGCGCTCTACCGGCCCGTGTTCGGCCTGCTGGTCGCGCTGGTCGCCGCGCGCGTGCTCTACGAAGGCTGGTTCCGGCCGCGCGGCCGCGAGGCGGCGGGCGACGGCGGCCACCCGCGCACGGTCGAGCTCGGCTGGCGCCGCGCGCGGGTGCGCTTCGGCGGCCGCGAGTTCGACTTCAGCCCCTGGGGCGCCGCGCTCGGCGGCTTCGCCATTTCCTTCGTCGGCTCGATGATGGGCGTCGGCGGCGGCTTCCTGGTCACGCCGTTCATGGCTAGCGTGCTCGCCTTCCCGATGTACCTCGTCGTCGGCACCAGCCTGGTGGCGCTGACGATCCCGCTGACGGTGAGCGTGCTGACCTACCTCGCGCTGCAGGTGGGCGTCGACTGGAAGCTGGTGGCGGTGGAGGTGCCGGGGGTGCTCGTCGGCTCGTTCCTCGGGCCGGCGCTCAACCGCTACATGGACGAGAAGGCCCTCAAGACCTTCGTCGCCCTGGTGCTGCTCGCTATCGGGGTCTACTACCTGATGTACTGAGCGCGGGTTTTGATCTCGGTCAAGGCAATACCTGATTAGCGACATTCTTCAGCCAGCCGAATGAGCGCGGCAGGCCGGGGCGGGGTGAGGGTGGCGGCGCGCAGCAAGCGGGCCAGGATGGAGGCGAGATTGACGCGGCGGTTGACTCGATCATGGGCCTCGGCGAGGTAGCGATGAGCGTACTTGGCGAAA
>JBQTJF010000224.1:0-19949 GCA_052387375.1 Betaproteobacteria bacterium
GTATTGGCCCTCGGCGCTCGTGCGGGGGCCGGCCGCCGTCGAACGCGTCGTCGCGCGGGCGCTCTCCATGGCGCCCGTGCCCCGCTACCAGCGCGCGCGCAGTTTCGCGGTGGCGCTGCAGCGCCTCGCCGCCGGCAAGCCGCCCGAGGACCCCGACGAGACCGTTCCCCTGTCGATCCCCGTGGCCTCCGCCGGCGCGCAGGGCAGCGAGGCGGAGACCGAGTTCTGGAACGAGGTCAAGGACAGCAAGGACCCCGAGGACATCAAGCTCTACATCGAGCAGTTCCCGGCCGGGGCCTTCATCGAGCAGGCTCGGCGCCGCGTCGCCGAGCTGAGCGGCAAGAAGAGCTAGGAAGCAGCGTGTACAGGCGCCGGTCTAGTGTCGGCACGGCCGTTTGGCGCGCATGCGTCCGGCAATGATCGCCATCACAACTGATATCGAGTGATATCAAGAGCGCCGTGGAAGATGCCGAGGATGTCGATGCTCTTATCGTCCCTGACGAGGTAGGCGATTCTGTAGTGTCCGTATAGCAGTATGCGGACGTGACGCGGCGACGCCGAATATCGCTGCCCGATTTCCGGGAATCTTGCGAGGTCCTGCGCCCGGTCGTAGATACCTTGCACCGTCCGGGCGGCTGCGTCGGGGTTATCGGCGGCGATGTACTCGTAGATATCTTGCAGCCAGCGCTGAGCCTCCTCCGTCCACCTTATTTCTGCCATGAGCGGATGCGCCGCCCCATTTCTTCATTCGATACCGCGCGCTTTGCGTCGGAGTCTGCCAGCCCGCGTTCCACCATGACATGAAAGGCGAGCTCACGCACGATCTCCTCGCGCGAGCTATCGTCAGGCTGCCGCTGTATAAGCTTCGTTAGTTCTTCCTTGGCTGTGGACATGGCGCCTCCGTAATCACCTGCAATTCTGCCTTAGCTGCCCGCTTACATGAATTTCCACCGCACCAGCACCGCCGCGATCGCAGGTACGGCGAATATCAGCGCGAAGATGGGCAGCTCCGCGGCGACCGAGTACCCGGCACGCGCGACGCCGACCCACATGTTGAAGGCAGCGACCACCAGCCACACAACCAGGAAGAGCACGGTCGCGGCGGTGGTGGCGGCCGGGTAGTTCGAGGCGAAGAGCTTGCCGACGATGAGGGAGGCGGCGAGAAAGAGAAAACCGGACAGCAGGACCAGGCCGGTGCGCATGTTGGTCCCTTTCTAAGGGCTGGAAACAGAGTCCGGAGAGGCCGAAATGGGTCCGATCGAACCCATTTTGCACTCATCCCTTCGGCGGCGCGCCGTCGCCGGGGCCGAGCGGGCGCTGCATGAGCACGCTGTCCACCCAGCGGTCGAGCTTGTAGCCGACCGAGCGCAGGGTGCCGACGCGCAGGAAACCGAAGGCGGCGTGCAGGTTGATCGAGGCGGCGTTGGCGCTGTCGCCGATGACGGCGACGACCTGCCGGTAGCCGAGGCCCTCGCAGCGGGGCAGGAGCTCGGCGAGCAGCGCGCTGCCGACGCCCTTGCCGAGCACGTCCTCGCGCACGTAGACCGAGTCCTCGAGGGCGTAGCGGTAGGCCGAGCGCGAGCGGTACGGGGCGCAGCAGCCGTAGCCGGCGACGATGCCGCCGAAGTCGGCCACCAGCCAGGGCAGGCCGCGGCTCGCTATGTCGTCGTGGCGCCGGCGCAGCTCGTCGATGCCCGGCGGCTCCTCCTCGAAGGAGGCGAGGCCGTGCAGCACGTGGTGGGCGTAGATGGCGTGGATGGCGGGGAAGTCCGCCGCCGCCGCCGGCCGCACCTTCACCGCCTCAGCGAGAATACCCCGGCTCCTCGCGGTCGAGGATGCGCTTCAGGCCGCCGAAGTGCGCCTCGGCGTATTTCGGTGCATCGACCCGCATGAGCTTGTATGTTTTTTCGACCACGTCGGCTCGCACGGTGCGCAGCTTGCCGCCCATCGAGCGCGCCAGCACCTGCAGCCGGCAGGCGCGCTCGAGGTAGTACAGCGAATCGAAGGCGTCGGCCACCGTCTCGCCCACGACGATGACGCCGTGGCTGGCGAGGAACATGACGCGCTTCGTGCCGAGCGCGCGCGCCAGGCGGTCGCCCTCGGCGTCGTCGACCACCAGGCCGTTGTAGACCTCGTCGTAGGCGATGTCGTCGTGGAAGCGCAACGCGTTCTGCTCGGCCATCTCCAGGCGCCCGCCTTCGAGCAGCGCGATCGCCGTCGCGTACGGCAGGTGGGTGTGCAGCACGCACGCCGCGCGCGGGTGCGCGAGGTGGATGCGCGAGTGGATGTAGAAGGCGGTCTTCTCGAACTCGCCCTCGCCCTCCAGGACCTCGCCGCGGGCGTTGAGGGCGAGCAGGTTCGAGGCGGTCACCTCGCTCCAGTGCCGTCCGTAGCGGTTGAGCAGGAAGCGTCCGTCGGGGAGCATGAAGCTGAAGTGGTTGCACACGCCTTCGTGCAGATCCAAGCGCACGGCAAAGCGGAAGGCCGCGGCCAGGTCGATGCGCGCGGCGCGCTCGGCGGCGGTGGCGCTCTTCAGCTCACGCGGGTTGCCCATGGCGGCGCATTATAGTGCGGCCATGAGACATGCGGTCCTTGCCTTCGCCGCCGCGCTCGCCATCGCGGCCTGCTCGAAGGTCACGCAGGAGAACTTCGCCAGGATCGAGGAAGGCATGAGCGAGGCGCAGGTGATCGCCATCCTCGGCTCGCCCAGCGAGTCGAACAGCGTCTACGTGCTCGGCGTGTCGGGCACGGCGTCGCGCTGGAGCTCGCGCGAGGCGGTCATCACGATGCGCTTCGTCAACGGCAAGGTCGCCGTGAAGAGCTTCGACAAGCCCGCCGGAAAGGAAAAATAGAAAGGGCGCCGCGCGGGCGCCCTTCGGAGCTGCGCTTGACGGCGCCTTAGCGGCGGTCCTTGCGTTCCTCGTACTCGCGGCCCGCCTCGCGGCCGAGCACCGCGCCGCCCACCGTGCCGCCGATCGTTCCGATGGTACTGCCGCCGGTGGCCGCGGAGCCTACTGCGCCGCCCACGACCGCGCCGCCGAGCGTGCCTTTGTCCTCGGTGGACATGTTCTCGCAGCCGGTGAGAGCCAGCGCCGCGGCGAAGATGCCGGTTGCGATGAGAGTTTTCGTCATGTGCCTGTCTCCTTGCGTGAGAAAAGTAAGTTCGCGCCGGATCCGGTCAGTTGCAGCCGCGCAGCAGGAAAATCACGAACAGCACCGGGATCGGCACGCCCAGCGCCCAGAGCAGGATGTAGCCGAGCTTGCCTTCCTGCCTGCGGCGCCACTGCCGGACCTTCTCCATACGACCTCCAGAAGCCATGTGGAGGGAGAGCAGCAAGCGGCGTGCCGGCCCCGCGGGCGGGGGTCGGGTGAAGCACTACAGGGGAAGCGCTAGATGCGCTGCGTGGAGTCGTTGACCTCGGAGCGGCGGTGCTGGCCGGTGACCACGCCCTTCTGGTCGATGCCGAAGGTCACCACCCACTCCTGCTGCACCCAGCGGTAGCGGTACTCCCAGTTGGTCTCCCAGCCGTTCATCGCCAGCCATTCGACGTTGGGCGGCCCGAGCAGCTGGCGCAGCTCCTCGCGCGTGGTCTTGCCGGCGATGATGCGGTCGAAGTTCTTCTCGTGCAGCACCTGCTCGACGCTCAGCACCTTGCCGTCGGGGGCGAGCTCGACGCGGAAGGTCTCGCGGCCGACGCGGCCGCGCGGGTAGAACCAGATCTGGCCGCCGTGCACGGCCTTGAGCACCTCGGCCGGGCGGCCCATGTCGGCGCGCACCGCCGCGGCGTCGGAGACGCCCGGCTTCAACTTGGCGCCGTCGATGGCGCAGCCCGCCACGGCAAAGGCGAGCGCAGCGAAGACCAGGACTTTCATGTGGAGTAGGACACCTGCCGCGGCCGGTTCATTCCCTCACCAGGTGCGCCCGAGGTAGACGCCGTCGCGCTCGAGCTGCCGCTGGAGAGTTTCCGCCTTCAGGCGCCTGGGCGCAACGCCCGCCTGAAGCGAGAGGGCGGCAGCGGTACCGGCCGCCTGGCCCATGACGAAGCAGGAGCCGGTGACGCGCGCCGAGGACTGCCCCTCGTGCGTCATCGAGGCGCAGCGCCCGGCGACGAGCAGGTTGTCGACGTCGAGCGGCACGATCATGCGGTAGGGGAGCTGGTTGAAGCCGCGCGCCTTGCGCGCGAAGACGAACTTCACGTCGCCGGCGATGTGCGCCTCGACCGGCCAGCCGTTGACGCCGATGGCGTCGGGGAAATCGGCGCAGTCGAGGATCTGGTCTTCGCTCACCATGGCCTCGCCCTTCACGCGGCGCGTCTCGCGGATGCCGAGCTGCGGCGCGATCTCGACGATGTAGGACTTCTCGAAGCCGGGCGTCACCTCGCGGATGAAGTCGAACACGTCCCAGCACTGGCGCCGGCCCTCGACCTCGCCGTAGGAGAGCTGCGCGGCGTCGATGCCGCTCACCGCGGTGCCGTCGGGGTTCCTGATCTGCGTCAGGTTGGCGCGCCATTCGATCGGGTCGCGCTGCGGCCGCACGATCGGCTTCTTGCGCGGGAAGCGCCGCCCCTTCGCCTCGGCCTCGTCCATCAGCCTGGGGATCAGCTCCCAGGCGCGGCCCGCCTTCTCCGGGTCGACCGCGTTGATGCGGAACATGGTCGAGGGATAGAGCATGTTGCCCTTGCCGTCGCCGACCTCGTAGGGCGCGCCCGCCCAGGCGGCGAGGTCGCCGTCGCCCGAGCAGTCGATGAAGGTCCGGCCGAGGATGGCGCGGCGGCCGGATTTCGTCTCGACGAGCACCGCCTCGATCTCGCGCTCGTTCTTCATCGCCACCGCCACCGCGAAGGCGTGGAAGAGCAGCTTCGCGCCCGCGGCGAGCAGCATCTCGTCGGCAGCGATCTTGTAGGCCGAGATGTCGTAGGCCTGCGCCTGGATGCGGTCCTGCACCGACAGGTGCGGCGGGTTGAGCGCGTCCATCTTCTCCAGCCGCTCGATCACCTCGTCGCACAGCCCGCGCACCACGCGGCGATGCTCGCCGGCGACGTTGGCGTGCAGGCCGCAGAAGGTGGAAAGCCCGGCCGCGGGGCCGGCGCCGCCGAGAAAGCCGTCGCGCTCGACGAGCACCGTCGAGCGTCCGGCGCGCGCCGCGGCGGTGGCGGCGAGGATGCCGGCCGGCCCGCCGCCCACCACCACGACGTCGAACTCGCCGAAGACGGGAGTGGCGCGGGGGTTTTCCTGGATGGTCCTATTCATCTTTCATCAGCACGGCCCCCTTGTGCACCGGCTGAACGGTCCTTTGATACACGGAGAGCCAGCCGCGCTCGTGCTGGGCGCCGAACTTGCCCATGCGGCTGCGGCGCGCCTCGAGCACCTCGGGCGCCACCTCGAGGTTCGCTTCGCGCCCGCCCACGTCGATGGAGATGATGTCGCCCGCCTCGACCAGCGCGATCGGCCCGCCGGCGGCGGCTTCGGGCGAGGCCTCGCCGACGACGAGTCCCATGTTGACGAGGCCCGAGAGCTGGCCCTCGGTGATCACCGCCACGTCCTCGACCAGCCCGGCGCCGTCGAGCGCGAACACCACCGCGGAAGTCATCGCCATGCCCGGCCCGCCGATCACGCCCAGGCCGCGCAGCACCACGACCTCGCCTTTGCGTATTTTTCTCTCCTGGATCGCCTGCAAGGCTTCTTCACGCGAGTGGAAGATGTTCGCCGGCCCGCGGTGGCGGAGCTTGCGCTCGCCGACGCCGCCGATCCTGACGATGCCGCCGCCCGGCAGGAGGCTGCCGCGCACGATGGTGAGCGTCGGGCGGGTGGACAGCGGCCGGGACAAGGGGCGAATGACTTTCTCGTCCACCTGCACATCGAGCAAGATCTCGCCCAGCGTTTCGCCGCTGACGTTTAGGACCTTCCTGCGAAGAAGCGGCTCCAGCTGCTTCATGACCGCGCGGCAGCCGCCGGCGGCTTCCAGCTCCTCGATCAGCCCCTCGCCGTTCGGCCGGATGGCTGCCAGGAGCGGGGCCTGCGGCGCGTACTTCTCGAAGAGCGAGTAGACGTCGACGTCGAGCCCCGCCTCGCTCGCGACGCCCTGTATGTGCTTGGCGCAGTTGATGGACGCCGAGAGCGCGAGCACCACCATCACGGCGTTCTCGATCGCCTCGACGGTGAGGATGTCGCGCGGCTTCAGGTCCTGCCACACCATCTCGACGATGCGCGCGCCCGAGGCGCGCACGTTGGCCATCATCTTCTGGGAGAGCGCCGCCACCGGCGCGGCGCCCGGCAGCGTCATGCCCAGCGCCTCGGCGACGATGTGCATGGAGTTCGCCGTGCCCATGCCCGCGCACACGCCCGGCGAGCGCACCGCCACATCGGCCATCGCCGTTACTTCATCAAGGGTAGTGCTTCCCGAGCAGACGTAGGCCGACTTCAGGAACACCTCTTCAATGTCGACGTGCCGGCCCTTGTACTCGCCGCTCTGCTGGTAGCCGCAGGGGACGACGATGGTGGGCACGTCGAGCCGCCCGGCGGCCATCATCTGCCCCGGCGCGGTCTTGTCGCAGGAGGCGAGGCAGAGCATGCCGTCGAGCAGCGCCCCTTCCACCTGCACCTCGATGTCGGCGGCGATCAGCTCGCGCGTCGGCAGGATGTAGGCGCCGCCGCGCCCGGCGCAGGTGACGAAGTCGCTCGTGGCGGCGGTGCGGATCTCGAAGGGCAGGCCGCCGGCGGCGCGGATCGCCTGTTTTGCCTCGGCGGCGACGCCGTCGAGGTGGCTGAAGCAGCTCGACAGCTCCGAGGAGGAGTTCACCACCGCGATCTTCGGCTTCTCCATGTCGGCGTCGGAGAGGCCGAGCGAGCGCCACTGCGCGCGCCGCCCGGCCCACACGGGCGTGCCGGGCGGCAGGTTGCTGCGCAGCTTGCGGCGCATTACCTGTCGAGCGAGATGTTCGCGGCCTTGGCGACCTTGGTCCAGCGCTCGAGTTCGTCCTTGATGAACTTGCCGAACTCCTCGGGCGAGTTGCCGACCACGGTGATGCCGAAGTCCTCCATGCGCTTGCGCACGTCGGGCTGCGCGAGCAGCTTGCGGAAGTCGGCGTTGAGCCGCTCGACCAGCGGCCGCGGCGTCTTGCCGGCGACGACGATGCCGTTGATCGACAGCACCTCGAAGCCGGGGATGGTCTCGGCCACGGTCTGCACGTCGGCGGCCTGCGGGTCGCGCTTCAGGGTGGTCACGGCGATGCCCTTCATCTTGCCCGACTTGACGTGGCGCACGATGCCGAAGGTCGGGTCGAGCTGCAGCTCGACGCGGCCCGCCATTACCTCCGGGTAGGCCTGCGCGCCGCCCTTGAAGGGCACGTGCAGGATGTCGATGCCCGCCTGCTGCTTGAGGAGCTCGCCGGCGAGGTGCATCGAGCTGCCGGCGCCCGGCGAGGCATAGGTCATCTTGCCCGGGTCCTTCTTCGCCAGCTCGATCACTTCGCGCAGGTTGTTCGCCGGCAGGTTGGGCGCGGCGGCGATCATGATCGAGGAGGTGCCCGTCAGCGTCACCGGCGCCAGGTCCTTCAGCGTGTCGTAAGGCATCTTGCGCAGCGCCGGCAGGATCACCATCGGCGTCACCACCATGCCGATGGTGTGGCCGTCGGGATCGGACTTGGCCACGTATTCCATGCCGATGGCGGTGCCGGCGCCGGGCTTGTACTCGACGATCACGGGCTTGCCGTCCCACATCTTCTGCAGGGCGTCGGCGAAGACGCGACCCATGACGTCCATCGACCCGCCCGGCGGGTTGGGCACGATCAGGCTCACGTTCTTGCTCGGGAACTGCTGCGCGCCGGCCAGGCCCGGCGCGGCCAGCACGAGTGCGACAAGCGCCTTCCTTATGCTCAAATACATGCCATCCTCCTATGCAGGGTGAACTGACATCCTATTCCGGGAGCTGCCACTGCGGCGCGGTGCGCTTCTCGGCGCGCACCACGCTCTCGCCCGCGGTGCGCTGCAACTGCAGCTTCTGCCGCCGCCGCGGCGCGGTGATGGCGAACGTGCAGGCCGAGGACTTCAGGATCCTCGCCGGCGAAGACGCGCTCGGCCTGTACCAGTGGAACACGCGCGTCGCCAGGCATTACTTCTGCAGGCACTGCGGCGTCTACACCTTCCACCGGCCGCGCATGCGCCCCGGGACCTGGCGCGTCAACGTCGGCTGCCTCGAGGGCGTCGATCCGTACGCGCTCGAGGCGACGGTGCAGGACGGCGCGGCGCTCAGCTCGCACGGACGATAGGCAGGTCGCCCCGCACGGTGGTGCGCCGCAGGTCGCGGCGCTGGTTCGTGTCGGGGAAGGGCGTGGCGCGGTGCATGGTGCAGCGGTTGTCCCAGATGACGAGGTCGCCGGCGCGCCACTTGTGCACGTAGACGAACCGCGGCTGCGTCGCGTGCTCGGTCAGCTCGCGCAGCAGCGCGCGGCCCTTCTCCACCGGCCAGCCGACCACGTGCGAGGCGTGCGCGGCGAGATAGAGCGACTTGCGCCCCGATGCCGGGTGCGTCTGCACCAGGTACTGCGGCGTCGCGCTGCGCCGCGTCAGCTCCTCGGGCGTGAACCGGTAGCCGATCAGGCTGCGCGAATAGAAGGTCGAGTGCTCCACGACCAGGCTGTCAATGAGTTTCCTTTTTTCAAGGGGCAAAGAATCATGGGCTGCGCGCATGTCGGCGAACTCGGTGTCGGCGCCGCGCGAGGGCACGACCATCGCGTGCAGCAGCGAGTAGCGCGCGCCGCCGGGGACGAAGGAGCTGTCGGTGTGCCACATCTCGTTGGCGAGGCGGAACATGCGCCGGCGGTCGTCCTCGGCGAGGATGTTGCCGTCCTCGTCGAGGTTGGAGACGTCGAAGAGCTCGGGATGGCGCATGCGCACCTTGCCGGCCTTGCCGACGCCGAAATGGGGCGAAGTCTCCAGCTCGCCAAAGCGGCGGCTGAAGGCGATGTGCTGCTCGTCGGAGATGTGCTGCCCGCGCAGCACCGCCACGGCATAGCGGTCCATGATTTTCTCGATCTCACGGGGGTTCTCCAGGTCGGCCCCGTGGATCTCGCACGCAAACAGCGGATGCAGCTTACGCAGCGTGGGCGTGCTCATGGCCGATGTTGTCCCGCAGCCGCTCGCGCAGCGCGGCGATGTCGAGCTGGTGCAGGCTGCCCGACCCGGCGAGGTCGAGCGCGTGCGCCGCGGCGGCGCCCATGGCGATGCACGGGCCCATGACGCGCACGCTCGAGAGCGCGGCGGCGTCGCCGTCGATGCAGCGGCCGGCGGCGACCAGGTTGTCGCAGTCGGCGGGCAGCATGCTGCGCAGCGGCACGGTGTGGATGTGCTCGTCGCCGAAGGTCTCCCAGACATAGCCCTCGAGGCGGTCGTGCAGCTCGATCGGCCATGAGGTGCGCGCCACCGCGTCGGGAAAATGCGTGCCGCGGCGCACCTCGTCCACGCTGAGGTGGTGCGCGGAGACGATCCAGCGCGTCTGGCGGATGCCGGGCAGGCCGTAGCTCCTCACCTTGGCCTTGGCGAAGACCTCAGGGTACTCCGCGCGCATGAACGCCACTACCTTGTCGGCCTCGTCGCGGCCGACGAGCGCGTTGCGCGAGGCGGCGAAGGGCTCGAGCGGCGTCTCGACGTGCGTGAGGTTCATCACCGCGGTGCCGCGCCCGGGCGAGTAGAACACGACGCCCTGCTTGCGACCGAGGCCGTACTGGTCCGCCTTCTCGCGCAGGCGCTTGTCGAAGGCGTCGCGCTTGGGCACGTGCGCCTCGTCGATGCCCTCGAGCACCACCATCTGCGTGCCGTAGAGCGGCACGTCGGGCTCGCGGCAGGCGAGCCCCGCCGTGTAGGTGAGCGCGGCGTCGCCGCTCGCATCGACGAAGCCGGTCGCCTTGAGCCGCACGTCGCCGTAGCGCGTCGCGAGCTCGAGCTCCGTGATTCTCCGATTTTCCAAAGAACAATTGCGAAGAACGGCGCCGAGCACGACCGTGATGCCCGCCTCGCGCACCTTCTGCTCGATCCAGCGCGCCAGCGCCACTTCCTCGTAGTAGACCACCGTCGTCATTGGCCCGACGTTGTGATAGAGCGCGCCCTTGGCGCCGAGGTCCCGGAGGATGCCGTCGGCGATGCCGTGCGTGAGCTGGAAGCGCTTCGGGCCGTTGGAGAAGAGGCCGCAGAAGGTGCCGATGATCGAGTTCACCGCCTGGCCGCCCAGCGCCGGCAGGCCGTCGGCGAGCAGCACTTTCCTGCCGAGCGCGGCGGCCTCGAGCGCGGCCGAAATGCCGGAGATGCCCGCGCCCAGCACGCAGATGTCCGCCTCGGCTTTCCAGGCGCTCCGCCCGGCGCGCCGCACCGTGCGGATGGGGACGTTCATCGATCGCCCTTCTTCGTCACTTCGACGATACCGCGGTCGCCGTCGACCTTCACCCAGTCGCCGGTCTCGATCACCTCGAGGGGATCGCGGTCGAGGTCGGTGACCGAGGGCGCGTGCGTGACCACCGCCCCCAGGGCGATCTTCGTCGTCATCTCGTTGAACACCATGGCGAGCGGCGCTTTGCCGGCGAGCCGCGCGACGTGGAACTGCGCCGACCAGCCCGAGGAGCCCTTGGCGCCGGGGAAGACCAGCACCTTGCCGGCGAAGCTCCGGCCCTTGAGCTCGTGGCGCGTCTCGATCACCGTGCCGGTGCGCGGGTCGATGCCGCCCCAGCCCGAGATGCGGTCCCGGGTGACGAGCGCCTCGCCCTCGGCGACGCCGCCGACGACTTTTCTGCCTTTCAGGGTGACTTTATCTGAACTACCCAAAGCGGGAACTCCATCTGCCCGTCACCGCCGCGTTAATGCAATCCTCGGTACTGCCGAACCAGCACTGCACGCCCATGATCGCGGGCAAGTAGTGGGCCTGCTTCGCCGAGTCGACCGCCGCCACCTTCGTGCCCTTGGGCAGCACCCGGCCCAGCGCCGAGCAGGTATCGGACATGAGGTGGCCGCCGGCCTCAGTGATGGTCCTGGTGTAGCCGTTCTGGTCGGCGAGCTGCTTGGTCGCCCGCGGCGTGAAGATCCACAGGCTGGCGTTCTCGTGCACGCGCCTGCCCTCGAGCAGGCGGCACGCCTCCCAGATCTGCTCGATGGTGTAGTGCGGGCAGCCGAGCATGACGAAGTCGACGTTCGTATCCCTGGCCGTCGAATTCACCGCGTCATATGCCTTTCGCAACTCTGCCTTGCCCACGCGCAGCCGCTCGACCGGCTTGTTCCTGCCAAATGCGACCTCCAGCGTCGGCGCTTCCGGCGTGATGCCGACGAGGTGATACATCTCGACGCCGCCGGAGGACGCCGCGGCGGCGCCGAAGTGCTTCAGGCGCGGCAGGTTCGGCACCTTGCGCACGCCGGCGATGACCGGCACCCGGTCCTGCACCAGCTCGCCGACGTAGTAGCCGAGCAGGCCCCAGTCGGCGGTGGACTCGACCTCGACGTCGAGCTCGAAGAGGTGCGTGCCGGGCCGGTTCTCGTCGAGGTGGTAGCCCCAGTAGGGGATCTTGCCGGTGAGCATGGCTGCGCCGGCGCTCTCGCGGCCCTCGGCGTTGGTGCGCGCGCCGAGCACGGAGTTGATGTAGATGACCGCGGAGGACTCCATCCACGCGCAGTGCTCGCCCTTCGTCGGCACGTTGCCCACGGTGTAAGGCGCGCAGGTGTTGAGCGGCTGCACGCCCAGCCGCGCGGTGTAGGCCTCGCCCTGCCGGTAGATCTTCACGACCTCGGGCGGGATGCCCTGGCGCTCGGCGTGGTCGGGATCGAGCCCCTGCTGCAGGTGCGAGCTGTACACCGCGACCTTTGGGATCTCGACGACCTCGGCGCTATCGAGGCTGAATTCGGAGAACACCGCGTCGAGCCCGTGCTTGGCGCCGTACTCGCGCAGGAAGGGCGTCGTTGCCCCGACCGTGCCGCAGACGTTGTTGGTGTCCACCAGGCGCTCGGCGCCGAGCGCCTCGCCGTAGCGCACGAGGAGGTCCATGGCCTTCTGCCTGGCCTTGCCTTCGCGGCCCTCGAGCATGGCCTGCTCCTCCGGAGTGAGCCGCATCATTTCACCTATTGGGCCTTGATCCCCAGCTCGCGGATGATCTTGCCCCAGCGCTCGTAGGAATCTTTCGTGATGGCGGCAAGCTCCTCGGGCGAGGAGGACACCGCCTCGTAGGCGCCTTTCTCGATGCCGGCGCGCACCTCGGGATGCGCCAGGGCCTTGACGAGCGCGGCATTGAGCTTCTGCACGGTCTGGCTTTCCATTTTCGCGGGCCCATACCAGCCCAGCCAGCCGAGGAGGTCGATGCCCTTGAGCCCCTGCTCGGCGAGGGTGGGTACGTTGGGCAGGAACTTCGAGCGCGTCTCGGCGACCACGCCGAGCATGCGCAGCTTGCCGGTGCTGACGTTCGGGATGGCGGTAGTGGCGGCGTCGAACATGAGCTGCACCCGGCCGGCGAGCAGGTCCTTCACCGCGTCGCCGGCGCCCTTGTAGGGCACGTGCACCATCGGCACGCCCGACTGGCGCATCAGCAGCTCGGCGAAGATGTGCGAGGAGGTGCCGGTGCCGAAGGAGGCGATGTTCAGCTTGCCGGGGTTCGCCTTGCCCCACGCCGCGAGCTCCTTGATGCTGGTCACCGGGACCGAGGTGTGCGCGACGAGGACCTGCGAGCCGCGCGCGCCGAGCGAGATCGGCGTGAAGTCCTTGACCGGGTCGTAGGGCACGCTCGACTGCGTGAACGGCAGCTGCGCGAACGTGCCGTTGAACGTGTAAAGGATGGTGTGCCCGTCGGGCGCCGAGCGCGCCGTCTCGGCCGCCGCGAGCGCGGTGCCCGCGCCGGGCTTGTTCTCGATGATGACCGGCACGCCGAGCGCGTCGGCAAGCTTCGGCTGCACGATGCGCGCCTGCACGTCGGTGCCACCGCCGGCGGCGAAGCCGACCAGCACGCGCACCGGCTTGCCGGCAATGGGGAACGCCTGGACGCTGGAAGCCACCAGGACGGCGAAAAGAGAGATGAGAGCTCGCATCGGACCTCCTCCTTGGGGACTGGGAAGTATTTCCGCGGCCGGGGTGGCAGGCAATAAGGCGCTGCGCTGCAGCACCTGCTGGAGTTTTACAATGTGAAACTATGCACAGGTCCGGCACGCAGAGCCTCGAGCGCGGCGCGCAGCTCCTGAAGGAGCTCGCCGCGCGCGGCACCGTCGGCTGGCGCCTTTCCGACCTCGCCAGGCGCTGCGAGCTCGACAAGGGCACCGCGCACCGCATCATGGCGTTCTTCGTGCGCGAGCGCCTGGCGCGCCAGCGCGAGGGCGACCGGCGCTACGTGCCTGGCCCGCTGCTCTTCGAGCTGTCGCTCGCCCTGCCTGCGTACGCAAGCTTCCGCGCCGCCTGCGCGCCGCACCTCGCGCGCGCCGCGAGCCGCGCCGGCGGCTTCGCCTTCCTCTGCCTGAGGAGCGGCAGCGACTTCGTCTGCGCCGCCAACGCCGGCGACGCCTCGATCAAGGCGCTCTCGCACGAGGTGGGCCTGCGCCGCCCGCTGGTCGTCTCGGCGGGCGGCGTCGCCATCGTGCTCGCGCTGCCGGCGGAGGAGGCGCGCGCAGTGGTCGCCGAGAACATGAGGCGCGTGCAGACGTCCGGCGAGGTGCGCGTCAAGGCCGTCGAGCGAATGCTCAGGCGCTCGGAGAGCCACGGCTACGGCGTGCACCTCGGCGACATCGTGCCGCGCGTCAACACCTACGGCATCGCCGTCCGCGACGCGCGCGGCAGCGCCTTCGCCTCGGTGAGCGTCGCCGGCAGCTCGGAGGGCTTTCCGCAGTCGCGCGCGCCCGAGCTGCTCGGGGTGCTGGGCGAGGCGGCGCGGGGCATCGCGCGCGACGCGGCCGCGCTGGCGGCCTAGAAGTTCTCCCGCATGAAGATCACTTCGCCGGCGCCGCGGAAGGCGCCGAAGGTGGCGCGCGCGCCCGGGTCGTCGTCGTAGGCCGCGCCGCTCCAGTTGCCGCGC
This sequence comes from Betaproteobacteria bacterium, assembly GCA_052387375.1. Classification (GTDB taxonomy): domain Bacteria; phylum Pseudomonadota; class Gammaproteobacteria; order Burkholderiales; family SG8-39; genus SCGC-AG-212-J23. The sequence continues at coordinate 14,025 of JBQTJF010000224.1, forward strand.
AGGTAGGCGCGGTCGGCGCCGGCGGCCGGGCTGGTCGCGCCGCCCACGACAAGGCAGGTCGTGCCGCTCGCCGCGGCGCCGAGGTTGGCGCTGAGGATGACGCTGCCGTCGTTGGCGTTGCCCGGCGCGGCGAGCAGCAGGATGCGCCGCCCGGCGGTGAGGCTGCCGCCGCCGCTCACGGCGGTCTCGCACGCGGCCAGGTTGCCGGAGAAGCTGCTCATGGCGATGCTCGCGCTGGCGATCGAGGTGCAATGGTCGGCGGCGTTGGTGAAGAAGCCGGCGGCGCCGCTCCAGTACTGCGTCTCCATCGTCACCGGCAGCGGCACGAGCTGCGAGCCGTGGTTGTTGCCCAGGCGCAGCCGGCCGTAGCGGAACTCGGCTCCCGAGTCGAAGGCGATGCCGGGGCCGCCGCCGTTGAAGCTGAGCGCCGCGGCGGTGCCGATGGTGCCCTGGTTCGGCCCGGCCTCGGCGGCGTCGGCGACGCTCCAGTCGAGGGAAAGCGCGGCGTTGAAAGGCGCGCTCGGCGTGGCGTTGTCGCGCACGAAAGCGACCTTGTCGCCGGCGTTCGCCGACAGCGTGCCGGTGCCGGTGTCCGGGGTCTCGGTGAGCGTGGCGGCGAGGATCCCCGTCGTGTCGAGCGGCAGCACCGGTGCGTTGGCGAGCGACTGCGACACGCCCGCGGCGGTGAGCTTCCACAGCACGCCGCGGTAGTTGGTGGTGGTGCCGCCGGCGGAGTTGCGCGCCGCCACGGTGGCGACCGGCGTGGTGGCGTAGCCGAAGGGCTGGCCGACGTAGGTGAAGCTGCGCGGCGGCCCGGCGGGCGGCACGCTGCACGTGGCGTCGGTCGTGTCGAAGGTGCGGAACACCGGCTGCGTCACCGCGGTGAGAGCGAAGTGGTCTGGCACGAAGCGGCCGACCGCGAGCGGCGCCGGCGACTGGCAGACATGGCGCCCGGCGGCGCTGCAGTCGGCCGGAGTGCCGTCGGCGCCGTCGACCGCCGCGAAGGTATCGTCGACGAGCGTCAGGTTGAAGGCGCCGGCCTCGCTGTAGGTGGCGGTGTTGCTGGTGCGCGTGCCGGCGCCGGCGAAGACGCCGACCGCGAGCGCGCCGTTCGCGCAGGGCGCGGGCAGCGTGCAGCCGAGCGCGCTCACCGTCGGGTCGCCGTTGTAATTGCTCGCGGTGCCGGGCGAAGGCGTCACGGTGAGAGTGAAGCTGCGCCCCGCCTTGTGCACCACGCCGCCGGCGGCGCCGGTATTGGTCAGCGCGCGGCCCGTGCCGGCCGTCTCCCAGTCGTTGTCGGTGACGGCGAGCGAGAAGCTCGCCGGGCGGATGGCGAAGTTGTCGGTCGAGCAGCTCGTCACGGTGGGCGCGCCGACCGGCCAGCGCACGCGCACGCGCACGTCGCGCCAGGAATTGGGCACCGCGGCAAAATTGACGGTCGATCGCCCTGCCGCGATGTTCGGGTTCGGCGCCACGGTCTGCACCAGCGTGAAGGCGGTCGGGCAGTTGCTGGCGTCCAGCGGCACGCCGAGCGAGTTGTTGCCGAGGAGCTCGACGATGACGGCGTCGTTGAACGAGCCCAGCTGCGCGCCGGACAGGATTGCCACGACATCGAGGCTGAAGGCCGTACCAGCCACCCTGGTTCTGATGACGCCGTTGATCGCGCCCGCTACCGTGGTGGTCTCGAAGGCGTTGAAGCTGCCCGGCGGGATCGAGTAGTACACCGTGATCTGCATGTGGTCGACGGTGATGGTGTGCGCCGGCCCCGCCGCGCTCGGCTTGGTGCCGGTGTAGACGGCGCCGAAGTTCGCGGCGTTGATCTCCGCCGGCGTCCACGTCGTGCCCCAGAGATCGGCCGGGCCGCCGTGGACCTCCACCGTGTCGGTGGTGGTATAGGTGGTGGCGGTGGCGCGGTTGGCGCCGACTGCAACGCCCGCCTTGACGAGGAAGAACGTGTTGTCGCGGCTGCCGCCGTTAGTAGTGCGGTTGGACTTGCGCTCGAGTCTGACTTCGACGCCCAGGATCGTTGCGGTCGCCGGGATGGCGAAGCCGTAATTCACGCAGCGCAGCGGATCCGTGACGGTGCCGTCGACCGAAGCCGAGGCGTACTGATTGTTGCTCGACACCGCCCTGCCCGGATTGTTCCAGTTCGCCCCGGGACCACCCAGTCTGGTGCACGACGCCGGGCTTAAGGTCTGCACTTGCGCGTCGACCGCCGCGGACAGGAGGCCGCCGCCGAGCGCCACCAGGAACAAGAGCGAAGCGCGCCTCATGGCGAGCAGTCGCAGCGCGGCGCGGTGGCCGTGCTGTCCTTGCACTTGGCGAGCGAGGCCTGCAGCTGGCGCTCGACGTACTCGCCGGCGGGCGCCGGGTTGGGGCAGGCGCCGCCCGAAGGCTGGTTGCAGGCGGTGGCGACCAGCGTGAAGACGCGCACGTTGCGGTTGCCCTCGGTGGTGTCGGCGCTCTGCGCGCAGGTGACGGTGACGGTGAAGGGCGAGAGCGACGCGCCGAGCGTGTTCAGATTGGTCGGCGAGGCCGGGCAGCCCGGCATCACCACCGGCGAGCAGCTCGCCGGGTTGAGCGTGTTGTGCGGGTCGAGCACCGACTGGGCGCCCCACTCGAGGCCGGCGCGCGCCCCGTGGTAGGCGCGCACGCCGAGGAGATCCACCTGGCTGGAGGCCTGCTGGATGCCAACCACCGAGACGATGATCGCGCCCAGCAGCGTGAGCACGAGCAGGAGGAAGATCGCGGCGACGATGCTGAAGCCGCGCGCGCGGCGCTCAGGGCACATTGCTGACATGGACCTGCTGGAAGAGCTGGATCGGCTCGGCGGCGCGCTCAATGCGCAGCGACAGGGTCACCACGCCGTTGCGCAGCCCGGCGCCGCTGGCATAGGAGAACCCGCAGGCGGTGACGCCGCTCGCGAGCAGCGCGTTGTTGGGCGTCGCCGGCGGCGTGGGCTGCGCGGCCAGGATGCCGTAGTCCCAGTAGCGCCGCAGCTCGCCGTTGATGGGGTTGCAGGCGTAGGTGACGGCGTGCGGCACGACCTGGAAGCGCTTGCCGGGCGAGGGGAAGGGGAACTGCGTGGCCGCGGCGAGGGTGATGGTGCTGCCCGCGCTCGACGCGTACGCGGCGCGGTTGTCGCCGGCGTAGGCGTTGGCCACCGCGCCGCTCGCGGCGAGGTTGTAGACGACGATCGACTCGCCCCCGGCGAAGGCCGGCAGGGCGCCGATCACGTCGAAGCTCGCGTCGGCGGCGGCGAAATCCAGGCTGTCGCCGCCGCCGCCGGCGTCGGCCTGCGCGCGGTAGCGGCCGCCGCCGCTCGTCTGCAGGAACTCGAGGTAGAGCACGCCGCTGCCCGGCGGGCTCTCGACGATGCGGATGCTGTTGGGCAGCGCGGTGCGCAGGTCGCGGGTCATGCGCCGCAGCGCGGTGTCGGCGATGTCGGTCAGCTCGGCGCGGCGCGCGGCGTCGATGTAGCCCTCCACCGGCCGCGCGATGAACACCGCCACGGCGCCGGCGATGATGGCGGTGATGGTGATGACGATCACCAGCTCGATCAACGTCACGCCGCATTGTTTCAATGGCTTATGGCAATGCATTCGGCGCGTAGCGAAGGCGGTAGCCGTGCAGCACCACGGTGGTGTCTCCCGGGCCGGTCACGGTCACGGTGATGAGCAGCGAGTCGGCCGGCGGCACGGCGCCGAGGCCCTGGTTCGCCACGGCGACCGAGGCGCTGTAATTGCCCAGGCCGGCGATGGCCGCGCCGGTGAGGTCGGTGATGCCCGGCCCCATGGCGAAGCCGTTGTAGTCGCTGACGTTGTCGAAGGGCGTGGTGGCGCTGGCGCGCGCCTCGCCCGCCTCGGGGCCGAGCGGCAGGCGGTTCTCGTCGTTCGGGCCGCCGGCGCCGCCGGTGCAGTCGGCGCTCGACAGCGCGCTCGCCGCGGCGGCGTCGTCGGGATCGCAGTAGGTGAAGGGCTGCAGCTGGATCTCCTCGAGCAGCGCCTCGGCGATCGCCAGCGCCTGCTTCTGCAGCATCGGGTCGGCGCTCGAGCGCGTGGCGACGTTGAGCGCGCCGAGCACGCCCATCACCGCGGTGCTGACCACGACGATGAAGACGATCAGCTCGACCAGCGAGACGCCGCGCTGGGCGCTAGCGCGACACATATCCTGTTTCGACGGCGACCACGATCTGCCGCGCCGGGTCGTCGACGATGGTGCTGCTCACCACGATGGTCAGCGCAGGGGTCGGGCGGCCGAGGCCGTCGAAGCTGAAGCTGCCCACCGGCGCCAGCGTGACGCCCGAAGGAGCGGTCGCCCTGAGCAGCCCCCCGGTGGTGGGATGCGCGAGCGTCACCGGCGCCGCGCAGTTGGCGTTGGCGATGGCGCTGATCTCGGTGGCGGCGACGCACACCGTGATCGGCCGGCGCCAGGCGATGGCGGTCTTCTGCGCGAAGCGCACCACGCCGAGCGCCTCGACGTAGAACCCGCGCGAGGCGAAACCGCGCGTGGTGACGAACTGGGGGATGGCGAGAGCGGCGAGCGCGGCGATGATGACCAGCACCATGATCAGCTCCGGCAGGGTGAAGCCGCGCGCGGCGCTGGCTCGCCGGCGCATCAGTTCGCCGCGGTCGGCGTGAGCACGATCGGCGCGGCGAAGTCCTTGGGGCAGGCGTGCACCCGGCAGGCGCCGCCGCTGTACGCGGCGCGCAGGGGCACGGTCACGCCGGTGCAATCGGCGTTGCTGCTCGGCGGCGTCTGGCCAAGGAGGTTGCCGACCAGCGCGGCGCAGGTCGCCGCGCTCGCGTACGTGGTGCCGACGTCGGGATAGCCGGCGGCGTTCATGGTGATCGGCGTGCCGCCGTCCGGGGTCACCGTGCCGGGGCTGCCCTGCGCCAGCCAGCGCGAGTGCACGATCTGCACCGCCGCGTTCAGCCCGCCGGTGACGCCAGCGCGCGAGGCGGCGAGCGCGTCGTCGCTCAGGTTGAGGAAGCGCGGCACCGCCACGGCGGCGAGAATGCCGAGGATCACGATCACCATGACCAGCTCGACGAGGGTGAAGCCGCTTCGCTCCCTTGGCGTCATTTGCCGGGCAGACTAGTGGACTTCGCTAGCCGTATCAAGTGGATGGAGTGCAAAGCTTGGGAAAAGGGTCACCCTCCTGACCGGGATTTTCAATGCGCAGAAAGAAAAGGCGCCCGAAGGCGCCTTTTGACGGACGAACGGCGTGCTATCCGCCGCCGGCCGCGCCGGCGGTGGTGGCCTCGGTGGAGGGCGCCGTCTCCGGCGCGCTCGGCGCGATCTCCGCCAGCACCGGCTCGGCCGCCTGCGCCTTGCGGATGTTGTGGTACGCGAGGCCGGTGCCTGCCGGGATGAGGCGGCCGACGATCACGTTCTCCTTCAGGCCGCGCAGCTCGTCGCGCTTGCCCATGATCGCCGCCTCGGTGAGGACGCGCGTGGTCTCCTGGAAGGAGGCCGCCGAGATGAACGAATCGGTCGAGAGCGAGGCCTTGGTAATGCCGAGCAGCATGTTGCGATAGGTCGCCGGCTGCTTGCCCGCCTTCACCGCCTTTTCGTTCTCCTCGAGGAGCTCGGCGCGCTCCACCTGCTCGCCCTGGATGAAGGGCGTGTCGCCGGGGTTGTCGACCTCGATGCGGCGCAGCATCTGCCGCACGATCACCTCGATGTGCTTGTCGTTGATCTTCACGCCCTGCAGGCGGTACACGTCCTGCACCTCGTCGATGATGTAGCGCGCCAGCTCCTCAATGCCGAGCAGGCGCAGCAGGTCGTGCGGGTCGACCGGCCCGTCGACGATCATCTCGCCCTTGTTCACCACCTGGCCGTCGTGCACCAGCAGGTGCTTGTCCTTGGCGATCAGGTACTCGTGCTCCTGCTTGTCGAGGTCGGTGATCACCAGGCGCTGCT
>JBQTJF010000225.1:0-12049 GCA_052387375.1 Betaproteobacteria bacterium
GGGGGTGTGCCCGCCCCCCTGGGTGTCTCTGCGGCCGGCGCGGCCGGGGGTCTCCGGGGGGGGGGCCCTGCGCGCGCTAATCTCCAGCGGCCGCGCGGGGCGCCCCTCGACTCTGCGCGCCGTTCTCGAAGAGCACCTGCTCAGGCGCCACCCGTGCACGGCGCGCGCCTCGCATTACGCCTGGCAGCTCGCCCTCGACCCGGCGAGAAAGGAGCGCGAGCTCCTCGCCCAGTACCGGGCGATGCACCGGCAGTTTCCGCGCTGCAACCGCGCGGAGCCCTGAGGCTCAGCCGGCGGCGCCGGGGAGGACGAAGACGATCAGCGCGCGCAGCGACACGACCTCGAGCAGCGCGTCCAGGTGGAAGTACTGGAACACGGCCGCGGCGAGAATCCCGAAGAGCACGAGACGAGCGTGCGTGCGCGCCGTCGCTGCCGTCGTCCAGCGCCGTCATGCCTGCTTTTCCTTCGAGGCGGCGGCGTCGCCGGCATCGAGGCGGGCCAAGGCTTCGGCGGATGCCGGCGTGCGATCCTCGATGTCGGCGCGGATGTACTTCGCCAGCGCGATGATCATGCGCTGGCGCTCGCGCGTCAGGTTCTTCGGGAACTCCTCGAGGGTGAGCCGCGCCTGCTCCTCGATCTGGCGCAGCTTGGAGATCAGTTCTTCTTCGTTCACGGCCCCACCCTACCGGAGGGCGCGCGCCGAGTCTGTCGAGGAAGCAGGCGGCGCACCGTAGAAGTTCGTCGACGAGGAGCATTTCACGCCGCCGGCAGGCGTTGTAGCGATTCGTCGACAGCACGGCACGGCAGACGGCGACAGGGCGCTCGACGCAGCCCGGGTGCGCGAGCGCGCAGCGGCGCCTCGAGGAGCTCGTCGAGGCGTCGGGCCGCGCCCGCCCGAAGCGCCGGGTGCTGATCGCCGACGCGGAGCGCCCCTGGCGGTCACCGGCTGGTCGCGCGAGAGCGACCGGCTGCTCGCCGGCGAGACCGGCTTCGCGCACTACCTCAAGAAGCCGCTGTCGCCCGACGCCGTGGCCGAGCTCGTCGCCACCCTGCCGCCGGTCAGCGCCGCCGCCGCCACCCCGGCACCGCGGCCAGCCCGGGCAAGACGATCGCGCAGGTGACGAGCGGCCCCGCGGGCAGGTCGGTGGCGAGCGACAAGGCGAGGCCAGCGACATAAGCGACGGCCGCCAGCGCATACGCGAGAGCGAGCCGATTCTTCATCGACCGGGTCGCCAGCGCCGGCACGATAAGCGTCGCGAACACGAGGTAGATGCCGACAAGCTGCACCGAGACCGTCACCGCCACGGCGAACACGAGGTAGAAGCCGGTCCTGCCGGGACGCAGACCGAACCAGGCGGCGAGGACGGCGGCCGACACCAGCGCGGCCGCGCCGACTTGCCCTGGCGTCACCCAGAGGATCTGGCCGGTGAGGAGGTCCTTGAGATGCTCGGCGCCGTGCGGGTTGGCGGCGAGAAGGAGGATCGCCGCGTTGGCGGCGAGGATGAAGCCGACGCCGATCACCGCCTCCTGCACCTCGGGCCAGAGGCGCTCGGTGCGCTCGAGGACCAGCGCCCCGGCGAGCGCCGCGCCGAGCGCGGCGCCTTGCACCGCGAGGGGCTGCCCGCCGAAGCCGAGCGCGTCCGCCGCCACCACGCCGAGCGCGGCGAACTGCGCCACGGCGAGGTCGATGAAGACGATGCCGCGCTCGAGCACGCGCATGCCGAGCGGCACGTGCGTCGCGGCGACCACCAGCCCGGCGGCGAGCGCCGGCCAGAGGATGCCGAGCTCGGCGCTCATGGCGCGAGCCGCGCCAGCGTGTCCTCGAAGAGCGAGAACAGGTCCCGCGCCGCGGCGCTGCCGCCGACCGTGTAGGGCAGCACCAGCGCGGGAATGCCGGCCCGGCTCGCGAGCCATTCCGAGGCGCGCGGGTCGTCGTAGGCGGCGCGCAGCACCGCCTTCGCCGGGTCGCGCTTGTGCCGCTCCAGCACCTCGGCGAGGTGCGCCGCGCCGGGCGGCAGCCCGGGCTTGGGCTCGAGCGCCGCGACCTCGCGCATGCCCAGCCACGCCATGAGATAGCTCAGGTTGCGGTGCTGCACGACGACCGGCATGCCGCGCAGCGGCGCCCCGCGCGCTTGCCATTGGCGCGTCGCCTCGTTCCAGCGCGTCAGGAAGCTTTGCAGTCTTTGGCGATAAGCATTCCCGTTGGAAGAATCGATCTCGGTCATCCGCTGCGAAAGCGCGACGGCGACCTTGGCGACGTTGCGCGGGTCGAGGTGCAGGTGCGGGTTGCCGCCCGGATGCACGTCGCCGAGCGAGCGGTCGAGCCGCGCCGGCCGCTCGAGCAGCTCGACCGATGCGGCGGCCTCGAAATAGCCGGGCCGGCCGGGCTGGATGCGCGCGTTGCCCGATTGCGCGAGCACCTGCGGCAGCCAGCCCGTCTCGAGCTCCGCCCCCGTGCACGCCACCAGGTCGGCGCTGCGCGCGCGCGCGATGAGGCTCGGGCGCGCCTCGATGCGGTGCGGATCCTGCAGCGCGGTGGTGGCGACGTAGATGCGCGCGCTCTCGTGCGCGAGCTCCCTGGCCAGCGCGCCCCATTCCGGCTCGCAGGCGAAGATGTTCAATGCGAAGGCCGGGGAGCAGACGGCCAACAGCATCCATCCCGGGAGGATCCTCATCTCAAAACCTGTGCGCGCCGTGGGCGCCGAGGCTGTGGATGTACTGCAGGACGAGCTGGTTGTCCGTGATGCCCGCCATGGACTTGTCCTGCGCGAGCTGCACCCGGAAGCGCGAGAACTCGCTCGGGGAGAAGTCGAGCATGACGCTGTGCCGGTAGGGCTTGTCGTCCGGGTGCGGGATCGGGTTGGCGCCGAAGGCGGCGCTGCCCGGATCGAGCCGGTCGTAGCGGTATCCGGCGCGCCAGCGCGGCATGAACTGGAAGACGCCTTGCGCGTACCAGCCCGACGGCTTCGAGCGGTAGGCGTCGCTCAGCCCGGTGCAGGCGCCGCCGCCCGCGGTGTTGTCCGCGCAGAAGAGCTCGCCCTCCTCCTCGCGCTCGAAAACCTCCGCCTGCAGCTTGAAGTGGCGCCGCGCCGGGTTGCCCTGCGGCGCCCACTTCCACACGAAGTCGACGATCCAGGTCCTGGAGTCGCCGCTCAGCGCCGTTTCCGCCTCGACATCGTTCGCATCCTCGAATTCCCCCGGCCGCTGGCGGGGGCGCGCGGCGAGGTAGTTGATCCCGGCGCGCCAGCTGTGCGAGTCGCCCAGGTCGCCGCCGACCTTCGCGAACGCCGCCCAGGCGCCGGCGCCGTTGCGGTCGCCCGCGGCCGCCGAGCCGGGGAAGAACTGCCCGCGCGCGGCTTCGGCGCCAAGCTCGAGGAACAGATCCGTCGGCGCGAGCCATCTCAGCTGCACGCCGTCGTGGATCAGGTGCTCGCCGAAGAGCGCCCGGTACATGAGGTTCTGGTCGGCGAAGTCCCAGGCATGCGGATGCTGCTCGTTGACGTAGCCGATGCCGGACAGGAAGCGCCCGCCGCGCAAAGTGAAGCCGCCGCCGAGCGCCAGCGTCTGGAACCAGGCCTCCTCGACCTCGACCTCCTCGTCGGCGATGGCGAAGGTGGCAAGCCCGCGCAAGTAGGGGTCGATGCTGCCGGAAAGGACCAGCTCGCTGTGGTCGACGTTGAAGCCGCGCCCGCCGCCGTGCGCGTGCCCGGGGGCGGCAAAGCCGGTGATGTGGCGCTCCGCGATCTCCTCTTCCTGGTGCACGTATCGCCCTTGCAGGACGAGCGAGATACCGGGATTGAAGGCCGACTCGGCGCGCGGGCTGCGCTTCTCGAGCTCGGCGATGCGGCCCTTGAGCTGCTGCAATTCGTCGCGCACATCCTGGGCGTGCGCGGTGAGGGCCATGGCGAGCGCCATGGCCGCGATGAAGCGGGTCATGCGTGTCTCCCTCTGAAAGTTAAAGAGCTGCGGTCTTTACTTCAGGGAGACGCTGGGCGGATCTCTGGAGGAAGGGCTGGGCGCCGGCAGGCCGGGGTCGCCCACCCCGAGAGCCTGGAATGCCGATGCAACAAGCTCAGCAAAGGCGACCGCGGGCGGCGCTGCGTCGACGCCGCCGCACACCGTGCCGAGCGCGGCGTGCAGCGGGCAGAGCAGCGCCCCGCCTTCGTCGTGCGAGTGCTCGGGGTCGAAGTGCCAGAGCGCATGGCCGAGCGCCACCTGCTGCGCGAGCAGCAGCGCGAACGCGAGGAAGAGCGCGCGCAGCATCAGCTCTTGGTTCCGCCTTCGTCGAGGGACACGAGGCCGCGCTGGATCGCGAATCGTACCAGCCCCGCCACGTCGCGGATGCCGAGCTTCTCGACCAGGCGCGCGCGGTAGGTCTCGACGGTCTTCTGCGAGAGCGACAGGCGCTGGGCGATCTCGGCGCCGGTGCGGCCCTCGGCGAGGAGCTGCAGCACCTCGCGCTCGCGCGCCGAGAGGCGCGAAAGGGGGTCGCCCGAGCTTTCGCCGGCGCTGTCGTCGATCGCCACGTCGGCGACGCGCGGGCTGAGGTAGCGCCCGCCGCCGGACACGGCGCGGATCGCCTCGACCACTTCCTTGGCCGCCGAGCGCTTGACCACGTAGCCGGCGGCGCCGGCCTTGAGGGCGCGGCGCACGTACTCGCGCTCGGAGTACATGGAGAGCACGATGACGCGGCACTTCGCGTCGCGCTCGAGGATGGCGCGCGCCGCGTCGGCGCCGTTCAGCTCGGGCATCGACAGGTCCATCAGCACCACGTCGGGCCGCAGCTCGCGCGCCGCGCGCACCGCCTCGCGGCCGTCGGCGGCGATCGCCACCACCTGCATGTCGGCCTGCGCCTCGATGAGATGCTTGAGGCCTTCGGCGACCACGCCATGGTCGTCGGCGATGAGTATGCGGATCACAGGGGCGCCTTTACGCGCAGCACGGTGCCGCGCCCCGGCGCGCTCTCGACCTCGAGGGCCGCGCCCGCGGCCTCGGCGCGCTCGCGCATCGAGCGCATGCCCAGGCGCGAGGTCGGCGCCGCCGGGTCGAAGCCGCGGCCGTCGTCCCGGACCTCGAGGAGAAAGGTGTTCGCCTTGATCTCCAGCATGATCCTTATTCTGTCGGCGTGCGCATGCTTGGCGACGTTGTTCAGCGCCTCCTGCGCGATGCGGAACAGCGTCACCGCCGCCTCCGGGCGCAGCTCGCGGATGCGCTCCCTGGCGAGGTCCTCGAGCTCGACGCGCAGCTGCGTGCGCCGCACGAACTCCTCGGCGTGCCAGCCGAGCGCCGCGCCCAGCCCGTACTCGTCGAGCAGCGGCGGGCGCAGGTCCGCCATCACGTTCTCGATGCTCTGCAGCGTGCCGTCGACCAGCGCGAGCGAGTCGCGCAGGCGCACCCGCACCTCCTGCCCCGCCTTCTCGCCGAGCTGCCCGAGCACGATGTCGAGGTTGATGTTCAGCGCCGAGAGGTTCTGGCCGACGCGGTCGTGCAGCTCGCGGGCGATGCGCCGGCGCTCGGCCTCCTCCGCCTCGACCAGGCGCCGCGACAGGCGCGAGAGCGTCTGCGCCGCGGCGCGCAGCCGCTCCTCGGCGGCCTTCTGCTCGGTGACGTCGAAGCAGGCGCCGAGCACCTTCAGCGGCCGGCCGGTTTCGCTCTTCACCACTTCGCCCTGGCTACGCAACGTCCTGACGGCGCCGTCGCGCCGCACGATGCGCTCCTCGTGGCGGAAGCCGCCGCCCTCGGCGAGCGCCGCGGCGACGCTCTCGCTCACGCGCGCGCGGTCCTCCGGGTGCAGGAAATCGAGATAGGCCTCGAAGGTGGGCCGGAAGCCGCCCGGCTCGACGCCGTAGATGCGGTAGAGCTCCTCCGACCAGTGCAGCCTGCCGGCGGACGGGTCCCATTCCCAGCAGCCCAGCCCCGCCACCTTCTGCGCCTCCTCGAGCAGGGTGCGCTGCTCGCGCAGCGCCCGCTCGGCGGCCTTGCGCTCGGTGATGTCGGCCGCCACGCCGCCGACGCCCTCGACCTCGCCGGAGGCGCCGCGCACCGGGAACTTGATCACCACGCTGACGCGCTCGCCGTCGACGTAGCCCGCGGTCTCCTCGAACTGCCGCGGCGCGCCGGAGGCGAGCACCTCGGCATCGTTGCGCATGAACGCCTCGGCCTGGGCGCGCGGGAAGAGCTCGGCGTCGGTGCGGCCGAGCACCTGCTCGCGGCGCAGGCCGAAGCGCTTGAGGAACGGCGCGTTGACGAAGCCGTAGCGGCGCTCGCGGTCCTTGACCCACATGAGCAGCGGCGAGTACTCGGTGAAGGCCCTGAGCAGGGCCTCGCCGGCGAGGAGCGCCCGAGCGGGACCGCGAAGGTCGAGTTCCATCGGCCGGAAATGATAAACCTATAATGCGTCATGGCTTCGAAGATCCTCGTCGTCGAGGACGACGAAAGCATGCGCGAGCTGCTGCGGCTGCACCTGGAGCACGCCGGCTACGAAGTCACGGTCACCGAGGACGGCATCGGCGCCGGCTACGCGGTGCTGAAGTCGGCGCCCGACCTCATCGTCTGCGACGTCGACATGCCGAACATGGACGGCTTCCAGCTCGTCGAGGCGCTGCGCGCAGACAGCGCGCTGCCGAAGATGCCGGTCATCTTCCTCACCTCGGTCGAGGACGGCGCGGCGCGTGCCACAGCGCTCGGCGCCGCCGACTACATCCTCAAGCCGGTCCTGGTCGATCGTCTTCTGAAGTCGGTCGAGAAGGCGCTGGCGCGCTGACCTCGCCCGCCTCGACGATCAGGTCGACCACCCTGAAGAAGATGCCCGCCGGCGGGGTCACCTCGCCGGCGAGCCAGCGCCGCAGCTCGCCCGCCGGCACCTGCAGGTAGTCGCACAGCGCCGGCGTGCCGCCGAGGATCTCGGCGGCGCGGCGCAGCGCGCGGCTGTGGATGCCGTACATCGCGGCAGCATGGCGGCCCCACCGTTACACGTCTAGCGCTTCGCCTTGGTGTAGTGGAACCGCTACACCGAGCAGTGATACCCTAGACTTCGTGAGCGAGACCGACGTCGCTGAAATCCTGAGGCTTCCTCCCGAGGAGCGGATGAAGCTTCTCGAGATCATTTGGGCGAGTCTGGCGTCAGACCCGTCGTCTGTACCGTTGGGTGACGCGCACCGGGCGGTCATCGACGAACGCGTAGCCGAGCACGAGAGGAACCCCGACGACGTCATTTCCGGAGAGCAGGCGCTCGCCGGAGGAGCAGCGTTTCGCCGATGAAAGTTGCCACCGGAAAGGTCATCGGAGGCAAAGTGGTGCTCGAAGGAGAACCATTGGCCGAAGGCTCCGTCGTTACCGTGGTGGCCCGGGACCAGGACGAAACCTTCGAGGTCGGGCCCGAGGATGAAAGGGCATTGATGACGGCTATCGCTCAGGCGGAGCGGGGCGACGTCATCTCCTGGGAAGACCTCCGGGAGCGGCTCCGCCGCTTCGGGTGACTCGCCGGCTGTCGATTGCGCGGGACGCTCAGGCGCAGATCGAGGCAGCAGCAGCATGGTGGAAAGCAAACCGGCCTTCGGCACCGGGCGCAATTCGCGAGGAGCTCGACCGCCTTTTCAGTCTCTTGCTCGTTCAACCCGGCCTCGGTGCTGCCGCTCGCAATGCCAAGCTCAAGGACGTCCGCCGAATTACGATTTCCCGAATCAGGTATCACGTCTATTACCGCGCCACCGATGACTCCCTCGAAATCCTGGCTTTCTGGCACACCAGCCGTGGCCGCGAGCCGCCGCTATGAACAAGTCCGCAAGCTCTGACGACGCGCTCGCGAACGGATCGGAAACCCGTGCGTTGCGGGCACCGACGATCGACGAGATCCGCGCCGCGGCGGCGCGCATCAAGGGCGCCGTCGAGCACACGCCCTGCGTGCACAGCCGCACGCTGTCGCGGCTCACCGGCGCGGAGGTGTTCCTCAAGTTCGAGAACCTGCAGTTCACCGCCTCGTTCAAGGAGCGCGGCGCGCTGAACCGCCTGCTGGCGCTGAGCCCCGAGGAGCGCCGGCGCGGCGTCATCGCCATGAGCGCCGGCAACCACGCGCAGGCGGTCGCCTACCACGCGGCGCGCCTGGGCGTGCGCGCGGTGATCGTCATGCCCAGGGGCTCGCCCAACTCGAAGATCCGCAACACCGAGGTGCACGGCGCCGAGGTGGTGCTGGCGGGCGACTCGCTGCATGAGGCCGGCGCCCACGCGCACGAGCGCGCCGCGCGCGAGCACCTGGTCTTCGTGCACCCCTACGAGGACCGCCTGGTCGTCGCCGGCCAGGGCACGGTCGGCCTGGAGATGCTCGAGGCGGTGCCCGACCTCGATGCCCTGGTGGTGCCGGTAGGCGGCGGCGGCCTCATCTCGGGGATCGCCGTCGCCGCGAAAGCCCTCAAACCATTGATCAAGGTCTACGGCGTGGAATCGCGCAGCTATCCCTCCATGCAGCAGAAGCTCGCCGGGCTGCCGGTCAAGGTGGGCGGCGACACCATCGCCGAGGGCATCGCGGTGAAGGACGTCGGCAGCCTCGCGTTCGAGGTCGTGCGCAGGCTGGTCGAAGAGGTGAGCGTAGTCGAGGAGGAGACCATCGAGCGCGCGGTGGTGGCGCTGATCGAGATCGAGAAGACGGTGGCCGAGGGCGCCGGCGCCGCGGCGCTCGCGGCGCTGCTCGAGCAGCCGGCGCGCTTCGCCGGCAGGAAAGTCGGCATCCCCATCTCCGGCGGCAACATCGACAGCCGCGTGCTCGCCTCGGTGCTGATGCGCGGCCTGGTGCGCGACGGGCGCCTCGCGCGCCTGCGCGTCACCATGCCCGACGTATCGGGCAGCCTCGCCAAGGTGGCGGCGATGATCGCCGCGGCCGGCGGCAACATCGTCGAGGTGCAGCACCAGCGCATCTTCGGCACCGCCTCGGTGCGCTCCCCCGAGGTCGAGTTCCTGGTCGAGACGCGCGAGCGCGAGCACACCGACGCCCTGGTCGCGCTGCTCGAGAAGAACGCGGTAAAAGTCACGGTCAGCTGATAGTCCGTAAGGACTGCCGGCGCTTCACGCGAGCGCCGCCCATCCGGGGTCAACATGGCGGCCATGGACACCGCACGCGAGGCCTGCTACGCCCTGCGCGAGCTGGTCATCCGCCACGCCGGCGGCCGCGCCAGCGCGGCCTCCCTCGCCGCGCTGCGCAAGCTCTGCCACATCGCCGCCAAGGCCGCCGCCGACCCCGAGTGCAGCGCGCGCCTCGCGGCGGTCGAGGGCCACGGCGCCGACCTCTTCTCCGGCTGCGGTAGCGGCAACTGGGCGCGCCGGCGCATACTCGTCGAGCTCGAGGAGTTCCGCGCGCGGCTGTACGTGCTCGAGGTGACGAAAAAAGCAGCCTAGGTTCCCGGGGAGCAGCAGGGGGCGGAGGTACTGCTTCTTCTGGTCGTCGCCGACGACGATGAGCGCGTCAAGGTCCTTTTCATGAATGGATCGTCCAAGGCGTTCGATCGCTGCGGCGCATGCGGCGATGCGCAGCTGCATGATTTCCGGCGTGACCTCGGCGGAGAAGTCGTTCTTCGCGGCGAGCTCGCCGAAGCTGACGTGCTTGCCTTCCCGGTCGAGGTGATGCAGGTACTGCGCATCCCGGCGCGCGTGGCCGGCCATGTCCTCGAGCGGGCTGTTGAGCGCCGGGCTGTGCGAGCAGCCGAAGGCCGCAATCAAGGCAGCCATCAGGGGATGGCTGGACGGGCCATCAGGCCGGGGCGGCGGCGCGGCGCGCGCGGTGCAGCCAGAGCTCGCGCGCGATCAGCGCCGCGCCGCCCGCGGCGCCGGCGACGTCGGTCCACACCGCCCCGGGAAAGGCGCCGGCGGGAATCAGCGCCAGGACCCCGGAAACGCCGAAGGCGAGCCGCAGCCCGGCGCCCATCGGCCGCATGAAATAGCCGATGGTGCCGATGGAGGCGAGCCAGATGCCCAGCGTCGCGGTGATGAGCGCGAGCGCCACGTCGGCCGCCGGCCCGATGAGCAGCAGCGTCGGCGAGAGCACGAACAGGAACGGCACGACGAACGCCGACCAGCCGAAGCGGCAGGCCTCCCAGCCGGTCTGCATCGGGTCGGCGCGCGCCAGGCCCGCCGCGACGTAGGCGGCGATCGCCACCGGCGGCGTGATCATCGACATCATGCCAAAGTACATGACGTACATGTGCGCGGCGATCGGCAGCACGCCCACCTCGACCATCGCCGGCGCCACCAGCGCGGCGAGGAGCACGTAGACGCCGGCGGTCGGCAGGCCCATGCCGAGCACGATGCACACCAGGGCCGAGAGCAGGAGCAGCGTCATCAGGCTGCCCGCGCCGATCTGCACCAGCGCCAGCGTCAGGTTGAAGCCGAGGCCCGAGACCGAGAGCACGCCGATGACGAAGCCGGCGCCGGCGGTGATGAGGATCACCTCGATGACGCCGATGCCGGTGGCGCGGAAGGCGTCGAGCACCTCGCGGACCTTCGGCCGCTGGCCGCGGTAGCCGAAGATCCAGGCGCCGGCCAGCAGCACCACCGCCGAGGCGAGCACGGCGGTCTCGGGCTGGATGTTGAAGCTGAACAGCCCCACGATCAGCACGAGGAACGGCAGCAGGAAGTGCAGCCCGGGCAGCACGTCGCGCGCGCGCGGCATGTCGGCCGGGTCGACGCGGGTGATGCCCTTGCGCGCCGCCTCGAGGTCGGCCTGGATGAACAGCGCCGCGTAATAGAGCAGCGCCGGCACCAGCGCCGCGAGCACCACCTCGGCGTACGCGACCTGCAGGAACTCGGCCATCAGGAAGGCCGAGGCGCCCATCACCGGCGGCATGAGCTGCCCGCCGGTCGACGCGACCGCCTCGATGGCGGCGGCCTGGTGCGGCGCGTAGCCGCTCTTCTTGATCATCGGGATGGTGACCACGCCGGTGGCGACCACGTTCGCCACCGCGCTGCCGGAGATCGAGCCGAAGAGCGCCGAGGCGGTCACGGCGATCTTCGCCGAGCCGCCGCGGAAGCGCCCCATGCCGATGAGCGCGAGCTCGGTGAAGAAGCGCGAGCCGCCGGTGGCGCCGAGCAGGCTGCCGAACAGGATGAAGGTCACCACGATGGTGGTGCCGATCTTGATCGGGATGCCGAGCATGGCGTTGGCGTCGAAGCTGAGGTAGGCGATGAGCTTCTGCCAGTCGGTGGCCCGGCCCTCGAGCCGCGCCGGCATGAGGTCGGCGAACAGGCCGTAGAGGACGAAGGCGACGATGATCGCCGGCAGCGGCAAGCCGACGGCGCGGCGCAGCGCCTCGAGCAGCAGCACGAAGAGGAGCGTCCCCGACACCACGGCGTCGGTCGGGCGCAGCAGGATCAGGTCGACGATCGCCGGATAGCGCACGGCGATGTAGCCGGCGGCGCCCATGCCGGCCGCCGCGGCGAGCCAGTCGTACCAGGGCACGCCCGAGCGCGGCGTGCCGCGGCGCGCGGGAAAATGCAGGAAGGTGAGCGCGAGGCAGGCGGCGAGCATCGCTGCCGCGAACTGCTCCTCGTACAGCGCCAGGTCGAGGATCTGGTAGATCCCGACCGACCAGGCGATCGCGCCGAGGGTGAGCGCGAGCGCCAGGACGCCGGTGAGGAAACGCGTCACTTACCGCGGACGCGCGTCACTTCGGCGGCCACATCCCCGCTTCGTTGTAGAACTTCACCGCCCCCGGGTGGAACTCGAGCGGGCCGTAGTCCTTCGCCATCTGCCTGGCGCTGAAAAGCCGGAACGGCGGGAACGCCTCCCCCATCGCCTTGGCGTTCTCGTGCATCACCTTGGCGGCCTGGTAGGCGATGTCGTCGGGGGTCTTCGTCGAGGCGAACAGCAGCGCGTCGTAGGCAAGCGAGTGGCCCGGCTCGAGCACGCCGACGTTGCCCGGGCCGGGCTGCTCGAGGCGCAGGTAGGCCGGCGGGAAATGCTCCCGGATCGCCGCCGCGGCCTGCGGCGTGTTGGGCAGCGGCAGCATGCGCACGCCGCCGACCGAGGCGTCGGCCTCGCGCACCTTCGCCGAGCCGATGGCGA
>JBQTJF010000226.1:0-5239 GCA_052387375.1 Betaproteobacteria bacterium
TCGAGGTACAGCGTCGCGAAATCGGGCTGCCCGGTCTTCGGGCACAGGCAGGTGAACTCCGGAATCCTCATGCGGATCGCATAGTCCCGGCCGGGCTTGGGGTTCGGGAAAGTTTCGAGCGCCTTGCTTGGTTTCTTCGGCATTTTCAAGCGTTTCAGAGCTGCGAAGTTACTTTACACTACGTCCCGCCTGTGCCCTCGCGCCGGATCGGCGCCCGAGGGCGCGCTTTTATCGCGATCGTCCAGGATCTCCATGCGTCTGTCGTCCATCAAGCTCGCCGGGTTCAAGTCGTTCGTGGACCCCTCGGCGCTGCCGCTGCCCTCGAACCTGACCGCGGTCGTCGGGCCCAACGGCTGCGGCAAGTCCAACATCATCGACGCGGTGCGCTGGGTGCTCGGCGAGTCGAGCATGAAGCAGCTGCGCTCGGACACGATGGAGGACGTGATCTTCAACGGCAGCAAGACGCGCAAGCCCGCGGGCCGCGCGTCGATCGAGCTGACGTTCGACAACGCCGACGGCACGATCGCCGGACCGTACGCGGCCTATGCCGAGATCACGGTGCGCCGCGAACTCACGCGCGACGGCAATTCTCAGTACTACCTCAACAACGCGAGGTGCCTGAAGCGCGACGTCACCGACCTGTTCCTGGGCACGGGCCTGGCCGCCCGCAGCGGCTACGCGATCATCGAGCAGGGCATGGTCTCGAACATGATCCAGGCCAAGCCGGAGGAGCTGCGCCAGTGGCTCGAGGAGGCCGCCGGCATCTCCAAGTACAAGGAGCGTCGCCGCGAGACCGAGTCGCGCATCAAGCAGACGCGCGAGAACCTGGCGCGGCTCAGCGACCTGCGCACCGAGCTCACGGGCCGGATCGAGGTGCTGCGCAAGCAGGCGACCAACGCAGAAAAATACAAGGAATACAAAGAACAAGAGCGCAAACTTAAAGCTGAGATGCTGGCCGTCCGCTGGCGCGCGCTGACGCAGCAGTTCGAGTCGCAGGAAGCGACGCTGGCCGGCCTGAGTCAGGCGCTGGAGGCGGCGCGCGCGGCGCTGGCGCAGGTCCACGCCGAGCAGGCCGCGACCGAAGCCGCCAACCGCGAGGCGAACCACGCGCTGGCCGCGCAGCAGAACTGCGTCTACGAAGCCGAGGCCGCGCTGGCCCGCCAGGAGCAGACCCTGCAGCACGCGCGCGAGATGAAGGCGCTGCGCGCGCGCGACCTCTCACAGAGCGGGCGCCAGCTCGAGGATCTGGGCCGCCGAGGCCACCGACCGCGAACAGCTGGCGCAGCTCGAGGCGACGCTGGCGGAGCTGGCCGCGCGGGTGCGCGAGGCCGAAGCCGGCGAGGCGCGCGGCCAGGCCGCCCTCGATGCCGCCGAGGCGGCGCTGCGCGCCGAGCAGTCGCGCTGGGACGAGTTCACGCTGCGCGCGGAGCCGTCGCTGGTGCAGGCCGAAGGCGAGCGCGTGCGCGTGCAGACGCTGGAGCGCGCTCTCGGCCAGACCGCCGAACGCCTCGAGCGGCTGCGCGCCGAGCGCGCCGCGCTGGATGCCGCGCCGATCCAGAGCGCGCTGTTCGACGCCGATTCCGAGCTGGAAACCTTGCACCGCGAGCTCGCCGACGGGCAGGCGCGCCTCGCGGCGCTCGACCGCCAGGTGCAGGAGCTGCGCGACGCGCGCGCGGCCGGGGACGGCGCACTGCACGAGGCGCGGCAGACGCTCCAGGCGACGCGCGGCCGCCTGGCGTCGCTCGAGACGCTGCAACAGGCCGCGCTGCGCCAGGACGACGCCGAGCTGCAGAGCTGGCTGCGCGCGCAGGGCCTTGAGCACGCTCCGCGCCTCGCCGCGGCGCTGAAGGTCGAGCGCGGCTGGGAGAGCGCCGTCGAGCACGTCCTGGAAGGCGTGCTGCAGGCGCCGCTGTTGCCGGGCTACGCCGACCGCGTGGGCGCGCTGCCCGCGGCGCCGAAGGCGGGCGTGACCGTGATCGACGCCGGCGGCGCGGCGGGCGCGCATCCCGCCGACCGGCTCGCCGCGAAAGTGCAGGGCCCGGCGGTGGTTGCCGAGCTGCTGGCCAACATCCATGTCGCGCCGACGCACGCCGAGGCGCTGTATCGCGCCGCCCACCTCAAGGCCGGCGAGTCGGTGATCGAGCCCAACGGTGTCTGGCGCGGCCGCGGCTGGACGCGCTATCCGCGCGCCGACGACGCGAAGAGCGGCGTGCTCGCGCGCTCGGTGCTGCTCGACGAGCTGCGGCGCGAAACCGAGGCGCAGGCCGACACGGTGCGCCGGCACCAGCAGCAGCTCGAAGCGCTGCAGAGCCGGCTGCGGACCGCGGAGGCCGAGCGGCAGCAGCTCGCGACGGGCTTCGACTCGGGCCGCAACCGTCAGGCGCAGCGCATGGCGTTCCGCCAGGCGCAGGCGGTGCGCCTCGAGCAGACCGAATCGCGCGGCCGCCAGCTCCAGCAGGAGCTGGACGCCGCCCGCGCCGCGCAGGACCAGCACCAGCAGGAGCTGCACGCCTCGCGCGCGCGGCTCGCCGAGCACGAGGCGATCGAACAGCGGCTGCGCGGCGAGCGCGCCACGCTGTCGCAGACGCTGGCGCGCCATCGCGACGAGGCGCAGCAGGTGCGCGCGCAGCTCAGCGCCGCGCAGGCGCGCCGCAGCGACGCCCAGGTGCAGCTCGCGGGCCGGCAGAGCGCGCTCGAGGCGCTGCGCCGCGCGCTCGACGATCTCGCGGTGCGCCGCGACGAGCTGATGGCGCAGCGCGCCCGCCAGGAGCAGGAGCTGGCCCAGCTCGACGCGCCGATCGAGTCGCAGGCCGCGACGATGGTGGGCGCGCGCGCGGCGGTCGAAACCGAGCGCGAGGCGCTGCTGGCCGGTCTGCCGGCCGAGGCGACGCCCGCAGCCTGGGACGAAAAGCTCGCGGCGCTGGGCCGGCGCATCGAGCGGTTAGGGGCGATCAACCTCGCCGCGATCCAGGAGCTGGACGAGGGCGAGCAGCGCGAGAAATACCTCGCCGACCAGAACAACGACCTGACCGGCGCACTGGAAACGCTCGAGGCCGCGATCCGCAAGATCGACGCCGAAACCCAGTCGCGTTTCAAGACCACGTTCGACCGCGTCGACGCGATCTTCCGCCAGCGCTTTCCGCGCCTGTTCGGGGGCGGCGAGGCCTACCTCGAGCTGACCGGCGAGGACCTGCTCGAGACCGGCGTGCGCGTGATGGCGCGGCCGCCGGGCAAGCGCAACAGCTCGATCCAGCTCCTGTCCGGCGGCGAGAAGGCGATGACCGCGGTGGCGCTGCTGCTGGCGCTGTTCGAGCTGAACCCGGCGCCGTTCTGCCTGCTCGACGAGGTCGACGCGCCGCTCGACGACGCCAACGTCGGCCGCTTCGTCGAAGTGATCCGCGAGATGTCGGGCAACGTGCAGTTCGTGATCATCACGCACAACAAGATCACGATGGAGCTGGCCCAGCAGCTGCACGGTGTGACGATGCAGGAGCCGGGCGTGTCGCGGCTGGTGAGCGTGGACATCGACGAAGCCATGGACCTCGCGGCGAAGAGCGAGGTGGCGGAGGCGGTGGCGTGAGCACGCTCCAGTGGGCCCTGCTGCTGCTGGGCATGGCGATCGCCCTGGCGCTCGTCTGGTCGAGCTGGCGCGAGCGGCGCACGCAGCGGCGTCTGGGGGCCCCGCCGGCGCAGCCGGCGACACGCGACTGGAGCAGCGCGACCTACGACGTGCCGGCGGCGACGCGGATCGGGAGCGAAGCCGCGAAGGGCGGCCCCGCGGCGTTCGACGACCTGGGTGTGGGCAAGGCGCGCAGGCGCGTCGCGCCGGAGGTGACGCCGGGAGCGCCTGTGGCGAATCCGCCGGCGCGGCCGGCGGAAAGGCTGATCGGCTTCTACATCGCCGAGCACGAAGGCACGAACATCCTCGGGCCGAAGATCCATGCGGCGCTGGCCGAGCGCGGCCTGCGCTTCGGCGTGCGGCGCATCTATCACCGGCTCGACGGCGACCAGCCCGTGTTCAGCGTCGCGAGCCTGGTCAAGCCCGGCGCGCTCGATCCGGCCGAGGCGGAGGGCTTCGCCACGCCGGGGTTGTCGGTGTTCATGGTGCTGCCCGGGCCGGCACAGCCGCTGGCGGCGTTCCAGGACATGCTCGACACGGCGCGCGGCCTCGCGCGCGCGCTCAACGCCGAGCTCTACGACAGCGAGCAGCGTGCGCCGCTGACGGCGGAGCGCGCGCACACGCTGCACGAGCAGGTCGAGGAGTGGGCGCGCCGTAACGCCGCCGTGGCGCGGCCGGGCGCGTGAGCGCGCCCGGCGGCGCGCGCAAGCGGGCTTTGGCGCTGCGCGAGCAGCTCAAGGAGCACGACTACCGCTACTACGTGCTCGACGCGCCGACCATCCCGGACGCCGAGTACGACCGCCTCTTCCGCGAGCTGCAGGACCTCGAGGGGCGGTATCCGGAGCTGGTGACGCCGGACTCGCCGACGCAGCGCGTCGGCGGCGCGCCGCGGGCCGACTTCAGGCCGATGAAGCACCGCTCGCCAATGCTGAGTCTGCGCAAATGCGGCGACGAGGCCGAGCTGCGGGAGTTCGACCGGCGCGTGCGCGAGGGGCTCGGTCGCGAGCAGGTCGAGTACACGGCCGAGCCCAAGCTCGACGGGCTCGCGATCTCCCTGACCTACGAGGACGGCGTGCTGGCGCGCGGCGCGACACGCGGCGACGGCGAGACGGGCGAGGACGTCACCGAGAACCTCAAGACCATCCGCAGCATCCCGCTGCGTCTGCGCGACGGCCGCAGGCTGCCGAAGCGGGTGGAAGTCCGCGGCGAGGTCTACCTGCCGTGGGCCGGCTTCGAGCGGATGGTCAAGGGCGCGCAGGAGCGCGGCGAGAAGCCCCCGGTGAATCCACGCAATGCGGCGGCCGGCAGCGTCCGCCAGCTCGATCCAAAAATCACGGCATCGCGACCGCTCGCGTTCTATGCGTACGGCGCCTACGGCGAGGGCTGGGATGCGCCGCAACTCGGCTCGGCAGTGCTGGAGCAGCTGCGCGCGTGGGGCCTGCCGGTGTCGCCTCTCATCGAGTCGGTCAAGGGCGTCGACGGCTGCCTGAAGTATTTCGGGAAAATCGGAGCGAAGCGGCCCAAGCTCGGCTACGACATCGACGGCGTCGTGTTCAAGCTGAACAGCCTGGCGGGCCGCGACGAGCTGGGCAGCGTTTCGCGCGAGCCGCGTTGGGCGGT
>JBQTJF010000227.1:0-10060 GCA_052387375.1 Betaproteobacteria bacterium
AGCCCGAACGAGGCCGCAAGCTTCCGGTGCGCAGCGCCGTGACGATTTTTCAACGCCAACTCCACGCAAAAGGAGGAATCATGAGAGTTGCAGTCGTGCTCGCCCTGGCGCTCGCCGCCGCGGCGGCACAGGCCACCGAGCTCAAGCTCGCGCATTTCATGTCGCCGCAGCATCCGATGCACGCGGCGGTGATGGCGCCGTTCGCGCAGCAGGTGGAGAAGGCGAGCGGCGGCGCGCTCAAGGTGCGCATCTATCCCGCCGGCGAGCTCGGCAAAGGGCCCGACCAGCAGTTCAAGCGCGTCGTCGAGCGCGTGGCCGACATCACCTTCGGCATCCAGGGCTACACCGCGACGCTGTTCCCGAGGACCATGGTGGCGGCGCTTCCCGGCGCCGCGCCGAGCTCGGAGGCGGCAACGCGCAAGCTGTGGGCCATCCTCGACCCGCACCTCGCCCCCGAGTACAGCCGCGTCAAGGTGCTCGGCATGTGGACCAACGACCTGGCGGTGCTCATCTCGAGGGGCAAGCCGCTCCGCTCGCTCGCCGATCTCAAGGGCCTCAAGGTGCGCGCGCCCGACGCGATCGGCTCGCAGACGCTCGAGGCGTGGGGCGCGGTGCCGGTGAACATCGACGTCACCAAGGTGTACACGTCGTTCCAGAGCGGCGTCTTCGACGCCATCCTGATCGGCGCGAGCGCCATCCGCTCCTTCAAGCTCGAGGAAGTCGGCGAGCACTACACGATCGGCCTGCCCTCGGTGCTCGCGCCGCAGTACCTGCTGATGAACCGCGCCGCCTGGGATGCGCTGTCCGCCCGGGAAAAGGCCGTGCTCGAAGAAGCCGCCGGCCTGCCCTTGAGCCTCAAGGCGGCGAAGACCTACCAGGCGGCGGGGGACCGCGGCATCGACATGGTGCGCAAGGCCGGCCGCCAGGTCATCGAGCTCTCGCCGCAGGCGGCCGCCGAGCTCCGCAAGGCGGCGCAGCGGGTGCACGACGAGTATCTCGCCGAGGCGGCGCGCGACGGCGTCGACCTCAAGGCGGTGCTGGCCGCATTCGAAAGCGCGAAATAGCGACGATGGCGCGGGCGGCCACCTGGCTCGCGCTCGCGGGGGGCGTGGTGCTGCTCGCGCTGGTGGGCTTCACCGTCGCCGACGCCGTGTTGCGCTACTGGTTCAGCCGGCCGATCCACGGCTCGTTCGACGTCACGCAGGCGATGCTCGCGCTCATCGTCGCGAGCTCCATCGCGTACGGCGGGGTGAGCGGCGCGCACGTATCGCTCGACCTGCTGCCCAGGCCGCCGCGCGCGGCCGCCTTCGTGGTCCGCGCCGCCGGTGTCGCGGTCCTCGCCGTGCTCGCCTGGCGCTGCGTCGCGAGCGGGCTTTCCGCCGCCGGGTTCGGCGAGGTCTCGCCGCTGCTGCGCATCCCGTACCTGCCGCTTTACTTCGCCCTCGCGCTCGGCGTGGCCGGCTACGCCGTGGTGCTCGCTCTCGCACGTGAAGCCGACACGCGGTGAGCGCAACCGCAGTCGGCGTCGTCGGCCTCGCCGCCTTCTTTGCCCTGCTGGCGCTGCGCATGCCGGTCGCGCTCGCTCTGTTGACGGTTGGGCTGCTCGGCACGGCGGCGCTGAACGGCTGGTCGGCCGCCCTCTCGACCCTTTCCGGGCAGGCGTTCGCGATCGCCACGTTCGCCGAGCTTGCGGTCATTCCGCTGTTCGTCCTGATGGGCAATCTCGCGGGCGCCTCCCGGATGAGCCGCGACCTTTATGACGCCGCCTATGCATGGGTCGGGCACTGGCGCGGCGGCCTCGCTTCGTCCACCGTGGTGGGCTGCGCGGGATTCGCCGCGCTTTCCGGCTCGTCCATCGCTTCGGCGGTGACGATGGGCCGCGTGGCGCTGCCGGAAATGAAGCGCTACCGCTATGACGACCGGCTCGCAACGGGCTGTGTCGCCGCCGGCGGCACGCTCGGCATCCTCATCCCGCCTTCGACCGGCTTCGTGTTCTACGCGGTGCTGACCGAGCAATCGATCGGCAAGCTGTTCATGGCGGGCATCCTGCCGGGCATCCTGCTCACCGCGCTCTTCGTCGCGGCCATCGGCCTGCTCACCGCCTGGCGGCCCGACTTCGGGCCGGCGGGGCCGCGCAGCTCCATGCCCGAGCGCCGGCGTGCCTTGGGACGCGCCGTACCGATCATCGCCGTCGCGACGATCACCATCGGCGGGCTGTACGTCGGGCTGTTTACCACCGTCGAGGCCGCCGGGGCGGGCGCGTTCCTCGTGTTCCTCGTCGCCTGGTGGCGCCGCTCGCTCGATCTCGCGCGCATGAAAGAGGTGCTCCTGCACACGATGCAGGCGACGGCCACGTCGTTCCTGATCCTGATCGGCGCCTATGTCTTCAGCCCGTTCATCTCGCTCAGCCGCATTCCCGCCGAGCTGGCGGCGCTACTCGGCGGGCTCGACCTGGGCGCCTACGGGACGCTCGCCATCGTGCTGACGGCCTACGTGCTGCTGGGCATGTTCATGGAAGGCCTCGCCATGCTGGTGATCACGCTGCCGATCGTCTTTCCCCTGCTGACCGGCCTGGGCTTCGACCCGATCTGGTTCGGCGTGCTGGTGGTGATCGTGCTCGAGATGGGGCTGATCAGCCCGCCGGTGGGGGTCAACGTCTACGTCATCAAGGGCATCGCCGCGGAAGTGCCGATGGGCCGGATCTTCCAGGGCATCCTGCCGTTCTGGGCGGCGATGGGCGTGTGCCTGCTGCTGCTAGTCGCGTTTCCGCAGATCGCGACGCTGCTGCCCGGCACGATGACCCGCTGAGCTAGCGGCGGGCGTACGGGTCCGCCGGCGCGTTCGGGTCGCCGGGGAAGTAGCAAGTTGCCGTGTCGCCGATGCAGACGCGTCCCCCGCCGCCGGATTGCGGCATTGCACAGGCAGCGAGGCCCAGGAGCAGCACGATCGTCACTAGGAGTCTCATGCCGCATTAGACACGCCGGCAGAGGCAATCCTTACAAGAGATATGCTGTCGAGCATGTCAGGTCCGCACCGCATCGACTTCCCGCCCAAGGAGCTCGAAGAGACGGTGCTGCGCCGGCGCGGCCGGCTGGGCGTCTTCAGCGCGCTCGACGCCCGGCGCACGGCGTTGGTCGTCATCGACATGCAGAACGCCTTCGTCGCCGAGGGTGCGCCGATGGAGGTGCCTGCCGCGCGCGCCATCGTGCCGAACATCAACCGCATCGCCGGCGCGCTGCGGGACGCCGGCGGCGAGGTGGTCTGGATCGTCACCACGCTCGCCCCCGCCGGGGCGAACGCCTGGCCGGTGTACTACGAGCATTTCTTCCGCCCGGAGCGGCGCGCCGCGCACCAGGCGGCGCTCGCCGAGGGCTCGCCCCTGCACGCCCTCTATCCAGCGCTGGACGCGAAGGCGCAGGACCGCAGGCTGAGCAAGAACCGCTTCAGCGCGTTCATCCAGGACGCTTGCCCGCTGGAAGGGGAGCTGCGCGCGCGCGGCCGCGACACGATCCTGATCGCCGGGACGCTCACCAACACGCAGCGTCGCCGATTGCGCATTCGCTTTTGCCGCGCTCGATCCCATGGCCTCGCAGGGTTTTCTCGAGAGGGCGCGCGGCGCGGCGCTGGGCGATTTCACTTTCGGCGTCGCCGACGAGTTCTTCTGGGCGGCGTGCTCGCCGGGCGTCGCGGAGGCGGTGGAGGCCGCCATCGGCAGGCTCGCCGCGGCAGGAGCGCGCCTTGCCAGGGTCTCGGTCCGGGGCGCGAGCGAGGCCTTCGCGTTCGCTCAGGCGGGTGGCATCGCCAGCGCCGATTTTGCCTGCTTCATGCGCGCCGAATTGCCGGAGCTGATAGCGCGCCTGTCGCCGATGGCGGCCTCCCGCTTTCAGGCCGGGGCGGCCATGACGCCGGCGGAATACGAGGCCCGCACGGCGACGCTGGATGGGCTGGCGCGGCTGGGACCCGCGAACTTCGCGAGCGTCGAGCTGATCCTCGCGCCGACCTGCCCGAGCTCGCCGCCGCGGCTCGAGGACATCGAGGCAGCCGCGGACTACCGGCGCGAAACGATGCTCGCGCTGCGCAACACGTGCGTCGCAAACCAGCTTGGCTACAGCGCGCTCACCATGCCGGTGGGCACGGACGTCCTGGGCCTGCCAGTCGGGCTGCAGCTTTTTGCGCCGCCGATGGCCGAGGAGCGCCTGCTCGCCGCCGCGCTCGCGATCGAGCAGGCCTTGAAATGAAGGGGGCAGGAGGGCGAAATGCTTCCGATCGGAAGCATCAGCGCGGCACCGGCACCCGTTTCACCGTCCCGTCGTAGCCGCGCGGCTTGTGGCGCGCGCGCACGATCACCTCGGTCGTGTCCGGCGGTATCTTCACGCCGTGCAGCTCGCGCGTGAACGGCTGTTCGGTCTCGTGGGGATGCAGCAGCACGCGCCGCCCCAGCAGCCGTCCGTCGCTCGCCAGCACCTCGAAGGCGTCGGCGTAGTAGTCCCAGCCCTTGTCGACGCTGCGCACCGTGACGTCGAAGTCGTAGACGCCCGGCGCGGCGCGCCGCACCTTCACGTCGACCACGTCGGCTTCGCCGGCGAACGCCGTCGCCAGGCCGAAAGAGAGCAGGAAGGCGAGCTTGCGCATGAGTCAGCCGGCGATCTTACGCCAAGCGACGCGAGGGGCGCCGGCGCGCAGCCAGGCAGGGCGCTCGAACAGGAACCGCAGGCGCGTGCCGCGCACGGTCCAGTGCAGGGCAAGGGCGCCCAGCACGCCGGCGGCGGTAACGGCGAGCGCGAGCGTGCCGCCGTCGGTGACAAGGGCTTGCCTCGAGAGCACCGCGCGCGCCGCGAGCGCGGGCGCGAAGAAGGCCGCGTAGATGACGAGCGAGTTTGCGCCGCAGTAGCGCAGCGGCTCGGACCAGCGGTGCTTCGCCATCAGCGCGCCGCCCGCAGTGAGCGCCGCGATGCCGGCATAGGCGAAGGCGAACGATGGCAGGCGCAGCTCGGCGAGGCCGAGCGACGCCGCCCCGGCCTGCAGCGCTGCCCAGGGCAGGAGCGCGGCCATGGTGAGCCCGGGACGCGCCGCCGCCGCGTCGGCGAGGCGGAACGCCAGCGGCGCGAGCGCATAGCCCGAGAAGAAGAAGACGTAGTAATGCGCGAACTTGTCCCACACCTTGACGCCGCTGTCGATGCCGGCGAGGTGCAGCGCCGCCGCCGCCGCCCACACGAGCGGCGCCGGCAGCCTGCGCAGCAGCCTGGCGGCGACGAACATGAACGGCAGCACGTAGATGAACCACAGCCATGAATAGGGGTGGACGAGCGAATGAAGGTAGAACTCGCCTACGCCGCTCCAGCCGCGCGTCCTGGCCATGCCGGCCCCGGTCAGAGCGAAGGCGACGGTCAGCCACAGCAGATAGAAGTAGGCGAAGTGCGCCACCTTGCGGTCGAGATAGCGCCTCCAGGGATCGCCGATGGTCTTGGCGAGCAGCAGGCCGGAAACGAACAGCAGCGCCGGCATGCGGAAGGGCGCGGCGAAGTCCACCACCCGGTGCAGCCACCCCTCGCGGCCGGTGGCGTCGGCGATCCAGCCGGTGGCGTAGAGCATGACCACGAGCAGGATGCACAGCCCGCGGACGTGATCGATCCAGTCAATGCGGCGATTGTCCATTCCCGAGTATCGAACGGCATGGCGGCGCGGCGCGAGCGTCCGGGATGCGCTTGTCGGCGCACATCGCCGAGGCAGGTCCCGGCGGCCGGGCGGGCGGTCAGCGCCGGGGCTGCTCCGCGACCTGCTTGACGAGCTGCACCAACGCCTCGTAGGGCTGCGCGCCCACGACGCCATAGCCTGCGGCGACGAAGGTGGGAACGCCGGTGACGCCGTAGCGCCGCGACTTCTCCCAGTCGGCGTCGACCGCGGCCTGGTGGGTACGATTTTCGAGGACGGCACGGGCCTGCTTCCCGTCCAGGCCGATGGATTCTGCGATCTTCACCAGCTCCCCGGGGTCGCCGATGTTGCGGCCGTCGACAAAGTACGCGCGGAACAGCGCGTCGTGGATCGCATCGCCGCCGGGCTGCTGGTCCGCCCACCTGGCGAGCTCCTGCGCGAGGCGGCTGTTGTAGGTCATGGTGCGATCGCCGTAGGGCAGGCCTTCGGCGGCCATGCGCGCGCGCATCTGCGCCTGCATCCTCGGGATGTCGTAGCCGCGGCCGGCGAAAAGCTCTTCCAGCGAGCGGCCTGCGGCGGGCGTTTCGGGGTGCAGGGGGAAGTGCACCCATTGCACGCGCACGCCGTGCTCCTTCCTGAGCCGCTCAATACGCACGGTACTGAGATAGCACCAGGGTCAGACGAAGTCGGAAAAAACCTCGAGGACGATGGGTTCGCTCACGCGCCTATCGTAGCCAAAGAATCTTTTCCCTGCAGCACGGGTCAGATGGAAGTGGACACAAGAGCGCTGTTGCAGGAGCTCGGGGTCGATCTCGCGGGCCGCGAAGGCGCGCATCTCGCGTGCCGCTCGCCGATCGACGGCAGCGAGATCGCCCGGCTGCGCGCCGACGACGCTGCCGCCATGCAGGCGAAAATCGGCGCCGCCGCCGCTGCCTGGCGCGACTGGCGCCGCGTGCCGCCGCCGCGGCGCGGCGAGCTCGTGCGCCTTTTCGGCGAGGCGTTGCGGGCGCACAAGGCCGCCCTGGGACGGCTGGTCGCGGTGGAGACGGGCAAGATCCTGCAGGAAGGCTACGGCGAGGTGCAGGAGATGATCGACATCTGCGACTTGGCGGTCGGCCTGTCGCGCCAGCTCTACGGGCTGACCATCGCCTCGGAGCGCCCCGGACACCGGATGATGGAGACCTGGCACCCGCTCGGCGTGGTGGGAGTCATCACGGCCTTCAACTTCCCGGTGGCGGTCTGGTCGTGGAACGCCGCGCTCGCGCTCGTCTGCGGCGACACGCTCGTCTGGAAGCCCTCGGAGAAGGCGCCCCTCAGCGCGCTCGCCTGCCAGGCGCTGCTCGAGCGCGCGGCGGCGCGCTTCGGCGACGCCCCCCGGGGTCTCTCGCAGGTCGCCGTCGGCGGTCGGGAAGCCGGCGATGAGCTTGTCACCGACGCGCGCGTGGCGCTGGTGAGCGCCACGGGTAGCACGCGCATGGGTCGCGCCGTGGCGGCGCGCGCTGCGCAGCGCCTCGGACGCACTCTTCTCGAGCTCGGCGGCAACAACGCGATGGTGGTCGCGCCCAGCGCCGATCTCGATCTCGCCGTGCGCGCGATCACCTTCGCCGCGGCCGGCACCGCCGGGCAGCGCTGCACCAGCCTGCGGCGCCTCTTCGTGCACGAGAGCGTCTATGGCGAGCTGGTCGCGCGCCTCGAGCGGATCTATGCTTCGCTACCGGTGGGTAACCCGCTCGAGGCGGGCACGCTGGTCGGGCCGCTGATCGACGCCGCCGCGTTCGAGGCGATGCAGGGCGCGCTCGCCAATGCGCGCCGCGAAAGCGGCGTGGTGCACGGCGGCGAACGCGTTGCGGTGCCAGGCTGCGAGGCCGGCTACTACGTGCGCCCTGCGCTCGTCGAGATGCCGCGGCAGGCGCCGATCATGCACCGCGAAACCTTCGCCCCCGTGCTCTACGCCGTGGCGTACCGCGATCTCGAAGAGGCGATCGCGTGGCACAACGCCGTGCCGCAGGGGCTCGCCTCCGGCATCTTCACCGCCGACCTGCGCGAGGCCGAGCGCTTCATGGCGGCGGACGGCAGCGACTGCGGCATCGTCAACGTCAACATCGGTCCGAGCGGTGCCGAGATCGGCGGCGCCTTCGGCGGCGAGAAAGAGAGCGGCGGCGGGCGCGAGGCGGGCTCCGATGCCTGGAAGGCGTACATGCGCCGCGCCACCAACACCGTCAACTTCGGGCGAGACCTTCCGCTCGCCCAGGGAATTCGCTTCGAGCTCTGATGGACAGCGCACTTGAAGGTAACGTTTTAGGAGGTTCCCTATGGGCATGGCGATGAAACTGGCAGGTTACTTGCGCACGCACCCGGTGCGATACGACGTCCTCACCCACCCCCGCACGGGCAACAGCCTGCAGTCGGCCAAGGCGATGCACGTGCCGCCCGGCTGTCTCGCGAAAGCGGTCGTGCTCGAGGATAAGGACGGGCAACTGGTGGTAGCCGTGCTTCCGGCCTCGCGCGAGCTGGACCTGGCGGAGCTGCGCAGCCGCACCGGCCGCACCTTGCGCCTTGCGACGGAAGCCGAGCTGCGCGAGCGCTTCCGCGACTGCGAGCTCGGCGCCGTTCCGCCGATCGGCAAAGCCTACGGCATCGAAACGATCCTCGACTACATACAGCCTCGTGAGCCAGCCCGAGCTCTACTTCGAGGCGGGCGACCATGAAACACTGGTGCGCGTGAAGTCGAGCGACTTCGCGAGCCTGTTCGAAGACGCGCCGCACATGGCCTTCAGCGCGCCGCTCGACGAGGGCGGCGTGCAGCGCTTGTTCTAGAATCTCAGCGGCCTTGAACCGAAGGAGGAGCGAGATGACCGGTCATGAATACAACTACGGCGAATTCGTCGCCTCGCAGCAGGAGTTCGCCGACTTCGCGGTGCATGCGCCCAAGGTGACCATGCGCGCGCCCTCGTTTCCGCTCGAGGACCTCGTCACCGGCAATATCGTGCACATGAGCGAGCTGTGGCGCGACGGCGTCGCGGTGATCGAGTTCGGCTCTTTCACCTGACCGTATTGCGCGATGGCGACCGGGTCGATGGACGACCTGGCCGACCGATTCGCGAGCCGGGCCGTGCGCCCGGCATTCATCTACACCCGGGAGGCGCACCCGGGCGAGAACTACCGGCACCACAGCTCGATGGAGGACAAGCGGCGCAACGCGCGCGCCTACCTCGAGCACTCGAAGGTGCGCCGCCAGGTCCTGCTCGACGACCTGGAGGGCGAGGCGCATCGCGCCTACGGCATGCTGCCGAACATGACCTGGATCGTCGGTCGCGGCGGCATGATCCACTACAAGTCGGCCTGGACCAGCGCCGCCGACGCGGCCGACGCGCTCGAAGCGGTGCTCGATTTCCACGCCAACCGCGCGAAGAAGCAGTGGGTCGCCTTCTACAGCGAGCGCAGCGCCTGGAGCACGCGCGACGCGGCGGGGTTCAGGGCAGGCCTCGAGCGCGCCGGGCCGCAGGCGGTGGCGGACTATCAGCGCATGCTCGACGCGATGAAGGGCGCGCGCGCCGCGCCGAGCGAGGACGTCGGCCCGCGCGTGCCGGGCAACTTCTACAAGACCGAGAAGGAGTAGCCTACTTCGCGGCCTGCTTCTCGAGGAAGGCGATGCGCTTGATTACGTCGCCCGGGTCGATGCGCCCGAGCGGGCCCGAGCTGTAGCTCGAGTCGAGCACCGCGCCGTTCTGCCCCACCAGGAACTCGGAGGGCTGGACGATGCCGCGCCGCTCTTCCCACCAGGAGCCGAGCTGGTCTGCCTGGGCGCGGGTGACGCCGTAGGCCACGGCATAGGGCACCTGCGCCGCCACCTCCTGCGCCTTGTCGAGCGGATCGACGCTCGCCGCGATGACCTTGGCGCCTGCGGCGCGCAGCTCGTCGTGCTTGCTGGCGAAGGCGGCCAACTGCCGCCTGCAGTAGGGTCACCAGTGGCCGCGGTAGAAGAGGATGACCTTGTACTTGGCGTCGAGGCCGTCGGGCAGCTCGATGGCGTCCCCGGAAACGGTCTTGAGCGTGAGCTTCGGAAAGACCTCTCCAGCATTCAGCTTCTCGGCCATCGGCTCATCCTCCAGAGTTGGCGGAAAAGAGTGGGAGTCGAACCCACCAGGGACGTCTAACGCCCCTCACCGGATTTGAAGTCCGTGCGGCTCACCGGAAACCGAGTCTTTTCCGTTAGCGTATTCAACGGCTTGCATTTGCCAGCGGCCAGGATAGACGGCTGTGACTCCAACGTGACTCCGCCGCCACTACATGCCCTGCCGCCCCCGTATTTGAACACGGCCAGGACGCGCCACAATCGCGCAGGACGCGCGCAGCCGCGGCATGGCCGAGAGACCACGTCCCCGTAGCGCAGCGTGCAGCGTGCGGC
>JBQTJF010000228.1:0-11413 GCA_052387375.1 Betaproteobacteria bacterium
ATCTACCTCGGCGTCTCCGGCGACGGCGACTCCGCCTCCATCGGCCTCGGCCAGTTCGCCCACGTCATGCGCCGCGGCGTGAACATGACCTACATCCTGGAGAACAACGGCGTCTACGGCCTCACCAAGGGCCAGTTCTCCGCCACCGCCGACGCCGGCAGCAAGTCCAAGCGCGGCATCGCCAACACCGACGCGCCCGTCGACACCGTCAGCCTCGCCCTCCTGATGGGCGCCACCTTCGTCGCGCGCAGCTTCTCCGGCGACAAGGCCCAGCTCGTCCCGCTCGTCAAAGCCGCCATCGCCCACGAAGGCGCCGCCTTCATCGACGTCATCAGCCCCTGCGTGGCCTTCAACAACCACGCCGGCTCCACCAAGAGCTACGACTACATCCGCGAGCACAACGAAGTCGTCAACCGCCTCGACTTCTGGCCGACCAGGGAAGCTATTACAGTTTCGTATGAAGATGGAGAGACTATCTCCGTCCCGCAGCACGACGGCAGCATCATCAAGCTGCGCAAGCTCCACCCCGACTACGACCCGAGCGACAAGATCAACGCCATGGCCATGATCGCCAGCGCCGCTCACAAGGGCGAAGTCCTCACCGGCCTCCTCTACGTCAACCCCGACGCCCACGACCTGCACGGTCACCTGAATACCTACGACACGCCGTTCAACAAGCTCAGCGAGAAGGATCTTTGCCCTGGTGCAGGGATGTTGGACAAGATCAATGCAGCGCTACGGTAGTCGCAGTTTGCTTAGGAGGCAGCCATAATCCTCCAGACTGCGGCAGGGCGCGATATCGAACACACTCAATCGCTTGAGATAGATGAGTCGGAGGTGCGAAAGCTTCCTCTCTTCATCAACCGATATGGACCAGGGTTAGTCCAGCGCCACCGTCCCACTGGGTTCTATAACTGCCACGGTCTTGCATTCGCCCTACGACGTGCTTGGGTCTACGGGGAAGGGAACACGGTCGACCATATCTTGCAGGACGACTGCTATGTAGAAGTGCCCTCGGCGAACGTTCAACCGGGCGACTTAATCCTGTATTTCGGTGAAGCAGAGGGAGTCATACATTCGGGAATCGTGGTCGAGGTTTCGCAGATTGTGCCGCGCATCCCGAGGGTGTGTAGCAAGTGGGCGCAATCGGCAGAGTTTATTCATTGGGCGAACCAAAGCCCATATGGCTACAACGTGAAGTTCTTTCGGGTGCAACGATGATCGACTGGTCTGTACTCCCCATGGCGCAACTGTTGGAAACCTACACGGTCTCCAATACGGCTAGCTACTTGTATTCGCGGTTTCGGAGAGATAGCACGGTCAAGGAGTTGGTCGATAGTAATGACATTCCTTCGCTTACCAGCGAATTGAAGAGCCTACTTGGCGCCGAGAAGCTGACCGCAGAGACGGCAGTGCAAGCCTATGCTTGCCTAGTTGCGCTGACATACAAAGACTTAGCAGCTGTCAAGAATTCACTCCAATCTCTGGACATGACGAAGTTGCGCTGGGCTCAGCAGATTCTGGCGCTCGCGGAGGCGAAATACGTGCCGACGTCCTCGGTATTTGTTCCCTATCAGCCGCCCGTCGGCGCGCAATCTGTAATTACTAATGTCGGTTCAAGCACTAACGTAAACCGTCACTGAGCCTGGAGCTATCGTGCCGCGCGCAAAGTTAGTCGCTTGGGCAGACAACGTTATAGTCGATCAACAAACTAACAACACATCACTAATAGAGGTTATCGAGGAGATAACGGCTCCTGCGTTCCCACTTGTGATTCCTCGTCTCTGTGTTTTCTTCCTATTGGAGAAGCAGGAAGGTGACCAAGACCGGATACAAGGAGAAGTAAGGTTTACGTCTAATGGGGTGGAGACAAATAGGTTTGCGATGGACGTAAACTTCCAAGGAAAACTTCGAGCCAGACAGATAGTAATGCTCGGCGGATTCCTAGTTAGAGAGCCTGGGATCTTAAAGACCTCGTTGATCATCGGCGAACGTGAGATTGCGAGCTATGAAGTGCCCGTGATGGGTGTTGCGGCGCCTCAGGTGGCGGCAAGGACGGGATAAACGAGTCGCTAGCAGCGAGAGCGCCAGAGGCCGCAATCGGCGTATCGGCTCGAGCTCTCAAGCCTTGTAGTACCAGTCCATTAGTTGCCCTGCCTTTCCTTTCGATTCGTATTTGACGCCTCGCGAATCGCTAACGCTGACTTTGCTGTTTCCTCGCGATGCGCTACAGGGTCTCGGAGGCGATGCGGTGGCCGCAGGGGGGAGTTACGGCGTAAGGGCGCGGTATAGCCAAGGAAGGCTCACGTCCATCCGGTAATCGATGTCCGAATGGTTGTCATCGAACTCTTCGTACCGATGCGCGATGCCGGCGGCGGTGAGGCGGGCGGAGAGGAGGCGGGTGCCGAAGTGGATGTGGTACTGGTCGCGCCACCCGCAGTCGATGTATACCCCGCGCAACGTCCTTAGGTTCTTCTTGTATTGCGAAACCAAATTGATCGGATCGTGCTTGCGCCATTGCTTCCAACGCTCGGCGAGGAGCTGGCCGGTCTCGAGGTTGAAGGGGACGCGGAAGCCGTTGGGGGCGCGAGGGTCGGGGTCGTAGGTCGCGGCCATGCACAGGTTCATGATGGCGTGGCCTTCCGCCGTCGAAAGTTTCTCCCTGGACCAGACTTCCTTCAGGAAACGGCGGATGCGGCCGTCGTCCTTGCCTTGGGCGAGGCCTTTGCGGCGCGATTCTTTGAGGGCGGGGTAGGGGCCGGGCTTGCGCTTGGGGCGGCGGTGCTTGGCGAGCTCGTTCAGGGTGTTGGGCCAGTCGTGCCAGTAGACGAAGTCGAAGCAGGCGTCGCCGGAGTGGTTGGCGATGGCGCCCCAGTATCTTGCGTACTTCATGCCGTGGATGATGGCGCCGTAGCCGCCGGAGGACTTGCCGAAGCAGCCGCGGTGGTCGCGGTGGGCGAGGGTGCGGAACTCGCGGTCGACGAAGGGGATGATCTCGCGGGTGAGGTAGTCGGCGTAGTTGCCGATGGCGGAGCTGTTGACGTACTGGTTGCCCCCGAGCGCGGTGAAGCAATCCGGAAATACGAGGATGACCGGGCCCATCTTCTCTGCGCGGATGAGCCGCGCGGCGCGCTCGGGGACGTTGTCGCCGAAGCTCTTCCAGGCGACGTGCGCGAGGCCCGAGCCGGTGAAGCCGACCAGGTCGTAGAGCACCGGCAGCCGGCGGCCGGCATGCCGGTATTCATCGGGAAGCCAGACCGCCAGCTTGCGCACGTGCGGGTCGCCGAGCGGATTCCCTTTCAAGATGCGGGAGACGTGCTCCAGCACGACGACGTTGCCGGGATCGCCTTGCGGGCGCTTCAGGGCCACTAGCGGGCGGGATTTCCGGCCCACCAGCGCTGCAGGTGCGCCTCGATCGCCTTCGGGCTGTGGATCTGCGGCAGGGAGTGGTGTTCGCCGGCCTTGGCGCGGGAATCCGCCGCCTGGACGACCCTCGCCACGTCCTGCTTTTCCCATTCCTCGACCAGCGTGGCGGCCCTGGCGAACGCCTCGCCGAAGGACTGCGCGCCGGGCAGGGCTTCCTTGAAGAAGGCGCGGCCGAAGTAGGTGAAGTCGTTCTCGTCGGCGCAGCCGAACGAGCGGCGGTCGCGGCGCGCGGCGGTGATGACGAGGGTGCGCTCGTCCTTGAGGGGGTCGATGAAGCCGCCGCTGTAGCAGGCGGAGACGAGCACGACCTTCCAGCGGATGCCGCTCTCCTTGAGGAGCCGCCCGAGCTCGGCGGCGGGCAGGCTGCGGAGCTGCATGCCGTGCTGGCTCAGGACGAGCTCGTGGTCGCTCGAGCCGTGGCTCGTCAGGAAGAGGAACAGAATGTCCTCGTCGCGGTTCATCCGCGCCGCGATGCCCTGCAGGGCGGCGCGGATGCTCGTCACGGTGGCCATGGGCGCGGAGGCGAGGGTGGTGCGGCTGTTGACGAGCGCCACCGAGCGGCCGTCGGTGCCGAAGCGCTCGGCGAACGCCTTGCGCACGAAATCGACCTCGCGGCGGAAGACTTCCTGCGAGCCGTCGCCCGCCACGGCGAGGACGTACATGTCGATCCTGCCGGGCTCGCCCGCCTTGAGGGCGGAGAGCGCCTTGTCGAGCAGCGCCTTTTGCTCGTACACGGCGGCCTCGACCGCGGCGAGCCGCTTTTTCTCCTCTTCGGCGTCGTAGCGGCGGCCGTAGCGCCAGGTGCCGGTTTCCTTCGTTTGCCCGCCTTCGCGCGGCTTGGCATAGGTCAGGGTGCCTTCGCCGTGGTACAGGCCGCGCTCGAACTGGCCTTCGTAGACATCGCCGTTGGCCTGCCGGAAGACGCCGCGGCCGTGGTAGCTCCACTGCTTGAACCCGCCCTCGTAGCTCGCGCCGCCTGCGGTCAGCTTGCCGGGGCCGTCGAGCGCTCCCTCGACGAAGCTGCCTTCGTACGTGTTGCCCTGCGGGTCGACGTAGCGGCCTTTGCCGTGGAAGCGCCAGCTCTTGAACTCGCCCTCGTAGCGCGCGCCGCCCTTGGCGACGTAGGTTCCCCTGCCGGTGAAGTCGCCGTTCCTGAACTCGCCTTCGTAGACGTCGCCGGTCGCATGCTCGAAACGCCCCGTGCCGTGGAACTGCCCGCGGGCGAGCTCGCCCCGGTAGCTGCGCCCGTCCTGGTAGCGGACCTCGCCGCGCCCCTGCATGAGGCCGTCGACCAGAGGGCCGTAGTAGCGGGCGCCGTCGGGCGTGACGGTCCCCGGCGCCTGCGCATCCGATGCAAGCGCGAGCGCCTGGAAGCCCACGACGGCGAGCGCGAGTGCGGCGCGGTAGCGCGAGATCTGCATGGCCATCGTCGACTCCTTGATGCGAGTACGCCGGTAGACTACCGCGAAATCCAATGCAGGCGGTCTTTCCATGGGTGCTGTTGGCGGCGACGCTGCTGTGCGCGCTCGTCGCGGGGTTCCTCTTCGCCTTCGCGGTGGTCGTGATGCCCGGCATCAAGAGGCTGGACGACGCCGCGTTTCTGCGCGCTTTCCAGGTGATCGACGGCATGGAGCGCGGCTCGATATCACGAGGGCGGAGTTCGAGCCGCGATGGAACCGGTGGAACGCGTTCCGCACGGCGTGCGCGAGCCTCTCGGCGGCGATTCTGCTGGTCGCCCTAGTGTTGACGTAATAGTCAACTCAGGTAGTACAATATTGACGTTATCGTCAATGAAAACGACCGTCGCCAGGCTGCTGGAAGCCATGACCCCCGGGGCGCGGCGCCGCTTCGGCAGCGACCGGCAATGGGCCGCCGCCTGCGGGCTGCCGGCGGAGACGCTGTCGCGCCTGAGGAAGCGCGAGTCGTGCGATTTCCGCACGCTCGAGGCCGTGGCTTCCGCCGCCGGCTACGCGCTCGTGCCTTCGCCCGCGCCCGGGGATGCCGGGCGCTTCGGGCGCGAGGAGGAGGAGCGGCTCCTCGACCTGTGCGCTTCCGGCAGTACCGATCCGACGGCCTGGCGCGCGCACGGCGACGCGTTCTTCATGGCCGGGCTCGCCATGATGCTGGCGAGCGCGCGCGGCTTCGACCGGCGCCGCTACCTGGAGCTCGCGGAGGCGCTGCATCCCGGCATCTCGGTGCCCGAGGTGTTCGAGCTCTGGCTCGAGCGCACGCCGATCCGCCCCGGCCGGTTCCTTCCGCTCGCGCGCCATCGGAGGCAGGTTGCGGCCTGACCCCCGCGCGTGGGACGGGTACGTGCAGGCCTTCGCGCGCGTCGTCGAGCGCGTGAGCGCGCAGCTCGGCGGCGTGGACCGCAAGCTCCTGCCCATACGCCTCTACGTCGGCGGCGGCGCGGCGCTCCACCTGCGAACCGGCGCGCGCCTGACGGAGGACATCGACGCGGTGTTCTCCCGCCGCGTGGTCCTCGACGACGACATCAAGGTCGCCTACAAGGGCCCGGACGGGCGCGCGCGGCTCCTGTACCTCGACCGCAACTACAACGACACGCTGGGCCTGCTGCACGAGGACGCCTACGAGGACTCCGACCGGCTCGAGCTTCCCGGCGTGGATCCGCGCAGACTCGAAGTGAGGGTGCTTTCGCCGCTCGACCTCGCGGTATCGAAGCTCGCCCGCTTCGGCGAGCAGGATCGCGAGGACATCGAGCGCCTGGCGCGCGAGAGGCTGATCGATGCCCGCCGGCTTCGCACGCGGGCAGAGAAGGCCCTGGCCGGCTACGTCGGCAACCTCGGTTCGGTCCGGACCTCGATCGATCTCGCCTGCAACCTCGTGAAAGCGGCCCAGGCGCGCTGAGCTTCCCCGGCTATTTCCGGTGCGCGTTCGGCTGCTCGCGGATCGGCCGTATCGGCCGCACTTCGACCGAGCCGATCTGCGCGGGCGGGATGCGCGAGGCGATCTGGATGGCTTCGTTCAGGTCGCGCGCCTCGATCATGTAGAAGCCGGCGAGGCATTCCTTGGTCTCGGCGAAGGGACCGTCGGTGACGCTGACCTTGCCGTTGCGCACGCGCACGGTGGTGGCGGTGGCGACGGGCTGCAGGGCCTCCGAGGCGATGCAGTGGCCGCTGTCGCGGACGGACCTGTCGAAGGCGAGGCAGGAGAGGTCGTCGACCTCGCGCGTCCTGGCTTCCTCGCCGTACACCAGCAGCAGGTATTTCATTGCGGGCCTCCCAGCTTGAGCTCCCTCGCCTTGCGCACCGCCGGCGTGTCGCCGAACTCGTCGAGCTCGAAATAGGGCCGCACCTCGATCTCGCCCTCGCCCTGGTCGATCGCCGGATTGGGGAAGCGCCTGGTCCACGCGAGCGCCTCCTCGCGGCTCTTCACGTTGATGATGGTGTAGCCGGCGACCAGCTCCTTGGTCTCTGTGAAGGGGCCGTCGACGACGGTGCGCTTGCCGCCCTTGCCGTACTTGACGCGCCAGCCGTGGCTGCTCGCGCGCAGGCCCGAGCCGTCGACGAGGACCCCGGCCTTCGCCATCTCCTCGTGGAATGCCACCATTTCCGAGATCAGCGAATCGGGCGGCATCTTGCCGGCCTCGGAGTCCTTGGTCGCCTTGACCAGGATGATGAATTTCATGGCGTCTCTCCTATGCGGTCTTTTCGACATGCCGGGCGAAGCTGTCCAGGATGGCCTGCCAGCCCTGGCGCTGCAGCTCCGGGGTATTTTCGGATTCCGCCTCGAACGTCTCCTTGATGAGGACGCCGGCGGCGTCCGGCTTGAACTCGACCCGGACGTCGCGGCCGTCGCTCATCCGGTATTCGATCGCCTGCCGCGGCACGATCCGGGTATAGGTCCCCTCGAAATCGAACCCCTCGCTGCCGTCTTTCGCCTCCATGCGCGACACGAACTTGCCGCCTTCGCGCAGATCGACGCTGCTGCGGGGCGTGTGCCAGTCGTCGGAGGCGGCGTTCCACTGCTTGATGTCCTCGGGGTCGTTCCACGCGCTCCAGACCCTGTCCAGGTCGGCCTTCACGACGGTTTCTACGGTGATTTTCATGAGCGTCTCCTATTTTTTCACTTCCAAGGTTTCATAGAGTGCGCAGGGGCGGACCTCGACCGCGAAGCCGAGGTGCTCGCCGAAGTTGGCGGCCGGGTGCTTCTCGGCCACCGCGCGCGCCTCGCCGGCGTCGTGCGCGTCGACGATGAAGAAGGCGCCGGCCTGGCGCGTGCCCTGGGCGTAGGGGCCGGGGCGGTGCTCGGGCTTGCCGCCCTTCGGCACGATGGCGCTCCATTGCTCCGGGAAGGCGAGCGAGCCGACGATCGCCACCTTGCCGGAGGCCTTGAGGCGCTCGTCGTGCGGCTTGCAGGCCGGCGGGATCTTCGCCGCTTCCGCGGCGGAGAGCCTGGCGAAGGCGGCGGTGTCGTAGTAGCAGAGGCAGAGGAACTTCACGCCGCGGCCTCCTTGAGCTTGCGGATGTCGACGACCTGCCAGGAGAGGCCGTACTTGTCCTTGAGCCAGCCGCACTGCACCGGCTTGCCGCCGCCGGCGGTGAGCTCGTCCCAGTAGTAGTCGATCTCGGCCTGCGTGTCGCACTCGACGACGAACGAGATGGCCTCGTTGAACTTGAACTGCGGGCCGCCGTTCAGGGCGACGAAGTCCTGGCCGTCGAGCCGGAAGGCGACCGTCATGACCCTGCCGTCAGGGTAGCGGGCGATCCGGCCGACCTGCGAGTCGTTGAAGATCGAGGTGTAGAACCGCGCGGCTTCCTCGGCCTCGCCCTCGAACCAGAGGAAGGGCTTGATTTTGCTCGGTTTAAGCATGGGGTGCTCCATGTCCGATGCCCCTAGTCGAACAGGTGGGGCCCCTTTCGACATCGGGGGCTGGAAAGAGGTCTCCAAGGCCGAAAAATGTTCCCGATCGGGAACATTTCATGCCTGCAGCTCGGCGACCCTCTTGGCGAGGAAGCGGTGCTCGGGCTCCTGCTTCGCCAGCGCCAGGGCGCGCTTGTAGGACGCCAGCGCTTCCTTCTTGCGGCCGAGCCGCCGGTACAGGTCGGCGCGCACGGCGTGCGCGAGGTGGTAGCCCTCCAGGTCTTCGAGGAGATCATTTACTAGTGGCAAGGCAGCAGAGGGGCCATCGCGCATCGCCACCGCCACCGCGCGGTTGAGCGCAATCACCGGCGAAGGGTCGAGGCGCAGCAGCACGTCGTAGAGGCCGACGATCTCGTCCCAGCCGGTGGCGGCCGTGCTCGGCGCCTCGGCGTGCACCGCGGCGATGGCGGCCTGCAGGCAGTAGGGGCCGAAGCGCCGCGTCTCGAGCGCGCGCGTGGCGAGGGCCGCGCCTTCGGCGATGAGCTCGCGGTTCCACAGGCCGCGGTCCTGGTGCTCGAGCAGCACCAGCTCGCCGTCGGGCCGGCTGCGCGCGGCGCGCCGCGACTCCTGCAGCAGCATCAGCGCGAGGAGGCCCATCGCCTCCGGCTCGGGCAAGAGCTCGACCAGCAGCCGCCCGACGCGGACCGCCTCCTGTGAGAGCTCCTCGCGCGTCACCGAGGCGCCCGCGGAAGCGGAGTAGCCTTCGTTGAAGACCAGGTAGACGACGCGCAGCACCGCGTCGAGGCGCTCGGCGAGCTCCTTCGCGCCGGGCACCTCGTAGGGGATGCGCGCGTCGCGGATCTTCGACTTGGCGCGCACGATGCGCTGCGCCAGCGTCGGCGCCGGCGTGAGGAAGGCGTGCGCGATCTCCTCGGTCTTGAGACCGCACACCTCGCGCAGCGTCAGCGCCACCTGCGCGTCGGGCGCGAGCGCCGGGTGGCAGCAGGTGAAGATGAGCCGCAGCCGGTCGTCCTCGATGCTTTGCCTTTCGGGCTCGGGTTCGGCGGCGAAGGATTCAAGTTGCTCTTGATCGAGAAAAGAAAATCTCTCCTGCCGCCGGATGGCATCGATGGCCTTGAAGCGGCCGGTCGAGACGAGCCAGGCGCGCGGGTTGGCGGGCACGCCTTCCTTCGGCCACTGCTCCAGAGCGCAGCGCCAGGCTTCCGACAGCGCCTCCTCGGCGAGGTCGAAGTCGCCAAGCAGCCGCACCAGCGTGGCGAACACGCGGCGCGACTCGGCGCGGTAGAGCGCCCCTAGATCAAACGCGGGCTGCGCCATGCAGGACTGCGCGCGCTTCCTCCACGAGCTGGCGCGCGATCTCGCCCGCCGGGCGGATGTCGCGCACCATGCCGGCGCTCTGGCCGGCGGCGGGAAAAGCGTCGCCGATTCGTCCTTCCTTGGTCAGGCCGATCAAGTGATTCAGGAGCCGCTCGGCCTGGCGGCGCGCCTCGTCGCGCCTGTCGCGCCACTCGTCGATGAAGGGCGAGCGCCGCGAGCGCAGGACGGTGCCGTAACCCAGGGCTCCCGGGTTCGGCATGATGTCGTTCACGACGTCGACGTAGATCGCGTCTTCGGCGTCGGCGTCGAGGATCGCTTGCTTCCAGGCGTTGCTGACCGGCGCTTCGCGGCTGGCGAGGAAGCGCGTGCCGACGTTGACGCCTTCGGCGCCGAGCATGAGCGCGGCGGCGAGGCCGCGGCCATCGGCGATGCCGCCGGCGGCGACGACGGGGATCGGCTTCACCGCGTCGACC
Source organism: Betaproteobacteria bacterium (assembly GCA_052387375.1). GTDB lineage: Bacteria > Pseudomonadota > Gammaproteobacteria > Burkholderiales > SG8-39 > SCGC-AG-212-J23. Next base: position 10,062 of record JBQTJF010000228.1, read on the forward strand.
ACCTGCGGCACGAGCGCCATGGTGCCGACGGCGCCGATGTAGCCGCCGCCGTCGCTGCCCTGCGCGACGATGATGTCCACGCCGCGCTCGGCGGCCTGCACCGCCTGCGACACGGTGGTCACCTGCTGCATCGCCTTCGAGCCGGCGTCGTGGATGCGCTTGACGAGCTCGCCCGGGTCGCCGAGCGCCATGGAGACGAGGGCGGGGCGCGCCTCGAGCGTCAGCCGGAACACCGCCTCGTCGAGCGCCGGCACGACGTGGTTGACGGCGAACGGGCGCCGGGTGCCGGCGCGGATCGCGTCGAGCTGGCGTTTGAAGTCGTCGGCGGGCCGACGCCAGCAGCCGAGGCTGCCCAGGCCGCCGGCGTTCGACACCGCGCACACCAGCTCGGCGGAGGTGAACAGGCTCATCCCGGCCTGGATGACCGGGAGCTCGATGCCGAGCAGCTCGCAGATCCGCGTACGCATCGCTTCCTCCTCGCTTCTAGCGCAGCTCCAGCCGCCCGCCGCTGACGCGACCGCGGTAGTGCAGCCCGCCGGCGTGGAAGGAAATCTCCTCGCCCGCCACGCGGCCCTCGAGCGGCAGCATCAGGCCGCCCGAGCGCAGCACGCCGGTGAGGACCTGGTTCTTCTGGTTGAGCACGACCTGCCCGCGCGGGGTCTGGTAGGTGCCGGCGACGTTCGCCGGGACGATCCACAGCAGCGCGCTGCACCAGATGTCGCAGTCGCCCATCAGCGGCTCGTCGGCGGTGGCGTCGGGCTCCCAGCCCACCGCCGGAAAGGTATTGGAGACGATGCGCGTTCCGGGCCTGAGCGCGAGCAGCTTCGGCTGCAGCTTGAGGATCACGTCCGAGGTGAGGAACATCGTCACCACGGTCGCTTCCGAGAAATCGGACTGGAAGATGTCGCCCTGCACGAAGCGCGCGCGGCGGGCGACGCCTTCGCGCTCGGCGGCGCGCCGCGCGTACTCGACGAGGTCGGGGTTGTACTCGATGCCGAGCGCGCGGGCGCCCCGCTTCGCCGCGGCGATGACCATGCGCCCCTCGCCCCAGCCGAGGTCGACGACGGTATCCTCCGCGCGCACCGAGGCCATGGTGAGCATCTTCTCCACCACGCTCTGTGGGCTCGGCACCCAGACGACGTCCTTGCCCGGCTGGCCGACCACCGGCTCGTTGCCCTCGAGCGCCTGCGCGGCGGCGAGCGCGCAGCAGGCGGCGAGGAGGAGGGCGAGCCAGCGCATCATCAAGCCTTCAGCGCGCGGTAGAGGAAAGGCAGGCTCACATCCATGCGGTAGTCGATGTCGGAGTGGTTGTCGTCGAACTCTTCGTAGGTGTGCTTGATGCGCGCGGCGGC
>JBQTJF010000229.1:0-1543 GCA_052387375.1 Betaproteobacteria bacterium
GGGAGCGCGTGGTGCGCGACAGCGGCGCGCGCTCCAGGGAAGAGCTGCTCGCCGACCTGGGCCTGGGCAAGCGCCTGCCGGCGGTGGTGGCGCGGCGCCTCCTGAAGAAGGCGGACCTGGAAGAAGCAAAGAGCGCGAGCAGCGTCACCATCCGCGGCACCGAGGGCATGGCGGTGCAGCTCGCCACCTGCTGCCGCCCCATTCCCGGCGACGCCATCGTCGGCTCGATCAAGAAGGGCCAGGGCCTGGTGGTGCACGCCGAGGACTGCGCCGCCAGCCTGCGCTCGCGCAAGAACGAGCCCGAGCAGTGGATCGACGTCGAGTGGGACCCGCGCACCACGCGGCTCTTCCAGGCGGCGATCGGCGTCACCGTGGAGAACCGGCGCGGCGTGCTCGCCAAAGTGGCCTCGGCGATCGCCGAGGCCGCCTCCAACATCGACTCCATCAGCATGGGCGAGGACCGCGCCGTCTTCACGACGATGAACTTCGTGCTCGAAGTCGCCAACCGCCAGCACCTGGCGCGCGTCATGCGCGCCCTGCGCCGCCTCCTCGACGTCAAGAAGGTCGCGCGCATAAGAGAATAGATCGGGGTCAGACCCCGATCTGCGTCGCTAAGCCCCGATCCAGCGCCCCACCACCGTCGCGGTGATGCCGGGGCGCCGCGTCTCGAACTCGGTCACCGGCACGGTCACGCCGGCGAGGGTCACGTCGGCGCGGTCCATCGTCAGGCGCCAGTGGCGCACGCCGACGCCGGCCTCGAGGCGCTGGTGCAGGGCGAAGCGCAGCTCGAGGTCGAGCTGCACGCCGCTGCCGCGCCCCGAGGTGATGACGTCGGGCACGGGGCCCAGGTCGGCGCGCAGGTAGTGGCTGTCGTCGTTGCGCAGCTGCGCGTAGGGCACGTAGGCCAGGTCGGCGAGTACGCGGATGCGGCTCGTCACGGCCGCGCGGCCAGCTACGCCGGCGCGCAGCGAGCGCCAGCGCACATCGTTCGTGATCACCCGGACGTCGGGCGGGATCGAGATCGGGCCGACCGTCGCCATGGCGCCGAAGGCGTCCACCTGCTCGCTCCACTGCTGGAAGCCGGCGAAGACGCCGAGGTGGCTTCCCGCCGCGCTCGTCCAGAAGTCGCGGCCCAGATCGAGGGTCAGGTAGGAGAAGCGCTCGCCGCGCACTTCCGAGGTGGTGTCCGAGAACTTCACTTGCCCGGCATTGAAGTCCTCGTCGTCGAAGGAGCCGTCGCGCACCTCGCCGACGCCGAAATTGCCCTTGAAGAACCAGCGCTCGGCGAAGTTGGTGCGCCAGTGCAGCTCGGCGGCGCGGGCGTCGAGGTCGTCGTAGGCGAGGATCGAGGTGGGGTTGCCGAGCGTCGGGTCGGCGCCCTGGGCGTTGTGCGCGAAGCGGTTCTCGCCGCTCGACAGCCACAAGCGCGTGCCGAGCTCGAAGCCTCGCTCCTGCGCTGCCCCCGGCAGGGACACGATACCAAGAAGAAATACAAAGGCTCTCAGCGAGCGCGCCACACTTCAGGATTGACCAGGTGCGGCGG
>JBQTJF010000230.1:0-14624 GCA_052387375.1 Betaproteobacteria bacterium
CGCCGTGTCCGGCGCCGCGGCGCTGTTCAACAATGCCGCGCAGGCGTGGAACCACGCCTTCTTCTGGCGCTCGCTGCGGCCGCGCGCGCAGGCCGCGCCGCCGCGCGGCACGCTCGCGGCGCGGCTCGACGCGGATTTCGGCGGCCATGGCCGCTTCGTCGAGGCTTTTAAGGCAGCGGCGCTCGGCGTGTTCGGCAGCGGCTGGGCCTGGCTCGTCGAGCAGTCGGGCGAGCTGCGCATCATGACCACGTCGAACGCCGATACGCCGCTCCTGAGCGGACAGACGCCGCTGCTCGTGCTCGACGTGTGGGAGCACGCCTACTACCTCGACCATCAGTCGCGGCGCGACGCCTATGTCGCCGGCGTGGTCGAGCAGCTGCTCAACTGGGACTTCGCGCAGGCAAACCTCGCCGCCGAGGGGGCCGTCCATGCCTGACGTCTTCCCGGTGCCCGAGGCATGGAAGGGCAGCGCCTGGATCGACGAGGAGGGCTACCGTCGCGCCTACGAGCGCTCGCTGCGCGACCCGCAGGGGTTCTGGGCCGAGCAGGCACAGCGCCTCGACTGGGCAAGGTCGCCGACGCGCATCCGGGAAGTGTCGTACGGTCCCGGCGACGTGCACATCCGCTGGTTCGCCGACGGCATCCTGAACGCCTCCGCGAACTGCCTCGACCGGCACCTGCCGGCGCGCGCGCAGCGCACCGCCATCCTCTGGGAAGGCGACGATCCTTCGGAGAGCCGCGCGATCAGCTACGCCGAGCTTCACGCCGAGGTGTGCAGGCTCGCCAACGCGCTCGCCGCCCTCGGCGTGCGCAAGGGCGATCGCGTCACCATCTACCTGCCGATGGTGCCCGAGGCGGCGGTGGCGATGCTCGCCTGCGCGCGCCTCGGCGCGATCCACTCCGTCGTCTTCGCCGGCTTCTCGTCCGAATCCCTCGCTGGCCGCATCCGCGACTGCGACTCCACGCTCCTCATCACCGCCGACGAAGGCTTGCGCGCCGGGCGCAGGGTTCCCCTCAAGGCGAACGCCGACGCGGCGCTGGAGAGCTGTCCCTCCGTCGAGCATTGCGTCGTGCTGCGCCGCACGGGCGGTAACGTGGGCTGGGTCAAAGGGCGCGACCACTGGTACCACGAGCTGATTGCGCGCCAGAGCGCCGAGCGCGCGCCGGAGCGCATGGGTGCGGAGGACCCGCTCTTCATCCTGTATACCTCGGGCTCCACCGGCAAGCCGAAGGGCGTGCTGCACACCACCGGCGGCTATCTCGTCTCGGTGTCGCTTACGCACCGCTACGTGCTCGACTATCACGACGAGGACGTCTTCTGGTGCACCGCCGACATCGGCTGGGTGACCGGCCACAGCTACATCGTGTACGGCCCGCTCGCCAACGGCGCGACCACGGTGATGTTCGAAGGCGTGCCGAACCATCCCGACGCCTCGCGCTTCTGGCAGATCGTCGACAAGCACCGCGTCAGCATCTTCTACACCGCGCCGACCGCCATCCGCGCGCTGATCCGCCACGGCGAAGAGCCGGTGAAGCGCAGCAGCCGCGGGTCGCTGCGCCTGCTCGGTTCGGTGGGCGAGCCGATCAATCCCGAGGCCTGGCTGTGGTACCACCGCGTGGTCGGCGAGGGCCGCTGCCCGATCGTCGACACCTGGTGGCAGACGGAGACCGGCGGCATCCTCATCGCCCCGCTCCCGGGCGCCATCGCCACTAAGCCCGGCTCGGCGACGTTGCCCTTCTTCGGCGTCGAGCCGGTGATCGTCGACGAGGCCGGCAAGGCGCTCGAGGGCGAGGCCGCCGGCCGCCTGTGCCTGCGCGACGGCGGCCCCGGCATGGCGCGCACGGTCTATCGCGACCACGAGCGCTTCCTGAAGACCTATTTCACCGCCTATCCCGGCCTGTACTTCACCGGCGACGGCGCGCGCCGCGATGCCGACGGCTACTACTGGATCACCGGCCGCATCGACGACGTCATCAACGTCTCTGGCCATCGTCTGGGCACCGCCGAGATCGAGAGCGCGCTGGTCGCGCATGCCAGAGTGGCCGAAGCGGCGGTGGTGGGCTATCCCCACGACCTGAAGGGGCAGGGAATTTACGCCTACGTGACGCTCAAGTCCGCCGAGCAGCCGAGCGAGGCGCTGCGCGCCGAGCTCGCGCAGTGGGTGCGCAGGCAGATCGGCCCGATCGCCGCGCCGGACCATATCCAGTTCGCCCCGGCGCTGCCCAAGACCCGCTCGGGAAAGATCATGCGCCGGATCCTCAGGAAGATCGCCGAGGACGACTGCGCGAATCTTGGCGATGTTTCGACGCTAGCCGATCCGGCGGTGGTCGAGGGCCTGGTGCGTGAGCGGCGGGTCGCGGCATGAGGCGCAGGCCGATCAAGCTGAAGCGGGTCTACGAGGCACCGGCCCCGGAGGACGGCATGCGCGTGCTGGTCGACCGGCTATGGCCACGCGGGCTGAGCAAGGAGCAGGCCTCGGCCGACTTGTGGCTGCGCGAGGCGGCGCCGAGCCCGCGGCTGCGCCGCTGGTTCGGCCACGACCCCCGCCGGTGGCAGCGATTCAGGGAGAAATATCGCGCGGAGCTCGAGCGGCGCCCCGAAGTGCTGACGCTGCTCGACGACCTGCGGCGGCGCTCGCCGATCACGCTGGTGTTCAGCGCGCGCGACGAGCGGCGCAACAACGCCGTGGTCCTGCGGGAGTTGATCGAAGGAGAAAGCCGATGAAAGCGAAAGACATCATGACCTCCCCCGTGGTCAGCGTCGGTCCCGACGCCACCGTGCGCGAGGTCGCCGCGCTGATGCTCGACATGCGGATCAGCGCAGTTCCGGTGCTCGAGGCGGGACGGCTTGCCGGGATCGTCAGTGAGGCGGACCTACTGCACCGCCACGAGCTCGGCACCGAGGCCTCGGGCCGGCCCTGGTGGGTGCGGCTGCTCAGCGCGGACGCGTCGCTCGAGGAGTACGTCAAGTCGCACGCGCGCCGCGCGGGCGACGTCATGACCCGCAAGGTGGTCTCGGTGGCGGACGACGCCCCGCTCGCCGCCGTCGTCTCGCTGCTCGAGCGCCACGGCGTCAAGCGCCTGCCGGTGCTGCGCGGCGAGCGGCTGGTCGGCATCGTCAGCCGCTCCGACCTGGTGCGCGCGCTCGCCCGCCGGTCCGGACCAGCGAAGCGAGCGTCGCGGGAGGACGAGGCGATCCGGCGCGATGTGCTCGCCGAGCTCAAGCGCCATCCGTGGTGGCGGCGGGTGGCTTCCAACGTGGTTGTTTCCGGCGGCTTCGTGCACTTCTGGGGCACGATCGAGATGCAGGCCGAGCGCGACGCGGCGCGCGTCGCGGCGGAGAACGTGCCAGGGGTACGCGGCGTCGAGGACCATCGTTTACGGGTCTACGACCTGCCGTCGATGGTATGAGCCCGCACGAATATGCAGAGTTGCTCAACACCCTGCTCGAAGCCGAGCGGGCAGGGGCGCGGCTGCTCGCGGCCTGGATGGACGAGCTGCCGCCGCACTCCCGGGACTGGGCCGACCTGCAAGCCGTGCAGCGCGACGAGGCGCGCAACTGCTCGGTCCTGATCCATCTCCTGCTCGAGGCCGGCATCGAGCCCAGCACGCGGACCGGCAGCTTCTACGACCGGGGGCTTGCAATCCGCGACTGGGACGAGCGCCGCGAGTTCCTCGACCGCGGGCAGACCTGGGTCGCGCGGCGCATCGCCGCGGCGCTGCCGGGCATCCGCGACCCGCAGGCGCGCCGGCTGCTGCAGTCCATGCACGATACCCATCTGGCGGGAACGCCGGCCCCGCTCGCATCATCCAACTGCTTCCTGAGAACCCAATGACCGTTGCCAACCAGCCTTACGAGCTTCGCTCGAGCACCGACCAGGACCTGGCGCGCCGCATGGCGCGAGGGGACGCGAAGGCGCTCGAGGAAGTGATGCGCCTTCATAACCGCATGCTCTTTCGCACCGCGCGCGCCATCCTGCGCGACGACGCCGCGGCGGAGGACGTGCTGCAGGAAGCCTACCTGCGGGCCTACCGGTCGGTAGGGGCGTTCCGCGGCGAATCCAAGCTCTCCACCTGGCTGGTGCGCATCGTGGCGAACGAGGCCCTCATGCGCCGGCGCAAGGAGCAGCGCCGCGCGCAGATCCTCCCCATCCACGGCGGCGGCGACGGGCAGCCCGTGGAGGACAGCATGGACGAAGGCGAAGGGCCGCAGCGGCGTGTGGAGCGAGACGAGATGCGGCGCCTGCTCGAGGCGAAGATCGATGCTCTCCCGGACGGCTTCCGCGCCGTATTCGTGCTGCGCGCGCTGGAAGAGCTCTCGGTCGAGGAGACCGCGGCGGCGCTCGGCATTCCTGCGGCGACGGTGCGCACGCGCTTTTTCCGGGCGCGCAGCCAGCTGCGCGAGGCGCTCTCGCGCGAGATCGACCACGCCTTCGACGATGCGTTCGCCTTCGCCGGCGAGCGCTGCGACCGCGTCGTCGCGCGCGTGCTCGCTGCGATCGCGGCGGGAACGGCCGCGTAAGCCGCGTCATCGAATGCTCCGTTATCAACGACGGAGGCATCCATGACATCGTTCTTCCAGCTCGCCAGCCCCGCGGCCGCGCGCCGCGCTTTCCTCGGCAAATCGGCGCTCGTGCTTTCGGGCACGGCGGTGGCGCTGCTCGCCGGCCGCGACGTGCTCGCCGCGAAGGCGGGCGGCCCCGCCGCCGCCGACGTGCGCATCCTCAACACCGCGCTCGGCGCGGAGCTCGAGGCGGTCGCCGCCTACCAGGTCGGCGCCGAGAGCGGCCTGCTCGAGACGCCGGTGCTCGCGCTGGCGGTCAAGTTCCAGGGCCACCACAAGGAGCACGCCGACATGCTGGCGGGCACCATCAAGAAGCTCGGCGGCAAGCCGGTCGCGGCGAAGGCGAAGTATCAGTTCCCGGTCGAGAATCTCAAGAGCCAGGCCGACGTGCTGCGCTTCGCCGCCGGCCTCGAGAAGGGCGCGGTCAGCGCCTATCTCGGCGCGGTGCCGCTGTTCGCCAACCGCGACCTCTCCAAGGCCGCGGCGAGCATCCTCGGCGACGAGGCGATGCACTGGGCGGTCCTGCGCAACGCTCTGGGCGAGGACCCGGTCCCCTCGGCGTTCGTCTCTTAGTGCTGGAAGGCGCGCTCCTCGCCGCGGCGCTTGCCGCGGGCGATCCAAAGGCTGGGGAGGCGGTGTACTCGCGCTGCCTCGCCTGCCATTCGCTCGAGTATCACCGCACCGGGCCCAAGCACTGCGGCCTCATCGGCCGGCGCGCCGGCAGCGCGAAGGGGTTCGAGTACTCGCCCGCCATGAAAAGGTCTAAGCTCGTATGGAATGAAAGGAACCTCGACCGCTTCCTCGCCGATCCGCTGAAGACCGTGCCGGGCACCACGATGACCTACGCCGGCGTGAAGGACGCGAAAGAGCGCGCCGACCTGATCGCCTACCTGAAGAAGGAGGGCAAATGCCCAGGATCGTGAGACGCACCCCGACCGAGCCGACCAAGTTCATGATCGACGGCAAGGAGCAGTGGTTCTGCAAGTGCGGCCTGTCGAAGAACCAGCCCTACTGCGACGGCTCGCACAAGCTCACGCGCGGCGAGGACCCGGCCAAGCTGTACTGGTACGACGACGCCGGCACGCGCCACGAGGTCGGCAGGGACTTCCCGGGCATCCGCTCGTTCTAGCGCGCAGCCCGGCGCGCGATCTCATGCGCCGCGTCAAGCAGCGCATCGAGATGTCGTTCTACGACCTGCCGTTCGCTGAGCGCGTCGATAAGCCAGACGCAGTTCACGCACCCGATGACGACGTCGCCCTCGCGCACCGGTACGGCGATCGCCGACACTTGGCGCCGGGCGCCGAGGTCCAGCACGCCGTAGCGGGCGTCGCGCATGCCGTACCCCTGGGCCCGCGTCTGCGCCAACAGCTTCTCGACGCGGGGACGGTTCCTTGCCATCCGGTCCTCCGGTGCGCTCGAGGCGCGCAGCGTGGAAAGGACCTCCTCGCGCTCGGCCTCCGGGCAGTAGGCCAGGTACGCACGTCCCATCGCGGACCAGAGCATGTGCGGCCGCACGCCGAGCGCTTTGCGGTTCACCTGTATTGGTGACAAGCGCCGGTTGCTCTCTAGGACGAGCATCGCGGCGCCGTCCCGCACGCCCAGGTCGGTAGGCCACGGGATGGTCCGCCCGAGGGCTTCGAGGCTCGGACCGGCAGCCTCGATCAGCGGGAGCCAGCGAGACGACACGCGCCGGCCGGCCGCCGCAGGCCTGCCTGGGAGATAGGCGCCGTCGGCAAGCCGGCGAGCGACTAAGCCCGCGTCCTCGAGCGTGCGCAGCGAACGCAGCAGCGTCGCTTTCGGCAGGCCGGTCTCGCGGTGCAGTTGGTGCAGCGATGCGCCGGCGGCTCTCTCTACGGCGTTCAGGACCCGCAACCCTCGCGCCAAGGCTTCCACGCGTTTCACGCAGTGAAATGTCGCAGTTGTGGCACACAGTGCGCAAGGGGTAGCTTGCAGCGATGGCAAGCCCAGTCCGCATCGTCATGCTCGGCACCGGGGCTGCCTTGGCCGACCCGGATCGCGGCCATTCTGGCATCGTGCTGAGCGTCGAGGGCAGGCATTACCTGCTCGATATCGGCCACGGCACGACCCGTCAGCTCGTACGCGCGAACGTGGACCCTACCGAGGTCAACCGCGTTCTCATCAGCCACCTCCACTTTGACCATATCGCCGACACCGCGTATTTCGTGATTTCCACCTGGATGGGCAATCGCCCGGTCGCGCCCGAGATTCACGGCCCGCCCGGGACAAAGCGTTTCGTGCAGCATCTCCTAGAGGACGGCGCCTTCCAGGCGGATATCCGCGCCCGCGCGCAGTACCGGCAGCGCGCCGACTCGATGGCGATGGTGCGCCCGGTTGTCCACGAGTTCGCGCCCGGCTTGGTGCTCGACGACGGCACGGTGAAGGTTTACGCCGATTACGTGGACCACATCCCAAGCGACGTGCTGCATTGCTTCGGCTTCCGCATCGAGGCCGCGGGCAAGGTCATCGCGTTCAGCGGCGACACGCGGCCCTGCGAGTCGATGCTGCGCCTCGCACACGAGGCCGACCTCCTGATCCACGAATGCACCTTTCCGGAGGAGGCGCTCGAGTTCCGGCGCCGTACCAACATCGGCACATACGCCCACACCTCGCCGAGCGAGCTCGGCAAGTTGGCAACACAGGCGCGCGTCAAGCGCCTGGTGGCGACGCACTTCGGTCACTTCGATACGACCAATCCGGTGCTCAAGCGCACGCTGGCGAAGCACATGCCCATCGAGCTGGTCGGCCCGCAGTTCATGGAAAGCGTGGTGCGCGACATCCGCGCGCATTACGACGGCCCGCTTGCCATGGCGCACGACCTCATGCGAATCGACCTTTAGGAGAACGGCCATGATCTTCCGTCCGCTGCTCGCCGCGCTTTGCGCGCTGATCCTGCCCGCTGCTGCGTTTGCCCAGTGGCCCGACCGTCCGGTGCGCCTCGTGGTGCCCTACGGCCCGGGCGCCATGGGAGACGTCGTGAGCCGGCTCCTTGCCGACGAGTTGCGCCCGGATCTCGGACAGCCGGTCATCGTCGAGAACCGCCCGGGGGCCGGCGGCAACATCGGCACCGCGGCGGTGGCGCAGGCCGATGCCGACGGCTACACGGTGCTTGTCGGTGCGACCAACAACTTCGTCATCAACCAGTTCCTTTACAAGATGGGCTTCGATCCGCTGCAGGCGCTAGCGGCGGTGACCATCCTGGTGGACGTGCCTTCGGTGATCTTCATCAGCGGGCAGGTGCCTGCGAAGGACTTCGCCGGCTTCGTGCGCTACGCACGCGCCAACAAGGGCAAGCTCAACTATGGCTCGCCGGGCGCCGGTACCACGCCGCACCTGTCTGCGGCCCTCATCAGCAAGACGCGCGATCTCGGCATGACGCACATCCCCTACAAGGGCTCGGCACCCGGCATCGCTGCGCTGCTCGCGAACGAGGTGCAGTTCTACATGGGCGGCGCCGGGCTCGGCCTGCAGCACGTCAGGGCCGGCAAGTTGCACGCGGTAGCCGTGTCGAACGCCAAGCGGCTCGACACGCTTCCCGATACTCCGACTTTCGACGAGATCGGCCTGTCCGACGTCAAGGCGAGCAACTACTGGGGTGTGGCGGTGCCCAAGGGCACGCCCACTGCGATCGTCGAAAAGCTTTCCGTGGCCTTTCGTGCCGCGATCTCCTCACCCGCGGCCAAAGAGCGCTTCGCTAAGCTCGGCGTGACGCCAATCGGCACGACCCCGGCCGAGACGGCTCGGCGCTGGCGCGAAGAAGCCGACTATTGGGGCAAGGCGGTGAAGGAGATGGGCGTGCGCGTCGACTGAGGCTTTTGGCCGGGACGAACTCTAGGGGGGCTTGGGACAACGGCTGCGAAGGCACAAAATCGGTACGATCGTACCGATTTCAGAGATGCCGCCCGAAGGCCCGCCACGGCAGCCGGTGCTCGATGCCCGCCTGGCGCAGCACCCAGGCGGCGAAGGTGTTGCTGTTCGGCCCGGGCCAGGGCAGGTAGCGATGGCAGTAGGGATAGTTTTTTGCATCCTCGAGAATTCTTTTCAAAGTAGCGGCTGCCACGCCGCGCCACTCCGCCGCGATCCGCGCCGGGCCGCCGCCGACGCCCGCGTCCGGGGCTTTCAGATCGCAATGCAGATGGCCAATGCTCGTGCCGCCGGCGTCCCGCCTCTGCCACACTTCCCAGCGATGACACGCGCCGTCCGGCTCGAAGATCACGAACCAGTAGTGCACGGCGCGGAGGCCGAGCGGGAAGGGCAGCGTCGCGTAGCGCAGCTGCACTCGTACCGAGGAATTCTCGGCAGCCGGTGGCTGTTTGCCGCGCACGGAGGATTCCATGGTCAAACCTGTCGTCATTCTTGCATCGCTCGCCTTCGCCCTTCCCGCGCTGGCGCAGAAATAACAAGCACGACATCCTCACCGGCTCGCGGCCTGACGGCACGGCGTTCGACGCGGCCGAGGACCGCACCTGCGGCAACTGGACGAAGAGCGGCGATGGCGCGGCGATGGTCGGCCACCACGACCGCATCGGCCTGCGCGACGACGAGCCCTCGCGCTCCTGGAACTCCTCGCACTCCTCGCGCGGCTGCAGCCTGCCGGCGCTGCAGAGCTCCGGCGGCGCCGGGCTCATCTACTGCTTCGCCGCCGACTGATCACCTGACGACGTGATCGGCCTGCAGCAATAGCGAACTCGGCACGGCGAGCCCCATCGCGCTCGCCGTCTTCAGGTTAAGGCTCAGCTCGAACTTGGTCGGCTGCTCGACCGGAAGGTCGCCGGGCTTGGCGCCCTTGAGAATGCGGTCCACGTAAACCGCGGCGCGCCGGTAGAGCTCCGCGTTGTCGGGAATGTAAGAGATCAGCCCGCCCGCCTCGACGTCCACGCGCTGATTGACCATGACCGGAAGCCGGTGGCGCACGCTGAGCTCGGCCGTCCCAGGCTGGAAAATGTTGCCCTGGCCGGACAGCCAGAACGCGGCGTTGGCCCCCCAGGCGAGCATTTTTGCGAAGACGTCGGGCAGTTCCTGCACGGTCTTCACGGGGAAGAAGCGCACTTCGATGCCGAGCTGCGGCGCGGCCTGCTCCGAATCGCGGATTTGCGGCGCGGTGACGGGATCGACCGGGTTGTACAGCGCGGCGATGCGCTTCGTGCCCGGCACCAGCTCCTTCATGAGTGACATGCGCTTCGCGGCGAGCGCGCCGGTCATATTGGAGATGCCGGTGACATTGCCGCCCGGCCGCCCGAGGTTGGAGACGAAGCCGCTGCCGAGCGGGTCGCCGACGATGGCCATGACGATCGGCACGTCTTTGGTGGCGAGGATCGCGGCGCGGGCGCCCGGCGTGTTGATCGCCAGGATCACGTTTGCGCGTGCCTTGAGGAGCTCCGCGGCGAGCGTCGGCAGCCGGTCTAACTTGCGGTCCGCCGAGCGCAGCATCAGAGTGAGGTTCCTCCCCTCCTGATAGCCGAGCTCGCGGAGCGCCTTGGGGAAAGCGGCATAGTTGGGATCATCCCGGTGCGGCATGAGCACCCCGACGGTATAGGCGCCTTGCGCCGCAGCCTGGCCGGCAAGAAGCGCCGCGGCGAGCCCGATGGCGATGAAACGCATCCCCCCTCCCTTAGACGCGCCGCTCAGGATACTCCCGTAGACCGTCGGATAGGTGGATCCACGGCAGCTTGCTGCTGGTCCGCGTGTGGTCCTTCGGCGGTACGGCGCCCGGTTCGTCGAGGCTGCAGGTGGTGACGTCGATCTCCTGCGGGTAGTCGGCGTGCTCGAAAGTGAGCTGCGTGCCGCAGCTCGCGCAGAAGCTGCGCGTGCCGCGCGGCGTGGAGCGGAACGTCGCCGGCTGCCCCGACAGGAAGCGGAAGTCCTTCCGCGCCACGCTGAACCAGGCGACGAACGGCGCCCCGGTGGTGCGCCGGCAGATCGAGCAGTGGCAGTTGGTCTCGTTGAACGGTGTGCCTGCCGCCGCGTAGCGGATGGCGCCGCAATAGCAGCCGCCGGTCAAAGCCATAGCGAGGCGAGCGCGAGAAGCACCGCGAGCCCGAGGCACAGCCAGCCGGCGGGTCCGGCCTTGCCGCGCGTAGCGAGCCCCGACAAGTCGTCGACTTTGTACCAGGAGCGCGTCGCGCGCCGCGCTGTCCAGACGAGGTAGCGGTACACGGGCGAGCTCTCTGGATAGCGCGCCGCGAGAAGAAAGGCCACGCCGAAGAGCGCGAGCATCGCAGCGGCGATCCGCATGACGTGTGCTTCGCCAAGCGAGCTCGCGTAGGCGGCAGTGAAAGAAAGCAGCGCCGCGACGCCTCCGGCAAGCACCCAGGCCGCTACGGCCGGCCAGGCGGGCGGCGGTCCCTGATGCGCGCTCATCGCATTTCGCTCTCTCAGGAAAACGTGGTCTGTCCCTGATTCTGCGCTTCAGTAGATCGCGATGGTGCGCCTGCCGCGCCGGTCGATGCAGGCGCGGTACATGCCCTCGCTCGTGAAAGGCATGGCGACGTTGCCCTTGCGGTCGACCGCCACCAGGCCGCCGTCGCCGCCGACCGCGGCCACGGCGCGCAGCGCGGCGCGCGCCGCGACGGCGAGCGGCTCGCCGCGGTAACGCATGCGCGCCGCCACGTCGTAGCCGGCCATGGCGCGGATGAAAGCCTCGCCCAGGCCGGTGCCCGACACCGCGCAGGCGCGGTTGTCGGCGTAGGTGCCGGCGCCGACGAGCGGCGAGTCGCCGATCCGGCCGGGCAGCTTGCCGGTGTAGCCGCCCGTCGAGGTGGCGGCGGCGAGGTTGCCGTCGCGGTCGAGCGCCACCGCGCCGACCGTGCCGTGGTGGCCCTTGAGGTTGCGCTTCAGGGCGGCGAGGCGTTCGGGCGTAGCGAAGTACCTTTGGGAGGCCAGGGTAAGGCCTTTCTGTGAAGCAAACCTCTCCGCGCCTCTTCCTGCGAGAAGCACGTGGCGCGAGTGCTCCATCACCGCGCGGGCGGCGAGCACCGGGTTGCGGATGCGCGCGACGCACGCGACGGCGCCGGCGCGCAGCGTGAGGCCGTCCATCACTGCGGCGTCCATCTCGTGGCGGCCGTCGGCGTTGTAGACCGAGCCGCGCCCGGCGTTGAAGAGCGGCGAATCCTCCATGGCGACCACCGCCGCGGTCGCGGCGTCGAGCGCCGAGGCGCCGCCTTTCAGCAGGTCGTATCCCCGGGAAACCGCATCCTCGAGATCCTTGCGATAGGCCGCCGCGCGGGCGGGCGTCATGTCGCTCCGGCGGCTGGTGCCGGCGCCGCCGTGGAGGGCGATGACCGGCGGCATCAGTCGAGCGTGCGCTTGTAGAAGCGCAGGCCGATCAGGATCACCACCGTCATGAAGGCGAGGATCGGCCAGATCTGCGGCCAGAGATCGGCGAGCGCGTTGCCCTTGAGCATGATGCCGCGCACCAGCAGCAGGAAGTGGGTGAGCGGCAGCAGCGATCCCAGCCACTGCGCCCACTCCGGCATGCCGCGGAAAGGGAACATGAACCCGGAGAGCAGGATCGAGGGCAGGAAGAAGAAGAACGTCATCTGCATCGCCTGCAGCTGGTTGCGCGCGATGGAGGAGAAGGTGATGCCGAGCGTCAGGTTGGCGGCGATGAAGATCAGCACCACGAAGTAGAAGAGCAGCAGGCTGCCCTGCATCGGCACCTCGAACAGCAGCAGCGCGCAGGCGAAGATCAGGCTCACCTGGATGAGGCCGATCAGGATGTAGGGCACGATCTTGCCGGTCATCACCTCGATCGGCAGCGCCGGCGTCGAGAGCAGGTTCTCGAAGGTGCCGCGCTCGCGCGTCATGGCGAGCCCGGGCATCAGCACCATGGTCATGGTGAGGATGGTGCCGATCAGGCCGGGGACGATGTTGTAGGCGGTGACGGCCTCGGGGTTGTAGCGCCGGTGCACGCGCAGCTCCACCGGAGGCGGAAGGGGCTTCAGCTCGTCGAGGCTTCCCGAGAGGTCGCGCGACAGCGCGCTGACGGCAACTTGAGAGAGCGCGGCAATGGCGTTGCCGGTCGCCGCCGGATCGGAAGCGTCCGCCTCGACGAGCAGCACCGGGCGCTCGCCGCGCACGAGCTTGCGGTCGAAGTTCTCCGGCACGGTGACGGCGAACTGCACCGCGCCTCGCGCCAGCAGCTCCTCCAACTCCCTTTCCTGGGAAACCTGGTGCTGAATCCAGAAGTAGCCGCTCGTCTGCATCGCCGAGAGCAGCGTGCGCGAGTAGGGCCCGGCATCGGCGGCAAGCACCGCGGTCGGCAGCCGCTTCGGGTCGGCGTTGATGGCGTAGCCGAAGAGCACGAGCTGCAGCACCGGGATGCCGATGATCATGCCGAAGGTGAGCCGGTCGCGCTTGAGCTGGATGAACTCCTTGACGATGATGCCGACCCAGCGCGACCAGGAAAGGCTCATTGCCCGTCCTCGCCCGCGTCGCGCATCAGGTGGATGAACACGTCCTCGAGCCCGGTTTCGGCCCGGCTCCAGCGCAGGCTCTTGTCGTCGATGAACTCGGCGACCGCGCGCTGCAGCGCATCGGGCTCCTCGCCGGTGACATGCAGGGTGTTGCCGAACGCCGTGACGTGCGCCACGCCGGCCCGGCCGTGCAGGCGCGCGGCGATGGCGGCGAGGCGCCGCGGCGGGCCGGCCACCTGGAACGCGGTCAGGCGCACGCGGTGCAGCACCTCCTCGGGCGTGCCCGTGGCGAGCAGCGTGCCGTAGGCGATGTAGGCGAGGCGGTGGCAGCGCTCGGCCTCGTCCATGTAGTGGGTGGAGACGAGCACCGAGATGCCGCTCGCCGCCAGGGTGTGGATCTCTTCCCAGAAGTCGCGCCGCGCCTGGGGGTCGACGCCCGCGGTCGGCTCGTCGAGCAGCAGCAGCCTCGGGCGATGCAGCATGCACGCGGCGAGCGCGAGGCGCTGCTTCCAGCCGCCGGAAAGCGTACCGGCGAGCTGCTTTTCGCGGTTGAGAAGACCCAGCTCCTTCAACGTCGCGGCAACGGCCTCCTTGCGCTCCTTCATGCCGTACATGCGCGCGACGAAGTCGAGGTTTTCGCGGATGGTGAGGTCCTCCCACAGCGAGAAGCGCTGCGTCATGTAGCCGGTCTCGCGCTTGACCGCGGCGGAGTCGCGGATGTCGTAGCCGAGGCAGGTGCCCTCTCCCGAGTCGGGCTTGAGCAGCCCGCAGATCATGCGGATCGAGGTGGTCTTGCCGCTGCCGTTGGGCCCGAGGAAGCCGTAGATCTCGCCGCGGCGCACCTGCAGGGAGAAATCCTTGACCACGTGCTTCTTGCCGAAGGACTTGTTCAGCCCGCGCACGTCGATCGCGAGGTCCGTCATTCGCCGCCTTTGCCGACCGCCTGACGAGGGGTCGCTCCCCCCTTAACAGGGGGGCGGCAAACCGTCGCGCTCATTTCAGTCTCACGTCCACCGGCTGCCCGGGCCGGAGTTTCTGCGCCGCCGCCGGATCGAGCCGCGCTTCGACCAGGAAGACCAGCTTCGCGCGCGACTCCTTGCTGGAGAGCACCGGCGGCGTGTATTCCGCCTGCGTGGAGACGAAGCTCACTTTGGCGGCAACCGGGGCCGGGCAGCCGTCGCAGGAGATTTCGACGGGTTTGCCGATGGGAATGCCGCCGAGAAGAGGTTCCGGAATGTAAAAGCGAGCCTTGAGGTTGCCCGGCGGCAGGAGCGAGACGACCGGCCGCCCCGCCACGACCCATTCGCCCTCGACGAAGAAGGTGTCCTGCACCATGCCCGCCGCCGGCGCGGCGACGCTTTTCTGGGCAAGCCGCCATTCGGCCTGCTCGAGCGCGGCGCGCGCCGCCGCCACCTCGGCCTGCGCCGCGGCGCGCTCGGCGTCGCGGCCGAGCGGCAGCAGCGCCGTGCGCAGCTGCGCCTCGGCCGCCGCCAGCCGGGCGCGGTCGCGCTCGAGCGCGCTGCGCGCCTCGTCATGGCGCGAGCGGGAGGTGGCTTGCTCCGCCATGAGCTTTTCCTCTCTCTTGAAGCTGGAAAGCGAGAGTTCCCGCGCCGCCTTCGCCTGGTCGA
>JBQTJF010000231.1:0-14331 GCA_052387375.1 Betaproteobacteria bacterium
CGACCGTGCGCGTGCGGTTGTCGGTCAGGCAGTCGAGCATCACCGCGGCGCCGCCGGGCCCGTAGCCCTCGTAGCGCACCTCCTCGTAGGCGGCGCCCTCGAGGTCGCCGGCGCCGCGCTGGATGGCGCGCTGGATGTTGTCGCCGGGCAGGTTCTGCTCCTTCGCCTTGTCGATGGCGAGGCGCAGCCGCGGATTGCCCGCCGGGTCGCCGCCGCCCAGGCGCGCCGCGACGCTGATCTCGCGGATGAGCCGCGTGAAGATCTTGCCGCGCTTCGCGTCGGCGCGCTCCTTGCGGTGCTTGACGTTCGCCCAGCGGCTGTGCCCGGCCATGGCCCTATAATTTTACGCATGGCGCCGCCGCTTCTCATAGCGAAGAAAGGCAGCGCGGCGCTGCATCTCCTGCCGGCGCTCGCCAACCGCCACGGCCTCGTCACCGGCGCCACCGGCACCGGCAAGACCGTGACGCTGCAGACCATGGCCGAGCAGTTCTCGCGCATCGGCGTGCCGGTGTTCATGGCCGACGTGAAGGGCGACCTCTCCGGCATGGCGAAGCCGGGCGGGGGCAATCCCAAGGTCGTCCAAAGATTAAAGGACTTGAAAGTGCAGTCGGCGTTTGCCGCCTGCCCGGTCGTGTTCTGGGACGTGTTCGGCGCCGCCGGCCACCCGGTGCGCGCCACGATCTCGGACATGGGGCCGCTGCTGCTGGCGCGCCTGCTCGGCCTGAACGACACGCAGGAGGGCGTGCTCAACCTCGTCTTCAAGATCGCCGACGACGCCGGGCTGCTGCTGCTCGACACGAAGGACCTGCGCGCGATGCTGCAGCACGCCGGCGAGAACGCGGCGCAGTTCACCACCGCCTACGGCAACGTCTCCGCCGCCTCGATCGGCGCCATCCAGCGCGGCTTGCTCGCCCTCGAGAACCAGGGCGCGGGCAAGTTCTTCGGCGAGCCGATGCTCGACATCGCCGACCTCATGCAAGCCGAGGGCGGCCGCGGGGTGGTGAACATCCTCGCCGCCGACAAGCTGATGCACGCGCCGCGGCTGTACTCGACCTTCCTGCTCTGGATGCTGGCCGAGCTCTTCGAGCAGCTGCCGGAAGCGGGCGACCTCGAGAAGCCGAAGCTGGTCTTCTTCTTCGACGAGGCGCACCTGCTCTTCGACGAGGCGCCGAAAGCGCTGCTCGAGAAGGTCGAGCAGGTGGTGCGCCTCATCCGCTCCAAGGGCGTCGGCGTGTACTTCGTGACGCAGAACCCGCTCGACGTCCCCGAGTCGGTGCTCGGGCAGCTCGGCAACCGCGTGCAGCACGCGCTGCGCGCCTTCACGCCGAAGGACCAGAAGGCGGTGAAGTCCGCCGCCGAGACCATGCGCCCCAACCCCGGGCTGAAGATCGCCGCGGCCATCACCGAGCTCGGCGTCGGCGAGGCGCTGGTGAGCCTGCTCGACGAGAAGGGCCGGCCCGGCGTCACCGAGCGCGCCTTCGTCGTGCCGCCGGGCAGCCAGCTCGGCCCCATTACCGAGCAGGAGAGAGCGCAGGTCATCAGCGCGTCGGGGCTCGGCGGTACGTACGACAAGCCGGTCGACCGCGAATCCGCTTACGAGAAGCTCCGGCGGCGCGCGGAAAAGACAATGCCTGAGAAACCCGCAGGCAGGCAGCCGCAGACCATCCTCGACGCGATGACGAAAAGCGCCGCGCGCGCCATCGGCTCGGAGCTCGGACGCCGGGTGATGCGCGGCGTGCTGGGCTCGATCCTCGGCAGCAGCAGACGGAGATAACGCATGGACCTGGGAATCCGCGGCAGGATCGCGCTCGTGTGCGCGGCATCGAAGGGGCTGGGCAAGGGCTGCGCGATGTCGCTCGCGCGCGAGGGCGTCAACCTCGTCATCACCGCGCGCGGCGCCGAGGCGCTGCAGGCTACCGCGAACGAGATTCGATCTCTTTTCAAAGTCGATGTCGCAACCATCGCAGGCGATATCACCACCCCCGCAGGACGCGAGGCGGCGCTGAAAGCCTGCCCGGCGCCCGACATCCTGGTGAACAACGCCGGCGGCCCGCCGCCGGGGGACTTCCGCGCCTGGGAGCGCGAAGACTGGGTGAAGGCGCTGGAGGCCAACATGATCGCGCCGATCCTGCTCATCCGCGCCGTGATCGACGGCATGATCGCGCGCCGGTTCGGCCGCATCGTCAACATCACCTCCGGCGCGGTGAAGATGCCGATCCCGGAGCTCGGGCTCTCCAACGGCGCGCGCACCGGCCTCACCGGCTTCGTCGCCGGCCTGTCGCGCACCACGGTGCAGCACAACGTCACCATCAACAACTTGCTGCCCGGCCCCTTCGACACCGACCGGCTGCGCTCGAGCTTCGACTTCAACGCCAGAAAGCTCGGCAAGACGCCCGCGGAGGTGGCGAAGATGCGCGCCGACGCGAACCCGGCGAAGCGCTTCGGCACCCCCGAGGAGTTCGGCGACGCCTGCGCCTACCTGTGCAGCGCGCAGGCGGGCTACATCACCGGGCCGAACCTGCTTCTGGACGGCGGCGCGTTCCCGGGCACGCTCTAGCCGGCCCTGGAAGAACGGGAAGGCAAGGGCAAAATGGGTACGATCGTACCCATTTTGCCTCGTCCCTAACAAAACGTCTCTCAGGCCTTCATCGGCGCGCCCTTCAGCGTCGCCTGCACGCGCTGCGGCGCGAAGGGCATGTGGTACAGGCGCTTGCCGGTCAGGGCGAAGAAGGCGTTTGCCACCGCCGGGCCGGTGCCGGGCACGCCGAGCTCGCCCACCATGGTCGGCATCGGGCCGCCGCTCAGCACTTCGACATGGATCGCCGGTACCTCGGACATCCGCATCACCTCGTACTGGTGGAAGTTCGACTGCTGCACTACGCCATTCCGCATCGTCACGCGCTCCTTCAGGCAGCAGCTCAGCCCCCAGACGATGGCGCTCTCCACCTGCGCCGTGAACGCCCCCGGGTTGACGGCCAACGTCGCGTCGGCCGCTGCCCAGAAGTTGTGCACGCGGATGCGGCCCGTCTTCCGGTCGAGGGAAATCTCGGCCACCGAGGCGATGAGCGAGCCGAACTTCGGCGCGAAGGCGCCGTACTCGGCGAAGGCGATGCCGAGCGCGGTGCCGGGGGCGCGCTTCTTGCCCCAGCCCGACATCTCGGCCACCTTCTCCAGCACGCGTCGCGTGCGCGAGTCGTCGGTGAGCGAGAGCCGGTACGCGAGCGGGTCCATCTTGTGCATGTGGGCGAGCTCGTCGATCATCGACTCCACCGCGAACTTGGTGTAGCCGGAGCCGATGCCGCGCCAGGCCGCCACGCGCGTGCGCTCGGGCTCCATGATGTGCTCGGAGTACCAGTTCTCCACCTTGGTGTAGTACGGCAGCTCGGCACCCATCATGAAGATGACGTCGCGGTTTTTCGCCGCCTTGACGTAGCCCGGGTGGTAGACGAAATCGCCGACCGGCTCGCCGATCACGCGGTGGCGCCAGCCGAGGATGCGGCCGTTCGCGTCGACGCCAGCCTCGATGCGCTGCGCCGTCATCGGCCGGAAGGTGCCCGCCTGCAGGTCGTCCTCGCGGCTGAGGATCAGCTTCACCGGACGGTTGACCGCCTTGGCGACGAGCGCCGCGTCCACCGAGGCTTCCACGGTCGCGCGCCGGCCGAAGCCGCCGCCGAGGAAGAGCTGGTTCACCCTCACTTTGTCGGGCGTCGTACCGAGCGCCTTCGCCACATCGAGCTGAGTGCGGGTCGGCGCCTGCGTGCCCGCCCAGATCTCCGCGCTGTCGCCGCGCACGTACGCGGTCGCGTTCATCGGCTCCATCTGCGCGTGATACACATGGTCGGCGAGGTACTCCCGCGACACGACGCGCGACGCCGCAGCCAGGCCTTTCGCCACGTCGCCCTTCGACTTCCACTCGGTGCCGACGCGCTTCGGGTCGCGGCCGTCGCCGAGGTAGGTCTCGAGGTCCTTGTCGGTGTCGATCGCGTCGCCCGGCTGCCCGGCCGTCCAGGACGCCTTCAGCAGCCGCCGCGCTTTCCGCACCGCACCGAAGGTCTCGCCGACGATGGCAATGCCGTGCTCGAGGGTGACGACTTGGATGACGCCGGGGACGTTGCGCAGCTCGTGCGAATTCGACGAAACGGGGCTGCTGCCCCGTACCGGCGGCCGCACGAAAGTGGCGTATGCCATGCCGGGCACGCGCGCGTCGATGCCGTAGCGCGCCGAGCCGTTGGTCTTAGCCGGCACGTCGACGCGCGGCACACCCTTGCCGACCAGGCGGTACTGGCTGGCGGGCTTGAGGTCCTTGGCCGGGTCGATGGCCGGCGGCGTCGCGGGCGGCGTCGCCGTCGCAGCGATCTCGCCGTAGCTCATGCGCCGCCCGCTGGCTGCATGCACCACGGTGCTCGGCTCGGTCGCGCATTCCGACGCCGGCACGCCCCATTTGGCGGCGGCGGCATCGATCAGCACGCGGCGCGCCTGCGCCCCGGCGATGCGGCATGGCGTCCAATAGCCGAGCGTCGAGATGCTGGCGACGACGTACTGCGCCTTGAAGATCGGATTGTGGTAGGCGGGGTCGATCGGCGACTGCTCCACCTTCACCTTGCTCCAGTCGGCGTCGAGCTCCTCGGCGACGATGAGGGGCAGGCCGGTCATGATGCCCTGGCCCATCTCGGCCACCGGCGACTGGATGGTGATGGTGCCGTCCGGGGCGATCGACACATAGGCGTTCAGTCGCCCCGCGGCAGAGGACTGGGCCTGCGCCGCGCCGGGAAGGCCGACGCCCATCGAGAAGGAGAAGCCAAGCCCGGCCGCGCCGCCGAGGAAGGCCCTGCGGCTGATCTTGAACTCGAGCAGGTCTGCTTGTTGGAGGTCGATCATGGCTATGCCTCCTTGGCCGCACGCTGGATGGCGGCGACGATCCGGTTGTAGGTGCCGCAGCGGCAGATGTTGCCGTTCATGTGCTGCACGATCTGCGCCCGCGTCGGGTTCTTGTTCTTCGCCAGCAGCGCCGCGGCCTGCATGATCTGCCCCGACTGGCAGTAGCCGCACTGCGGCACCTGCTCGGCGATCCAGGCCTTCTGCAGCGGGTGATCTGCCGCGGGCGACAGCCCCTCGATGGTGGTGATGTTCTTGCCGGCCACTGCGGAGACCGACGTGATGCACGAGCGCACCGGATTGCCGTTGACATGCACCGTGCACGCTCCGCATTGGGCGATGCCGCAGCCGAACTTGGTGCCGGTCAGCCCCAGCTCGTCGCGGATCACCCAGAGCAGCGGCGTATCGCCCGGCTGCTCGGAATAGGCTTCCCTGCCGTTGACGACAAACTTGACCATGGTTCCTCCTCCTCCTTGGAGAGGGAAATGTATCACTAGCCGGGGAGTAAAATGGGCCTTCCCCATAGGAGATGCACATGAATGCACCCGCCAAGGCCGGACTGCCCTCGCTGCCGCTCAAGGACCCGAAGCTCTTCCGCGAGCAGTGCTATATCGACGGCGAATGGGCCGGTTCCCAAAAGACCTTTCCCGTCAGCAACCCCGCCACCGGCGCGGCGCTCGGGACGGTGCCGGACATGGGCAAGGCCGAGACCGCGCGCGCCATCGCGGCCGCCGAGCGCGCCTGGCCGGCCTGGCGCGAGAAGACGGCGAAGGAGCGCGCCGCCGTCCTGCGCAAGTGGTTCGAGCTCATGATGGCCAACCAGGAGGACCTGGCGCAGATCCTCACCGCCGAGCAGGGCAAGCCGCTCGCCGAAGCGCGTGGCGAGATCGCCTACGGCGCCTCGTTCATCGAGTGGTTCGCCGAGGAAGGCAAGCGCGCCTACGGCGAGGTCATCCCGCAGCACCAGGCCGACAAGCGCATCCTGGTCATCAAGCAGCCGATCGGCGTGTCGGCCATGATCACGCCGTGGAACTTCCCCAATGCCATGATCACGCGCAAGGCCGGGCCGGCGCTGGCCGCCGGCTGCACCGTGGTGCTCAAGCCCGCCGAGCAGACGCCGTTCTCGGCGCTGGCGATGGCCGAGCTCGCCGAGCGCGCCGGCATTCCCAAGGGCGTGTTCAACGTCATCACCGGCGACGCGCCGGCCATCGGCGCGGAGCTCTGTGCCAACGCGGCCGTGCGCAAGCTCTCCTTCACCGGCTCGACCGAGGTCGGCCGCATCCTCATGCGCCAGTCGGCCGACACGGTGAAGAAGCTCTCGCTCGAGCTGGGGGGCAACGCGCCCTTCATCGTTTTCGACGACGCGGACCTCGACGCCGCGGTCGAGGGCGCGCTCGCCTCGAAATACCGCAACGCCGGCCAGACCTGCGTCTGCGCCAACCGCATCTACGTCCAGGACGGCGTCTACGACGCCTTCGCCGCCAAGCTCGCCGAGAAGGTGAGGGGCTTCAAGGTCGGGCCGGGCACCGAGCCCGGCGTGGTGATCGGGCCGCTCATCGACGAGCAGGGCATGCAGAAGGTGGAGAAACACGTCGCCGATGCGCTTGGGAAAGGCGCAAAGACATTGTTAGGTGGTAAGCGGCATGAGCTGGGCGGCCTGTTCTTCCAGCCGACCGTGCTCGCCAACGTGACGCCCGACATGATCGTCTCCTACGAGGAGACCTTCGGCCCGGTGGCGCCGCTCATCCGCTTCAAGACCGAGGAGGACGCGATCCGGCTCGCCAACAACACCGAGTTCGGCCTGTGCGGCTACTTCTACAGCCGCGACGTCGGCCGCATCTTCCGCGTCGCCGAGCGCATGGAAACGGGGATCGTCGGCGCCAACGTCGGCATCATCTCGACCGAAGTCGCGCCTTTCGGCGGCGTGAAGCAGTCCGGCCTCGGCCGCGAGGGCTCCAAGTACGGCCTCGAGGAGTATCTTGAGGTGAAGTACATCTGCATCGGCGGCATCCAGTGAGCGGCGAAGAGTTCAAGGACGACTTCCGCAAGGCGCTGCCGCGCGAGGTCGTCCTTGGGCTCACCAGGCGCTCGCCGTGGCGCGCCACGGCCGCCGTCCTCGAGGACGTCGCCGTCATCGCCGCCACACTGGCGGTGGCGCTGCATTACTGGCCGAACCCGCTCGTCATTTTCTTCGCGGTGCTGTTGATCGGCACCCGCCAGCACGCGCTCTTCGTCATCGCGCACGACGCGGCGCACTACCTCCTCTACGACCGGCGCTGGCTGAACGACGCGGTCGGCCGCGCCTGCGCGATGGTGCAGGGACTGTCGATGCGCACCTACCGCGTCATCCACCGCCTGCACCACAACAACCTGTACGGGGAGCTCGACCCGGATACCGCGTTGCATGGCGGCTATCCGCGCGGGAAGTGGTATCTGATTCGCAAGCTGCTGAAGGATCTCTCGGGCCTGACGGCGTGGAAGACCTACGCGTACTTCCTCGGCGGCGCGCCGGCGCTGAACACCGCGACCAACGTCGCCGTCCGCCCGCTCGACGACACCTCCGTGAAGCTGCGCACCGAGGCGCGCCGCGACCGCAACACGGTCATCGCCTGCCACGTGACGGCGCTGGCGCTGTTCGCCTGGAGCGGCTATCTGGTGCAGTACCTCGTGCTCTGGGTCCTGCCGCTCGTCACCGTGGTGCAGGCGATCCTGCGGCTGCGCGCGATCGCCGAGCACGGCGCTACCACCGATTTCTCCTCGCCGCTAACCGCGGCGCGCACCAACGTGATGCCGGCATGGCTGGAATGGCTGGTCTTCCCGCACCGCGTGTGCTACCACATCGAGCACCACCTCTACGCCTCGGTGCCGCACTACAACCTGCCCGAGCTGCATCGCGAGATGGCGAGCCGCGGCATGCTCGAGGGCGCGGAGGTCATCGCCTTCCGCGCGACCCTCGCGAAGATCTTCGCCGAACGCGCCCGAACTTCAGCCGCATCGCCCGCATAGACGAGTCGACGAAGCCGTTCGCGCGGTAAAGCGCCTGCGCACGCTCGTTGTCGCCGTCGGTGAGGAGCATCAGCCGCAGCACGCCGGCTTTTCTCGCCTCCCGGATGACGTGTCGCAGCAGGCGGGGGCCGATCCCCCTGCCGCGCCGCTCGGGCGCCACCACCAGGTCCTCGAACAGCGCCGCCTTGCCGCCCTCCGCCGTGCTGATGGTGAAGATCAGGCTCGCCATCGCCACCACGCGGCCGTCCTCCCGCGCGACGAAGATCCTTCCTCTCCTGGAATCCTCGAGAATGAGCCGGAGGGCGCGACGCTGCTTCCGTGCATCAGGCGTGAATTCGGCCTCGTGCGAGAAAAGCTCGCCGAGCAGCTCGGCGAGGCGCGCGAGGTCTGCCGGCGCCGCGGGCCCGAAGCGCAGCCTCATTTCGTGACGAGGTAGGTCCTGGCTTCGGCGAAGCCGACGCCGAGCGCCTTGAGGCCCGCCTCGATGCGCTTGTAGGCGGCGGCGCGCACGTCGAACTGCATGCCCGGCGGCGTCTGGAACTTGCAGCGGAAGGTCTTCACGCCCGGGTCGACGCGGTAGAGCTTGCCCTTGAGCGGCCAGAGCATGAGCGGCCCGAGATCGGGGTCCTGCTTCATCTCCTCGCCGACTTTCTTGATCAGCTTGCGGATCTTCTCGCTGTCGACGTCGACCGGCAGCGGCAAGTTGAACTTGTCGACCACCCAGTCGCGCGAGTTGTTGCGCACGGTGCCGAGGGAGCCGTACGGCACGAAGTGCAGCGGCCCGTTGTGGTGGCGCAGCGCCACGGTGCGCAGCGTGATGCGCTCGACGGCGCCCTTGGCGTTCCCGCCCGCCTCGATGTACTCGCCGATGCGGAACGCGTCCTCGGCGAGGAAGAAGACGCCCGCGATCACGTCGCGCACCAGCGCCTGCGCGCCGAAGCCGATGGCGAGGCCGACCACGCCAGCCCCGGCGAGCACCGGCGTGATCTCGATGCCGAGCGCCCAGAGCGAGGAGAGCACCAGCATCACGATCAGGAGCACCGCGGCGGTCACGCGCAGCAGCGGCAGCAGGGTGAGCAGGCGCGAGCTCGCGTCGGGCTGGTGGTGCGGTCCGACCGGCCGGATGCTGCCGAGGCGCTGGTCGATGGCGCTGCGGATCGCGATCCAGATCACGTGCACGAGCAGCGCGAGCGTTGCGACGCCCAGCACGCGCAGCGCGAGGCGCAGCATCGGGCTTTCCGCGGCGGCGAGGGCGACCACCGGCGTGTCGAGGACGGTCGCGCCGGCGGCCCCGCCGGCGAGCACGACCACGAAGCGGGCGGCCGAAAGCACGATGCTCGCGACCACGCGGTCGGCCTCCTCGGGCCAGAAGAAGAACACCAGGCCGCGCAGCCCCATCTGCAGGGCGATGACCAGCGCGACGATGGCGGCGAGCGCAGCAGCCGTCGCGTTCATCAACCAGACGGCGTAGACGGCGACGACCAGGAACGCCAGGACGAAAGATCTCGGAAAGCGCGGCTGGCTCGCGAGCCCCGGCCGTCCAAACGAGGCGAGCGCGGCGACCGCCAGGAGCAGGGCGGCGGCCGTCACGGCGAGAAAGCGAAGCGCTCCTGCGATGTGGGGTGCGCCGGAGAGCAGATCCGGAACGAAATACCCGACCGCAAGCAGCGCAGCGACGGCCATCGCCAGCGCGGCAAGCCAGTGCGCGCGCTCGGCGGCGACCGGCACGAGCCTCAGGCGCGGCCTGCCCGGGGCGAGGACGACGGTAACCACGATCCAGGCAAGGCGCAGCGTGAGGAGGAGCAGCGTCACTGCGATCACGAGCTCCTGAACGCCCGTCGGCCACGAGAAGACCATCGAGGCGCCGATGGTCGCGACGGAGAACAGGCACAGTCCCGAGCCCACCAGCGCCAGGCGGCGCAGGCCGAGGCGCAGCGCCTGCCCCGGCGTGTCCGCCGGCGTCGCCTGCAGCGCCCGGAACGGCGAGTAGGCGTAGGTCCAGTACAGCCACTCCGCGCCGATGCCGACGAACAGCAGGATGGCGAAGTAGGTGAAGCCCCGCACGCCCTCGCCGCTCATGAGCGCGGTGTGCGTCTCCGACGCGACTCGGCGCCACTCCTCGGGCGCCTGCGCGAGGTGCGTGCCGAACGAGGCGAGCCTCGCCTTCGTCTCGGCCAGCGCCGCCACCGACCAGCCCGCGAGCCCCTCGCTCATGGCGCGGCCCACTCCTGCGGCGCGCGCGCAGCCGAAGCGTCCGCATAGGCCGGGAGCAGGCGCGTCGCCGACACGCCGGGCCCGAGGACGCGCGCCTGGCAGGCGAGGCGCTCCGCTGCGCCGGCGCCGACCCGCTCCAGGGTGGCGCGCTCGGCCTCGTACATTGGCGAGAGCGACGCCGCGCCTGCGTCGATGCGCACCCGGCAGGTGCCGCAGCGCGCGCGGCCCGAGCAGACGTGCGCGTGCGGGACGTCGTTCGCGCGGCTCAGCTCGAGCATCGAAAGCCCGGACCGTCCCTCGGCGGAGAAGCCGCCGTCGTAGTCGACGCGCACGCCCTTCGCGCGCTCGCGCAGGATGCGCACGCCGAGCACGCCGAAGGCGGCGAGCACGAGCAGCGCGTAGCCGGCGAGGATGCGCGCCTGCATGGCGTCGAGCGGGCCCGTGACCTTGACCACCTTGCTGAGGTTGGAAGTGATGTGCTCGCGCCAGGCCGGGTCGTTCAGCCGCTCGAGCACCTCCTTGCCCGCCTCGGCGAAGCCGATGAGGGCAAGGATCGGCACGGCGAAGAGCACGGGCAGCACCAGGCCGCCGATGCGCCGCCAGACCGGCTTCAGCACCAGCCAGGAATAGAGGCCGATCGCGGCGTGCATCCAGACCACCATCACCACCCCGAGCTGCTGGAACGCGTAGCTCGGCGAGAAGCTCCAGTAGATCGCCAGCATCTGCCCGAAGGTGGCATCAAAGCTCGGCGTCACTTCCCCGGCCATGTGCATCACCACCGCGTGGTTGAGCAGCAGCGGCGGCGTGGCGAGCCCGAGGCAGAGCTGCACGACGTCGGTCTTGGAGAGGGCGAGCGAGCGGCGCGAGACGATCGCGTAGAGCCCGAGCGCGATGTGGATCAGCGCCGCGCCGGCGAGGAGCGTGATGCCAAGGCCGCTGCGCCACGGCCCCATGAGCAGCGGCCGCCACGCTTCCATGGCCGCCAGCGAATGCATGCCGAGCATCAGGTTGACCATGTGCCCGGTCACGAACGCCATCAGCACCAGGCCGGCTGCAAGCCTGAGGCTGCGCAGCCTCATACGTTGAAGCGGAAGTGGATCACGTCCCCGTCGCGCACCAAGTAGTCCTTTCCCTCCAGGCGCAGCTTACCTGCCTCTTTCGCACCCTGCTCGCCGCCGCCGGCGACGTAGTCGTCGTACGAGGCGACCTCGGCGCGGATGAAGCCGCGCTCGAAATCGGTGTGGATCACCCCGGCCGCCTGCGGCGCGGTGGCGCCGGCGCGCACCGTCCAGGCGCGCACCTCCTTCGGCCCGGCGGTGAAGTAGGTCTGCAGGCCGAGCAGGCCATAGGCGGCCCGGATGACGCGGTTCAGCCCCGGCTCCGCCATCCCCAGGTCCTCGAGAAACAGCCGCTTGTCCTCGTCGGGCATGTCGGCGATCTGCGCTTCCAGCGCCGCGCTGACCGGCACGACCGGCGCGCCCTCCCTGGCGGCATACGCGTGCACTTGCTCGAGAAGCTTTTGTGAACCTGCCTCTCCCACATTCGCTACATACATCGCCGGCTTCATGGTGAGCAGGAAGAGCGGCTTGATGATTGCCTCCTCCTCCTTGGAAAGCTCGGCGGCGCGTGCCGGGCGCCCGGCGTCGAGCACGTTCTGCACCTTTCTCAAAGCCGACACCAGGCGCTGCGCCTGCTTGTCGCCGCCTGCCTGCGCCACTTTCTCGTGCCTGGCGAGCTGCTTCTCCAGGGCGTCGAGATCGGCGAGGGCGAGCTCGGTGTTGATGGTCTCGATGTCGGACACCGGGTCGACCCTGCCCGCGACATGCACCACGTTCGCGTCCTCGAAGCAGCGGACCACGTGGACGATCGCGTCGGTCTCGCGGATGCTGGCGAGGAACTGGTTGCCCAGGCCCTCGCCCTTGGAGGCCCCGGCCACCAGCCCGGCGATGTCGACGAACTCGACCACCGCCGGCACGACCTTCTGCGGCTGCGCGATCTCGGCGATGACCTCGAGGCGCAGGTCGGGCACCGGCACGATGCCGACGTTGGGCTCGATGGTGCAGAAGGGGTAGTTCTCGGCGGCGATGCCCGCCTTGGTGAGCGCGTTGAAGAGCGTCGACTTGCCGACGTTCGGCAGGCCGACGATGCCGCATTTCAAGCTCATTTCTTGCGGCCGAAGCCGCTGAACAGTCCCTTCAGGCCGCCTGCAGGCTTTGCTTCCTCGACTACCGCGGGCTCGGGTTTCTTCTCTTCGGTGTGCAGCCTCGTCATGGCGCCTTGCATGTCGCCCGCGAGGCAGAGCGGCAGCACTTCGAGCGATTTGGCGATGGCGGCGTCGATCGCCGCGCGCTCCTCGGCCGGCGGCTTCTGCAGCACGTAGTCGGCGCCTTCGGTCCCGGCCGGCGGCTTGCCGACGCCGATGCGCAGGCGCCAGTACTCGTGCGTGGCGAGCCGCTGCGAGATGTCCTTCAGGCCGTTGTGCCCGGCGATGCCGCCGCCCTGCTTGAGCTTCGCCGTGCCGGGCGCGAAGTCGAGCTCGTCGTGCACCACCAGGATCTCTTCGGGCTTGATCTTGAAGAAGCCGGCGAGCATCTGCACCGGCTGCCCGGAGAGGTTCATGAACGACTGCGGCAGCAGCAGCCAGGCGCCGGCGTCCTGGCGGCCGACCAGCGCCTTGAACTTCGGGTCCTTGCGCAGCACCACGGCGTTCGCCGACGCGAAGCGCTCGACCAGCCAGAAGCCCGCGTTGTGGCGCGTGCGCTCGTATTCCTTGCCCGGGTTGCCCAGGCCGACGACGAGACGGATCACGGCGCCTTACTTCTTCTCTTTCTTCTCGGCCGCCTTCTCCTTCTTCTCGGGGGCCTTCTCGGCGGCGGCGCTCGGCTGCTCGCCTTCCTTCGCCTCGGCGGGCGCGGCCTGCTCGGTGGTCGGGATCTCCGACGGCGCCACGGCTGCCGCGGCGGCGGCGGCTTCCTCTTCCTCGGTGATGAGCTGCGGCACCACGACGGTGGCGACGACCGGGTTCTCGCCCCTGGAGAGCACGGCCTCGACGCCCTGGGGCAGCTTGAGGTCGCGCGCGTGCACCGAGTTGCCGACCGACAGGCTGCCGAGGTCGACCTCGATGAACTCGGGCAGGTCGTCGGGGAAGCAGGTGACGTCGAGCTCGTTGATCACGTGGCTCACCACGCCCCCCTGCTCCTTCACGCCCGGGGAGCTCTCGGCGTTGACGAAGTGCACCGGCACCTTCATGTGGATCTTCCTGTCCTTCGCCACGCGCTGGAAGTCGACGTGCTGCACCTGCGGCTTGAACGGGTGCATGTTCACCGCGCGCAGCAGCACCTGCTGCTTGGCGCCGCCCAGCTCGAGGGTGAGGATCGAGGCGTGGAACTTCTCGTTGCGCAGCTTGAGGTGCAGGTCCTTGTGGTCGAGCTCGATGTTGACCGGCCCCTGCTCGCCGCCGTAGACGATGCCCGGCACGCGCCCGGTGCGCCGCAGCCTGCGGCTCGCCCCGGTGCCCTGTGCTTCGCGCTTGCGCGCGCTGATCTCGATTGCCATTGCCTTGCTCCTGGTTGAATTATTCCGTGAAAAGCGAGCTCACCGATTCCTCGGTGTAGATGCGCAGGATCGTCTCGGCGAGCAGCCCCGCCACCGAAAGCTGCCGGATGCGCGGCACGCGGCGCGCCTCCTCGTTGAGCGGGATGGTGTCGGTCACCACCAGCTCGTCGAGGTCGGACTTGGCGATGCGCTCGACCGCGCCGCCGGAGAGCACCGGGTGCGTGCAGTACGCCACCACCTTCGTCGCCCCCTCTTCCTTCAGCACCTGCGCCGCCTTCACCAGCGTGCCGGCGGTGTCGACCATGTCGTCCATGATGACGCAGCTGCGGCCCTTGACCTCGCCGATCACGTTCATCACCTCGGCGACGTTCGCCTTCGGCCGGCGCTTGTCGATGATGGCGAGGTCCGACTCCAGGCGCTTGGCGAGCGCGCGCGCCCGCACCACGCCGCCCACGTCGGGCGAGACCACGATCAGGTCATCGTAGCGCTGCTTCCAGACGTCGCCGAGCAGCACCGGCGCGGCGTAGATGTTGTCGACCGGGATGTCGAAGAAGCCCTGGATCTGGTCGGCGTGCAGGTCCATGGTGAGCATGCGCGCCACGCCGGCCGACTGCAGCATGTTCGCCACCACCTTGGCGCTGATCGCCACGCGCGCCGAGCGCGGCCGGCGGTCCTGGCGCG
>JBQTJF010000232.1:0-2422 GCA_052387375.1 Betaproteobacteria bacterium
GGCATCAACACCTTCGAGAACTTCATCCAGACCGACGCGGCGATCAACCCGGGCAACTCCGGCGGCGCGCTGGTCGACGCCGGCGGCAACCTCGTCGGCATCAACACCGCCATCTTCACGCACGGCACGCGCGTGCCCCAGGGCGGCTCGATCGGCATCGGCTTCGCCATTCCCGTCTCGACCGCGAAGATGGTGCTCGAGCAGATCGTCAGGTCGGGCAGCGTGACGCGCGGCTGGATCGGCGTCGAGGTGCAGGAGATCACGCCGGCGCTCGCCGAGTCCTTTAAGCTGCCCGCCTCGCGCGGCGCGCTGATCGCCGGCGTGCTGCGCAACGGCCCCGCCGACAAGGCGGGCGTCAAGCCCGGCGACGTGCTGCTCGAGGTGGAAGGCAGGCCCGTCGCCGACCCCACCGCCATGCTCAACGTCATCGCCGCGCTCGCGCCGGGCAAGCCGGCGAAGATGAAGCTCAAGCGCCAGGAGAAGGACGTCGAGGCGACGGTGACCGTGGGCCGCCGCCCCAAGCCCCAGGCGCGCAGCGAATGACGCCCTTCTCCAAGGAGAAGATCCTCGAGCTGGCCGCGCGCTCGATGTTCGAGCATTTCTCGCGCATGGCCGAAGGCATGCTGCTCGTCGATCGCGAGGCGCGCGTGGTGTGGATCAACGACGCCTACAAGCGCTTCCTGCCGGCGCTCGGCTTCCAGCGGCCGGAGGACTTCGTCGGCCGCCCGGTCGAGGAAGTGATCCCGAACACGCTGATGCGCCAGGTGGTCGAGACCGGCAAGCCGATCCTCGTCGATCTCCTCACCAACCAGGCCGGCACCTTCGTGGTGAGCCGCATGCCGCTGCGCGACGAGGCGGGCGAGGTGATCGGCGCGCTCGGCATGGTGCTCTTCGACCATCCCGAGACGACGCTGCAGCCGCTCATCGCCAAGTTCGCGCGCCTTTCGCGCGACCTCGACGACGCGCGCCGCCAGCTCGCCGCCGAGCGGCGCACCAAGTACACGCTGGCGAGCTTCATCGGCTCGAGCCCCGCGGCGGTGGAGGTGAAGCGCCAGGCGCGCCGCGCCGCGCAGTCGGACCCGAACGTGCTCCTGCTCGGCGAGACCGGCACCGGCAAGGAGCTACTCGCGCACGCGGTGCACGCCGCCTCGGCGCGTGCCGACAAGCCCTTCATCAGCGTCAACCTCGCCGCGGTGCCCGAGACGCTGCTCGAGGCCGAGTTCTTCGGCGTCGCCCCCGGCGCCTTCACCGGCGCGGAGCGCAAGCCGCGCGACGGCAAGTTCAAGCTCGCCGACGGCGGCACGCTGTTCCTCGACGAGGTCGGCGACATGCCGCTCGCGCTGCAGGGCAAGCTCCTGCGCGCGCTGCAGGAGCAGGAGATCGAGCCGCTCGGCTCGAACAAGGTGCTCAAGGTCGACGTGCGCGTCATCGCCGCCACCAGCCGCGACCTGAAGGCGCTCGCCGCCGAGGGCCGCTTCCGCGAGGACCTCTACTCCCGCCTCAACGTGCTGCCGATCCGCGTGCCGGCGCTGCGCGAGCGCAGCGCCGACCTCGAGGCGCTTGCCGAGAGCCTGCTCGAGAACATCGCCGCGCGCACCGGCATGCCGCAGCGCGAGCTCGCGCCGGGGGCGCTGGCCCCGCTCGCCGCGCACCGCTGGCCGGGCAACGTGCGCGAGCTGCGCAACGTGCTCGAGCAGGCGGCGATGCTCACCGACAACACGCGCCTGGACGCCGCAGATTTCTCTTCCATACTGGGCACGACAGCCGAAAAAGCTTCTTCATCGAAACCGCTCCCCCAGCTCATCGCCGAGCTCGAGCGGCGCTCGATCGAGTCGGCGCTCGCGGCGACGCGCGGCAACAAGGTCTCGGCGGCGAAGATGCTCGGCATCTCGCGCGCCACCCTGTACGAAAAGCTGAAGGAGCTGTCCGGATAGCGGACAACAGCAAGTCCTTGATTGCCTTGGTATCGCTTTTCCGAGGCTGTCCGGTTCCCGGACAACTGCAGAAAAATATCCAATAGAATCAATGCTGGCATCGGCCTTGCACGCCGACGGCCGACATTCACCGGGAGGAAACCATGAAGGTTGTGAAGTCCCTGCTGGCCCTGACGCTGGCGACTGCCGCCGGCGCCGCGCTCGCCCAAGGCGAGATCCGCATCGCGCACATCTACGACAAGACCGGCCCGCTCGAGGCCTATGCCAAGCAGAGCAGCAACGGCCTGATGATGGGCCTGGAGTACCTGACCGGCGGCAAGATGGAATTGCTCGGCCGCAAGATCGTCGTCATCGAGAAGGACTCGCAGCTCAAGCCCGACATCGGCAAGGCGCAGCTCGCCGCCGCCTTCGGCGACGACAAGGCCGACATCGCCGTCGGCCCGGTCAGCTCGGGCGTGGCGCTCGCCATGCTGCCGGTCGCCGAGGAG
>JBQTJF010000233.1:0-10659 GCA_052387375.1 Betaproteobacteria bacterium
GATCCTCTTCTCCATCACCGACCGCCCGGTGCTCGAGGCGCTCGGCCTGTACCGCGAGGCGCTCCAGTAGCTTGGGCCTGCTCGGGGCGATCGCGGGCCGCTGGCGCAGGCGCCGCGGCGGGCTGGGCGAGCACCTGCGCCGGGTCTTCGAGTCGCTTCGCATCGAGGCCGTCGTTGACGTCGGCGCGCACCGCGGCAAGTACCGGCGCTTCCTGCTCAAGGACCTGGGCTTCCGCGGGCCGGTGCTGTCGGTGGAACCGGTGGCCGAGCTCGCCGAGGACCTGGCGCGCCGCGCCGCGGGCGAGAACAACTGGAGCGTTGTCCGCTGCGCGCTGGGCGCGCAGCCCGGCAAGGCGCGGCTCAACGTCATGGCTTCGTCGGACTTCTCCTCGCTCCTCGACCCGTCGCCGTCCGCCCCCGGCCGCTTCGCCGCGCTGACCGCGGTGACGCGCGTCGAGGAGGTGCCGATGCGCACGCTCGACGAGCTGCTCGGCGGCTTCGCGCCGCAGGCGCGGCGGCTCTATCTCAAGCTCGACACGCAGGGCTACGACCTCGAGGTGCTGCGCGGGGCGGCGCGCAGCCTCGAGCGCGTGGCGGCGCTGCAGTCGGAGATCGCGTTCCGGCCGATCTACGCCGGCATGCCGACCTGGCGGGAATCCTTCGAGCGCATCGAGGCGCTCGGGTTTGCCGTGAGCGGCATCTTCCCGGTGACGCGCGAGCCCTCGCTGCGCCTGATCGAGGCGGATTGCGTGTTTGTGCGGGCCGAGTGATCCGGTTTTCGCAGCTCACCTTGCGCCGCGGGGCGAAGGCGCTCCTCGAAGGCGCGGACGCGACCATCAACCCCGGCGAGCGCGTCGGCCTGGTCGGCGCCAACGGCTCCGGCAAGTCGAGCCTGTTCGCGTTGCTGCGCGGCGAGCTGCACGCCGACCGGGGCGACGCCGCGTTCCCGTCGCACTGGCGCATCGCGCACGTGGCGCAGGAAACGCCCGCGCTCGACCGACCGGCGCTCGAGTACGCCATCGACGGCGACGACGTCTACCGGGGTTTGCAGGAAAAACTCGAAGCTGCCGAGAAGAGCGGTGATGGACATCTGATCGGCGAGCTGCATGCGGCGCTCGGCGACGTGGGCGCCTATACCGTGCGATCCAGAGCCGAGCGGCTGCTCCAGGGTTTAGGCTTTTCTTCCGACCAGCTTTCCCTTCCGGTTTCAAGCTTTTCCGGCGGCTGGCGGATGCGGCTGAACCTGGCGCAGGCGCTGATGCGGCCTTCGCAGCTGCTGCTGCTCGACGAGCCGACCAACCACCTCGACCTCGACGCCATCCTCTGGCTCGAGGAGTGGCTGAAGGCCTACGCGGGCACGCTGATCGTGGTGTCGCACGACCGCGACTTCATCGACGGCGTGGCGCGGGTGATCCTGCACATCGACGAGCGCAAGCTCAGGCGCTACAGCGGCGACTACTCGAGCTTCGAGAAGCAGCGTGCGCAAGCTGTCCTTCTTACTCAAAATCTGATTGAGAAACAGGCGCGCGAACGCGCTCATTTGCAGTCGTTCATCGACCGCTTCCGCGCCAAGGCCACCAAGGCGCGCCAGGCGCAGAGCCGCATGAAGA
Organism: Betaproteobacteria bacterium; assembly: GCA_052387375.1. GTDB lineage: Bacteria > Pseudomonadota > Gammaproteobacteria > Burkholderiales > SG8-39 > SCGC-AG-212-J23. The sequence continues at coordinate 1,611 of JBQTJF010000233.1, forward strand.
TGCTGGCGAAGATGGAGGACCTGGCGCCGCTGCACGTCAGCGCGCCGTTCTCTTTCGAGTTCCGCGACCCCGAGCGCTCGCCGGATCCCTTGCTCGTGATGGAGGACGTGCGCGCCGGGTATGCCGGGAAGACGGTACTGGAGGCCATCACCCTGACCTTGAGAGCAGAGCAGCGGATCGGCCTGCTGGGCGTGAACGGCGCCGGCAAGACGACGCTGATCAAGACGATCGCCGGCACGCTCGCGCCGCTCGCCGGCAGGACGGTGTTCAACAAGGGCGTGGCGATCGGCTATTTCGCCCAGCACCAGGTGGAGATGCTGCGCGACGACGAGTCGCCGCTCCGGCACCTGAAGCGGATCGCCGACGGCAGCGCCAGGGAGCAGGAGCTGCGCAACTATCTCGGCAGCTTCAACTTTCCCGGCGACATGGCCACCGGGCCGGTCGAGCGCTTCTCCGGCGGCGAGAAGGCGCGCCTCGCGCTGGCGCTGATCGTCTGGCAGCGGCCGAACCTGCTGCTGCTCGACGAGCCGACCAACCACCTCGACCTGGAGACGCGCGAGGCGCTCACGGTGGCGCTGGCGCAGTTCGAGGGCACGCTGGTCCTGGTGTCGCACGACCGGCACCTGCTGCGCGCGACCACCGAGCAGCTGCTCATCATCGCCGACGGCGGCGTGCGCGAGTTCGACGGCGACCTCGACGACTACCGCGAGTCGTGTTTGAAGGTGAAGCCGGCGAAGCCCGCTGCGGCAAAGCCGCTGCCGGCGAAGAAACCTCAGGGTCCCCGCCTCAAGAGGCTCGAGGAGAAGATGGCGAAGCTGAACGCGCAGAAGGCCGAGATCGAGCGCCGGCTCGGCGAGCCGGCCCTCTACCAGGACGGCGAGGCGGTGAAGAAGCTGCTCATCGAGCAGGCGTATGTGGCGAAGGAGCTCGAGGAGCTCGAGGCGCAGTGGCTGGCGCTGATCTGAGCCGCCAGTAGAGCAGCAGGGCGAGCGCGAGGGCCGACGGCACCACCAGCGTCGAGCGCAGGGCGTTCACGTCCGGGGTGACCGCATGCAGCATGGCCCCGAGCGCCACGACCGCCGCCGCGGCCAGCGCCGCAAGCCGCACGCTCCCATGGCACCACCAGACGATGAACGCCGTGCCGAGCACCGTGCTCGCGTGCTGCAGGACGTTGATGTCGCGCCACGAGACCGAATGCGCCACCGCGTCCCAGGCGAAGTGGGTCAGCGCGCCGACGAGCAGCGAGCACGCCACGGCGGGGAAGGGGGCGCGCGGCCGCGCGCCGTTCCATAAGAGGTAGAACGCGAAGCCGAGCGGCAGGCAGAACCAGAACAGGCCGGCGAAGCTGTGGCTGTCGGAGCGGACCAGGCCCGGTACGAGGTACCACGCGTCCGGGACCATGCTGCCGATGACCAGCGCCGCGGGCACGCCGAAGCGCCCCATCGGGCGGATCAGCGGCAGCACCGCCGCGGGATGGGCGAACGGATACGGCATCGCCGAGCATGCTAGGGGGCTTGCATGAAACGCCGTCGCGCCGACATAGTCCGGGCTTCACGTGCCGGAGCCCCCGATGCAGGAAATCCAGGGCCTCGTCGTCGCCAACCGCATCCTCGCCAACGGGAACGTCGTCGACGCTTACGGCCACGTCAGCGCGCGCGTCCCGGGCGATGCGGGACGCTTCCTGCTGTCGCGCTCGCTCGCCCCGGAGCTGGTCGAGCCCGGCGACGGTGATGGGCGCCTTCAGCGCGACAGAGATACGCGGGCGCCTGAAGGACCGCGTCGTCGCCACGGCGGCCGAGATCTCCACCCAGCTCGGCGCGCGGGTACACTCCGGCGCAAGTGGTTCGCCGTAATGAATCCGCGCGTGCCGCGCGCTTGAAGTGGAAGCACCCGGTGAGCATCGCCCTTGGCGTGCTCATCTTGGTGGCAGGGCTGAACTGGGTGATCCAGGCCGTGCGCAAGCCGAGCGAAGTGCTGTTCCCTTTCGACGGCTTCACGAAGAGTCGCCGCGAAACCTGGGAGGCCTACGGCCCGCTGTTCCGCGAGCACGCCACCGACGCCGTCCCGGCCGAGCTGCTCGCCGCGCTCGCGCAGGCGGAGAGCGCCGGCAACCCGGTGGCGCGCACCTACTGGCGCTGGCGGCTCGCCTGGAACCCGATCGAGGTGTACAAGCCCGCCTCGAGCGCGGTCGGCCTGTACCAGATCACCGACGGCCGCTTCGCCGAGGCGCAGCGGCTGTGCATCCACCACAACCGCGCCGTCGACGAGGGGCCGTGGTACAACCCGCGCACATGCTGGTTCAACGCCTTCTACTTCCGCGTCGTCCCGACCCACGCCGTCGAATTGACCGCAGCATTTCTGGACAGAAAGATTTCTTCGGTGAAGGCGACGCCTGCGCAAAGGCACGATCTGGCGGCGGTCATTCATCTGTGCGGCGCCACGGCGGGGGAGGCGTTCGCGCGCCGCGGCTTCCGGCCGCTGCCCGGCCAGCGCTGCGGCGAGCACGACCTGCGCGCCTATCTTTCGCGAGTCAATGCGCTGAAGCATGAGTTCAGAAAGCTTTCCAACCATTGAAGGCCTGAGGCTACGCTATGCGCAGAACGAGCGCGCCGTCGCGGTCGTGTTCTTCGCCGCCGGGTTCGTCTTCGACATCGTCACCGTCGGGCGCATCGACGCCTGGCTCACCATCGCGCAGCAGGCGGCGTACCTCGGCGTCATCAGCTTCGCCCTCATCCAGATGCTGCTCGAGGAGGGACAGCCGCCGCGCGAGGGGCGCTGGTTCCGCTGGCGCAGCGCGGTGGTGCACTTCCTGCTCGGCGCGCTGCTCAACCTCTACACCATCTTCTTCTTCAAGAGCTCCTCGCTCGCGGTGTCGTTCGCCTTCCTCGCTTTCCTCGTGGCGCTGCTCCTCGCCAACGAGACGCCGCGCTTCAAGGCGCTCGGCCTGAGCTTCAAGTTCGCGCTGCTCTCGCTGTGCCTGCTCTCGTTCGCCGCGGCGATGCTGCCGATCGCCGCCGGCTCGATCGGCCTCGCCGTGTTCCTCGCCTCGATGGCGCTGGGCGCGGCGCCGCTCGCCTGCGCCGGCTGGCGGCTGCGCGGCCGCGGCGGGCGGCAGAAAGTCCTCGTGCCGCTCGGCATGGTGCTCGTCGCCTTCCTCGCCGCGTACCTCTTCCGCGTCATCCCGCCGGTGCCGCTGTCGATCCCGTTCATCGGCATCTACCACGGCGTCGAGCGCACGCCCGAGGGCTTCCGCCTCGCCCACGAGCGGCCGTGGTGGCGCTTCTGGCACAACGGCGACCAGCATTTCCGCGCCCAGCCCGGCGACCGGGTGTACGTGTTCTTCCGCGTCTTCTCGCCGGCGCGCTTCTCCGACCAGGTGCTCCTGCGCTGGCACCGCCGCAGCCCGGGCGGCTGGTCGCTGCAGGACACGATCCCCATCCGCATCGTCGGCGGCCGGGAGGAGGGCTTCCGCGGCTACGGCTTCAAGGGCAACTACGAGTCCGGCGAATGGCGGATCCAGGTCGAGACCACCGACGGGCGCGAGATCGGCCGCATCACTTTCGAGCTCGAAGCGGCGCCGACCGCGCCGCGCACGCTGGTGGAAGAGGCGGCTTGAGGCGCGGACGTAACAAGGTCTGACTATTCTCTCCGTCCTGTCGCTTGTCCGGACCGGAGAGCGTTGGTATTCTCGCCGCAAACGACTAAGTCTTGCGGGGAGTCGGGGGATGGCCGCGCATCGCAGTCGCCACTCGCGGGAGAGCGATCTGCATTCGCTGATCGACTCGATCTATTCGACGATCGAGGCTCCGGAAGCGTGGCGGGAGGTTGTTCCAAAAGTGGCTCTTTCGCTCGGGGCGGAGAGCGCGCTGCTCTTCACGCCGATGGATGCCCACTTGCCGCGCGGCTTTGGCATCACGCACAACATCCCCGACGAATCGTTACGGTCGTACGGTGCCTATTTTCACAGCCGCGACGTCTGGAAAGAAGCCGCCGATCGTCATGGGCTCCTGAAGGCAGGCAGTCTTTTCCGCGGCGAGGAGATACTGCCTCTGAAAGCCGTGCTGCGCAGTGAGATCTACGGGGACCTGTGGCGTCCGATCGGCATCGCCCATCTGCTGTGCGCGGACCTCACGGACGAGCAACGATTCGATCCTGGCCCAAGCACGCTCTTTTCTTTCTTTCGCGGCATTGGAGCCAGCGCGTTCTCCGACGTGCAGGCAAGGCACTGCCATGCCCTCGTGCCTCACATGCGCCGGGCGCTGCTCACCGCGCGGCGGCTCGAGGTCGTCGAGGGGCTGCTGGCTGCGTACCAGGCGGGGCTGGACGCGGCCGGCGAGGTCGTCCTGGTCCTGGCCGTGGACATGTCTGTCCACCACGCATCCGGCGAGCCGGCGGGGCTCTTCGGCCCCGGGTCGATCCTGCGCATCGCAGGCCGCAAGCTCACGGCGAACGAGCCCGCGGTGCGCTCCCGGCTCGAGCTCGCGGTGCACAACGCGGCCGCGGGACGGGCGGCGGACCCGGTTCGGGCCCAAGGCCTCGACGGCATCGAGGCGGAGATCACTGTTGTGCGGCTGCCGGACGCGCGGCTCGTAGCATCGATCCGGCCGATCAGACGCTCACCCGCCATGGCCGTCGCGAGGGTCGGCGAGCGCTACCGCCTTACCGAGGCCGAGCGCCGCGTGCTCGTGCTTCTGGCGCGTGGCGCCAGTGTCGCGGAGGTCGCCGCAATACTGGCGATTCGCCCGATGACGGTTCGCACCCACCTCTCGAACATGTTCGACAAGACCGGTGCGCGTTCGCAGCGTGGCCTGGTGGCGCTGGTCTGGCAATCCGCCTGATCTGAGTTCGGGGCCAGGCATACATCATTTGATGGATGCCAGCTCCGGCACGCCGGCGTAACGTGAGGAAGTTCGCAAAGCTATTCAGGGGGATACATGGCTATGAACCCGGTACGCGCCTTGAGGGGGGCGGTCGCCGTCTCGCTGCTGTCCGGCTGCGCAAACATGCCGGCGCCGTCCGTCGATCTCGAGGCTCTGTACAAGAAGCCCCTCGAAATGCTCGGCAATGTGCTCTCCACGCGCGAGGAGAGGTTGCAGAAGGCCCTGGACAGGAAGCAGCCCGAAGAGGCGGTGCGACTTTGGGCCGAGAACCGCGATTACTTCACGTCTAACGCGGAGAAGCACCGGGGCCTGCTCGCGCGCCTGGGCGACGAGGTGAACGGTCACCACGAGGCGCGCATGCAAGCGGCGCAGGCTGCGCTGGGTGCGTATAGCGTGACGCCGGCCGCGCCCGCTGCCTGGCCTGCGCAGCGCGGCTCATTGGCCGAGGCGCGCAGCGCACTGGAGGCTTACGAGGCGGTGCCTATTGCCGCCGACCCGAGGCTGCGCAGCCCGCGCGCGGCGGAACTGCAGCAGGTCGCCGCCGCGGTCGCCGGCTTGCACGAGCGCGCGGCGCCCGCCGCGTTTTCCGCATACGACCACTTCGGCGCCGACCGCGCCTTCTCCGATACGTACCCCGTCGAGCTCAGCGCAGATGCGCTCGCCGCCGGATTCGAAGCCCTCAAGGAGAAGTTGCAAGCGGCGAGCAGCGAGCAGCTGGCAACCTTCAGGCAGGCCTACGTGGCGCGCCTGGCGCCGCAACAGCGCAAGGAGCTGAGCGTCATCGCCACGCGCGCCCGTTTCCGCGAGCTGGCGCCGACCGGCGAGGTGACTCTCGACATGGCACTGGAGCTGATGGCCGAGCTTGCGGCCGCGCGCATCGATCCCGATGGCCTGCCGCTGCGTCTCGCCTTGCTCTGGCTGCACGACGGTGCTGAAGGCGGGGACTTTCCAGTCTCGGCCGCTCCCGGCTCGGGCGTGAGCGCGACAGCCCTTGGCATGCAGGCCTTGCCCGCGCAGCTCGCGCGACTCGACTTCGCGCTGATTGTCGATGCACAGCGCGGCCTGGCCGTGCGGTCGGTTCGCAACCAGCGGCACGAGCGCTCGACCTACAAGGCTTCCGAGCGCGTGGTGGCCAATCCCGAGTACGCCGAGGCGGTCGAAGCCCTGCGCCGCCAGGAGCAGGAACACCAGCAGCTACGCAACAAGAACGATCAGCTGCAGAGTCAAGCCAAGTCCAACGTCACCATGGGCGGGATCGCCGGGCTGACCGGCGTGCTCGGTTCGGCGCTCGGTCATGGCGTAATGTGGCAGGCCGAGTCGAACCTGCGCGCCGCCCAGAACCTGGTTGAGTCCACCCCGCGGACCATTCGCGAGGACGTCATGGTGGACTACCGCTATACGGTGTCCGAGATGGAGGTCACGCGAACAGCGCCCGCCGTGATCTACCTCGCCGACGTCAGGGCCGGCCGCTATCTGAAGCGCACGGTCGATCGCGCGGAGAGCCGGCGCTTCGAGACCGCCGAGGCCCTCGACTCGCGTGACCCGGAGCGCGACAGGATCGCCCGCCGCCATGCCTCGCCGGAGTCCGTGCGCAGCTACGCCGCGACCCCAGAGGCGCTGCCGTTGCCGGCCCTGGTGGACGCGATGCGTGCCCCAGGCGCCAGCAGCAGCGGCTCGCTCGCCTCGCTGTCCGCCGATATCGCGCGGGAGCGCGAGCGCACGCGCCATGCACACCAGCAGCAAAAGGCGCGGGCCGAGCAGCTCGATGCCCAGCGGGCGAATCGTGCCGCGGCAGCCGCGCCGGCGGGTGCGAATCCGGTGATGGCACCGGCTGCGGCCGCGCCGGCGACGCTGTCGGCGGCCGCGCAACGCTGTCTCATGGACTTCCGCCGCGCCAAGGCCGAGCTGATGCGCGTGGCGCAGACCTCCAACATGTACGCGCATCTCATGGGGCCGCTCGGGTCGGAAAGCGACGAGATGCCCAAGGGAGCGGACTGCACTGCTCCGGTCTCGGCTTCCCTCAACCAGCGCTCCGCGCAGGAGGAGAACGCGCGCGTCAACATCTGCGGCGTCATGACGATCAACTGCGCGATGCGGGAAGTGCGCAACGGCGCCGACTGCATCCAGGCGCGGGAGAGCTGCATGGCGCGCCATCCGATCCCGCGCCCCCAGTAGCGAGGCATGGCGGCCAAGCGCATCTCCGGCCTGGCGCTGCTTCTTCTCTGCGCGTTGCCACCGCTGTGGGCGGGCGCGTCCGACCGTGCCCTGTTCCAGCGGCTGCACGAGCTGTGCCTGCAGGCGAAGGCAGACGCGCGCGGATCGCAGCGAGACATCTTCTGGTCGAACCTCCTCCAGTGCTGGCAGATGGAGGATGGCGGCGAGGACATGATGGCGCGGCTGGATGAGCACTTGTCCAGGCTTTGCAGCGACATCTCGAGCCATTGCTCCGTCGTTCCCGATCCTCGCCGGCTGCAGCGCATGGCGACGTATTCCGATGCCTTGCAGTGCCCCAGTCGCGGCTACGCTTGCGGCGGTAGCGGCGGCGCCGTGGCGCAGAGCGGCCAGGAGCGCTTCCGCCGCATACGCGACGCCGATCCGGAGACCCGGAAGTACTATCGTTCGTGCCGGCAGGGCTTGCACGATACGCGTGCCGCCTGGGACGAATGGGACCGCGCGGTGGCGCGCAGCAATTCGAGCGCCGCGCGCAAAGAGGCGATGAAGGAGTACGCGGCGGCCATAGCGCTGTTCATCAACGAGATGCTCACCTCCGAGGAGATACTCGGCACGGGCACAAGGAGAGCGATGACGCTGTACGGTGCTCCGTTCCTGCTCATGATGCAGACCGGCACCGCCAATCCGGACCCCCGCGAGCTTGAGATGTACAAGGTCGCGATAGGCAACTGGCGCAACCAGTGCGAGCTCCTGGTCAAGGCCGCAGCGCGGATCGATCCTGGCTTTGCCGGCCATGACTATCCCTGGCTGAAAGCGATCCGCTTCTACGCCGACGAGGCGATGCGGCTTCGCTGACCGGAGGACGAAATGCGCGCCTTGCTGGTTCTCGCCCTCTTCGCCGTGCCCGGCCTGGCCTGCGCGCAGGGGCCGAAAAGCGCCGTCAACGACTGGCTCATCGTACCCGGCAAGCGGCTCGGCCCGATCGTTGCCTCGACCAGCCGGGCGAAGCTGAAGACACTGTTCCCCGCCGCAGTCCTGAAGGACGAAACCGTTAGCGAGGGCGAAGACGGCGACAAGAGCTTCGTAACCCGAATCACGGGCGGCGGTCTGGATGCGACCGTCGTTTGGCCCGACCGCAAAAGGAGCAGGATCGGGCGCATCATGATTACCAGCAAGGACGCAAGGTGGCGCACTGAGGAGGGCATACGCGTCGGCCTGCCTTTGCGAGAGCTCGAGAAGCTGAACGGCAAGCCGATTTCCTTCAACGGCTTCGGCGGGGAGCTTGGCGGCGGCATCGACAGCTGGCACGGGGGCACGCTGCAAAAGTACGGGGAAGGGGCAGGGTTGTACATCGTCCTCGGGCCGACGGGAGATATGGACGACGCGACCGCCAAGTTCTACGGCGAGGAGGCCAAAGCGCGATCGGATGACCCGCTCGCCGCGAAGCTGAAGATCGAGGTGGAATCGCTAAGCGTAGGGCTCCGCTAGTTCGGCTTGGCCCCCGAGGCCTTGATCACCTTGCCCCACTTCTCGACCTCGGCGCGCAGGTAGGCGCGCGCCTCCTCGGCGCTGGTGTGCGCGGTCTCCAGGCCCTGCTTGGAGAACTGCTCCTTCACCGCGGGGTCCTGGGCGATCTTCGCCAGCTCGGCGTTGAGGCGCGCGACGACCGGCGCGGGCGTGCCGGCGGGCACGACCAGCGCGTACCAGGTGGTGAAGTCGAAATCCGCGACGCCCGCCTCGATCATGGTCGGCACCTGCGGGAAGAAGCTCGAGCGCTGCACGGTGGTGACGGCGAGCGGGCGAAGCTTGCCGGCCTCGATGTGCGGCAGCGCGGAGGCGAGGGTGGAGATGATCATCTCGATGCGTCCGCCCATCAGGTCGACCAGCGCCGGCCCGAGGCCTTTGTACGGGACGTGGTTCATGCGCACGCCGGTCGAGAGCTGCAAGAGCTCGGTGGCGAGGTGCGAGGCGGTGCCGACGCCGCCGGTGCCGTAGTT
>JBQTJF010000234.1:0-8534 GCA_052387375.1 Betaproteobacteria bacterium
GCAACTGGTCGCGCGTCAAATCCGATCCCAATAGCGCTCCGTTCACTCATCTCACCGAGCCCACCGCCCTGCAGCAACGCGCCTATGAGTTGCTACGCGTGTTGCCAGTAGTGCGAACCTGATATTCCCGATAGTGCTCGCTTGATCAGTCGCTTATCTCATATAGACTCAAGGAACTTCGGGCTAGGGCGTCGGGAAAGTCCGGTTGATGCCGGTGGTGAGGTTCTCGGCCGCGACGCCGTAGAGGTGCAGCGAGACGAGCGGCTTCGCCGTGCGGTTCGAGACGCGATGGATGACGGTGCAGCGCAGGTCGCGCTCGGCAAGCTGCCCCGGCTCATAGCTCGAAATCCTGAGTGGCTTCAGGTCCGGCGTGAACTGCTCTTCGGTCAGCGTCCCTTCCGCGATGCCGTAGAGGCACCACACGTGGTGGCCGTGCAGCGGGCTCACCTGCCCGGGCAGCCAGGTGATGGCGGTGATGACGAAGCGGTCGGCGGCGTCGACGTAGAGGAGGTGGCGCATGTAGCGCGCCGGGTCGCCGATGCGGTGCTCCGGGCGCAGCCACGCCGGCTTGGCGAGCGCGGCGGCGAGCGCTTCCTCGAGCGCCTCGAAGTCGCCGCGGCCGGCGGCGCGCGCGAGCGGCACGAGCGCGGGGTGGATCGGGTTCATCACGCCAGCCCCTCCATGAGCTGCACCGCCACCGGCTCGCCCGCGGCCACGCCGCCGCGCTCGTGCTCGAGCACGATGAAGCAGTTCGCCTCCGACATCGAGCGCAGCACGCCCGAGCCCTGCTGGCCGGTGGTGCGCACCTTCCACTCGCCGCCTTCGCGGTAGAGGATGCCGCGCTGATATTCGGTCCTGCCGGGGACTTTGCGCAGCTTTTCTGCCGCCGCCGCTTTCAGCAGCGGAATGGCATAGTCGTCCGTCCTTCCCGAGAGATGCAGCAGCGCGTCGCGCACGAACTGGTAGAAGGTCACCATCACCGCCACCGGATTGCCGGGCAGGCCGAACAGGTAGGCATCGCGAATCCTGCCGAAGGCCATGGGCCGCCCGGGGCGCATGGCGATCTTCCAGAACAGCACCTCGCCCAGCTTCGCCATCAGCTGCTTGATGAAGTCGGCCTCGCCGACCGACACGCCGCCGGTGGTGATGATGACCTCATTCTTCGCGGCCTTCAGGAACGCAGTCTCGAGGGCCGCGGGATCGTCTCTGACGACCCCGAGATCGGCGATCTCCACGCCGAGGCGCGACAGCATGCCGTGCAGCGTGTAGCGGTTGGAGTCGTAGATCTCGCCTTCCTTGAGCTTGGCGCCGATCGAGGCGAGCTCGTCGCCGGTGGCGAAGAAGGCGACGCGCAGGCGCCGCTTCACTTTCACCTCGCCGATGCCGAGCGAAGCGATCAGGCCGATCTCGGCCGGCCGGAGGAGCTTGCCGGAATGCAGGACCGACTTCCCGACCGCGAGGTCTTCTCCCGCATAGCGGACGTTCTGGCCTTTCTTCTGGCCCGGCGGCACCGTGACCCGGCTGCCCTCGCGCTTCACCACTTCCTGGATGACGACCGTGTCGGCGCCTTGCGGCATCACCGCGCCGGTCATGATGCGCACGCATTGCTTCTCGCCTAACGAGCCATGGAACGGCTTGCCGGCCAGGGCCGTTCCGATCTCCTCCAGGGAAGCCTCTCCTTGAAGATCGGCAAAGCGCACGGCATAGCCGTCCATCGCCGAGTTGTCGTGCGCCGGCACGTCGATGCCGGGCACGATGTCCTGCGCCAGGATGCGGCCGAGCGCGCTGCGAATTTCGACCTTCTCGGTCTCCTGAATCGGAGAAAGGCACGCCTTGATCGCCTCGACCGCCTTGTCGACGCGCAGCGCGTCGGGGTCGTAACCGTCGAGGCAGCTGACCGTTGCGGCGATCCCGGTCATGGGCGGATTCCGAGAATCCTCCCGATCGGGAGGATTTCATTCCCGCGGGACGGCGTTTCCAAGCCCGTGCGCGCGGCGAAAAACGTGGTCTGTCCCTGATTTTCGGGTCTGTTCACGCGCCTTTGAGCTCTTCGGGGGTGTTGATGTTGCGGAACGCGTCGGCCTCGTCGTCGAAGCTCACTTCGACGACCTTGAGCGAGGCGTACCAGGCGTCGATCTTGCGCCCGCCCTGCGCGAGGAAGGCCTCCAGGCTCTCGCGGCACTGGCGCTTCACCAGCGCGAATACCGGATGCGGCTGCGCGCCGGTTTTCGCGACGGCGAGATCGTTGCTTTTTAGACCTTGCTGGAGCCTTTGTATCAAATCCATCGGCAGGAACGGCGAGTCGCAGGGCACGGTGGCGACCAGCGGATGCGCGGCGGCCTTCATGCCGGCGTGCAGGCCGGCGAGCGGCCCGGCGAAGCCGGCGATGTCGTCGGGGACGACGCGGTAGCCCATCGCCGCGTACGCTTCGAGGTTCTGGTTGGCGTTGATGAGCACTTCGTCGACCTGCGGCGCGAGGCGCTCGAGCACCCAGCGCACCATCGGCTTGCCGCGCAGCGGCTGCAGGCCCTTGTCGACGCCGCCCATGCGCCGGCCGAGGCCGCCGGCGAGCACGATTCCTGAAACAGCCGCCATGCGGGCGATTCTACTGAGGTAAGCTCGCCGGGATGAACGAACGCCGCTTCCTCGTGCCCTTCATCAACCTCGGGCACCTGCTCGACCACCTGGTGATGCTGGTCTTCCCGACGGTGGTGCTGGCGCTGGCGCGGGAATGGCAACGGCCGTACGCCGAGCTGCTGCCGCTCGCCCTGGGCGGCTTCATCGCCTTCGGCGCCTTCGCGCTGCCGGCGGGCTGGCTCGCCGACCACTGGAGCCGCTACAAGATGATGGCAGTGTTCTTCTTCGGCATCGGCGGCTCGCTCTTCCTCACCGGCTTCGCCACTGCGCCGTGGCAGATCGGCGTCGGCCTGACGCTGGTGGGCATGTTCGCGGCGATCTACCACCCGGTGGGCATCGCCATGCTGGTCGCCGCGCCCGCGCGCATGGGCCGCGCGCTCGGCTGGAACGGGCTGTGGGGCAACCTCGGGCTCGCCGCGGCGGCGCTCGTCGCCGGCGCGCTCATGGACCTGTGGGGCTGGCGTGCCGCCTTCTTCGTGCCGGGGCTCGCCGCGGTGCTCGCCGGCGTCGGCTTCCTAGCGCTCGTGCCCGATCCGGGGCCGGTGAAGAAGGGCTCGAAGACGATCGGCCTGCACGTCGACCGGCGCACCATGGCGCGCATCTTCGGCATTCTGCTCATCGCCACCGCCTGCGGCGGCGTCATCTTCAACTCGACCACCGTGGCGATGCCGAAGGTCTTCGATGAAAGACTGAGAGAACTTACACAGTCGAGCCTGGGTATCGGGGCACTCGTGGCTGTCGTCTACACGCTCGCCGCCTTCGCGCAGCTCGTCATGGGCGCGCTCATCGACCGCTTCGAGCTGCGCCGCCTGATGATCGGCATCGCGCTCATCCAGATCCCGCTGCTCGCGCTCGCCGCCAACCTCCAGGGCTGGGCGATGCTCGCCGCGTCGCTCGCCATGATGCTCGCGGTGTTCGGGCAGATCCCGCTCAACGACTCGATTGTCGGCAGGTACATCGTCGACGAGTACCGCGCGCGGGTGCTCTCGGTGCGCTACGTGGTGTCGCTCGGCGTCGCCGCGGTGGCGGTGCCGCTCATCGCGGTGCTCCACCGCACCCAGGGCGGCTTCGCCAACGTGTTCCTGGTGCTCGCCGCGCTCGCCGCCGGGATGCTCGCCGCGTCGCTTTTCTTTCCTTCTCGGAGGGAAATCACCGCCCCCCAGGCGGTGTGAAGCAAATCGGGGTCTGACCCCGAATTCCTACGCTTTGTAGGTGTCGAGCTTCACCCGCTCGCGCTCGAGCGCGGCGGCGACGGGGGGCTTTTGCATGACCTGCTCGACGTAGGTCTTCAGAGCAGCGAAATCTTCCTGGTTGATGCCCGCTATGCCGCCCCAGCGCAGCAGGGTGAAGCAGTAGGCCTCGTGCACGATGCCGCGCGGCGCGTCGCTTACGGCGAAATCCTGCAGCCGCTCGAGGTGCTTGCGGAAACGGCCGACCGCGTTGCGTTTCAACTCCGAGATCGGGACCTCGCCCTCGACGAAGTCGCCGGTGCGGAAGATCTGCGTGAAGGTCGGGTGCACGGTGTTGTTCATCCAGGCGAGGCGCGACAGCGCCTGGGTGCGCGCCCAGGGGTCCTGCGGCAGCACGCCCGCCTGCGGGAAGCTGCGGTCGAGGAAGTCGCAGATGGCGACGATCTGCGCGAGCGGTCTTCCGTCCACCACCAGCACCGGCACCTGGCCGTTGGGATTGATGGCGAGGTACTCGGGCGCCTTCTGCTCGTTCTTGTGCAGCTTGACGGGCTTCGGCTCGAAGTCCTGGCCGCTCGCCGCCTTGATCGCTTCCAGCGCCACGTGCGGCACGAAGGAGCAGGCGCCGGGCGCGAAGTAGAGCTCGAGCTTCACGCGTAGGCGGTGGGTTGCGGCAGCGTCTTCACCAGCCTCTCTTTCCCGGTGAAGACGAGGTAATGCCTGCCGCTGGCGCGGCCGAGCATGGTGATGCCGACCTTCTTCGCGATCTCGTGCCCCATGTGCGTGAGCCCGGAGCGCGAGACGAGGAAGGGGATGCGCATCTGCGCGCACTTGATCACCATCTCGGAGGTGAGCCGGCCGGTGGTGTAGAAGACCTTGTCGGCGCCGTCGATGCCGTCGAGCCACATGAAGCCGGCGATGGCGTCGACCGCATTGTGCCGGCCGACGTCCTCGACGAACATCAGGATCTCGCCCGCGGTGGTGGCGAGCGCGCAGCCGTGCACCGCGCCCGCCTGCTTGTAGATGGTCTCGTGCCGGCGCACCTTCTCGAGCAGCACGAAGAGCTCGGCGTCGGCCAGCCGCACGTCCTCGCGCAGCTTCACCTTCTCGACTTCCTCCATCAGGTCGCCGTACATCGTGCCCTGGCCGCAGCCGGTCGTAACGGTCTTCTTTCTGAGTTTCGGGAGATTTCTTCGTTTGCCTGTTGTGACCGCCGCCGATTCGGTCTCCCAATCGACCTGCACGGCGGCAATTTCTGCCAGAGAAGAGACAAGGCGCTGGTTGCGCAGGTAGCCGATGACCAGCGCCTCGGGCGCGTGGCCGAGCGTCATGACGGTGACGACCTCGCGCTTGTCGAGGTAGATGGTGAGCGGATGCTCGCCGGCGATCGCGGTCGGCACCATCTCGCCGCGCTCGTTGTAGGCCTCGACCTCGAACGTGGCAGGCCGGGCCGCGTCGGTGAGGAGCGGTTTCTTCCTAACCGCCAATGTAGGACATCTCGACTTTTTTCAGAGGAGATGTTTGAGAGGTTCTTATTTCCGAGTAGCGGTCGGCGCGTTTCTGCCACACCGCGGCGATCTCATTGCGGATGGCCTCGTCCGAGGAGCCGCCGCGCACGAGCGACTTCAGGTCGTGCCCGGCTTGCGCGAACAGGCAGGTGAAGAGCGAGCCCTCGGTGGAAAGGCGCATGCGGTTGCAGCTCGAGCAGAAGGCCTGCGTCACCGAGGAGATGACGCCGATCTCGCCGGCGCCGTCCTGGTAGCGCCAGCGCTCGGCGACCTCGCCGGGATAGTTGGGGTCGATCGGCTCGAGCGGCCAAACCTCGCCGATCCTGCGGATGGCTTCCGCGGAGGGGATGACGTCCTCCATGCGCCAGCCGTTGGTCGAGCCGACGTCCATGTACTCGATGAAGCGGACGATGTGGCCGCTGCCGCGCCAGCGCCCGGCCATGGCGACGATCTCGCCGTCGTTGGCGCCGCGCTTCACCACCATGGTCACCTTCACCGGCCCGAGGCCGGCGGCCGCGGCCGCCTCGATGCCCTCGATCACCTTCGCCACCGGGAAGTCGGCGTCGTTCATGGCCCGGAAGGTCGATTCATCCAGCGAGTCGAGGCTCACCGTGACGCGGTCGAGGCCGGCCTCGGCGAGCGCCTTCGCCTGCCTGGCGAGGAGAGAGCCGTTGGTCGTCAGAGTCAACTCGGCGGGTAACTTTTTCAACATCGACACCAGCTTGTGCAGATCCTTGCGCACCAGCGGCTCGCCGCCGGTGAGGCGGATCTTCTTCACGCCCAGGCCGACGAAGAGGCCGGCGAGGCGGGCGATCTCCTCGAAGCTGAGGATGGCGCTGTGCGGCAGGAAGGGATGGTTGGCGTCGAACACTTCCCGCGGCATGCAGTACACGCAGCGGAAGTTGCAGCGGTCGGTCACCGAGATGCGCAGGTCGCGCATCGGCCGCTCGCGCGTGTCGAGGAGCTGCCCCCCCGCGAAGGCGGGGGCGCGAAAGGCGGGCGCCGGCGCGCGCCCGGGCTGGATCGGGATGACCTTGATCGCCATGCAAAATCTTAACAGAGGGACCCGGCCGAAATCCCTCTGCGCAGCGGCGGGCGGCCGCTCGCCGCTAGTTCTTCGGCTGCGTGTCCGGGCTGGTAGGCCCGCGCTGGTCTCCGCGCTGCTTGAAGTCGTTGTGCTGCCTGCTCTCCTTCGGGTCGACCTGTCCCTGGACGGGGTTCGAGCCCTCTTTTCTTTCCTCGTTGGTGGGCGGCGTGGTGGCCGACGTGCCGCCCGAGGCGGCAGGCTGGAAACCGACGCGCGGCTGGGGCGGCTGGTCGCCGCAGGCGGCGAGCACTGCGGCGGCGAGCACTGCGATCGCAAGTCTCATGGTGGTCTCCTTCGACAGGCGTCTTGCAAATACCGCGCCAGGAGAATGGTCGTTGTTGGCGTACACTCGGACCCCTCATGGAGAAGCCTGCTTTCCCGATTGCCGTCGTGATGCGGCGTCGCCCGGCGAAGAGCCGCTGGGCCGACTGGATCTGGGAGCCCTGGAGCGTGCTGCCAGGGGCCGGCGAAGGCGCGCCGCGGCGGCTGGTCGAGGAGGAGGCCGAAGGCGCGACGCAGTGGCTGCACCCGGGCTTCAAGCTCCTCCTGCACCGCGACGAGACCGAGGGCTTCTACCTCAACGTTTCCGCGCAGCAGCCGCGCGTGTTCGTCCTCTGGCGCATGGAAGGCGAGCAGGCGCTGCCGCTCGAGGTGACGGTGAGCTTCGACGAGGCCGGGCGCTGGATGGACGGCGGGCACTCGGTCGACGGCGTGGCGATGCCGCCGGAGATCTTCGCCTGGGTGGGCGAGTACGTGGAGAAGAACTACCGCCCCGAGCCGAAGCAGCGCATCAAGCCGCGCTCGTTCCAGCATCCGAAGGACCGGGTCTAGCGATGGCGCGGGACAAGGAGGCCTTCCTCTCGCGCTGGTCGCGGCTCAAGCGCGAGAAGCCCGAGGAGAAGCCGCAGGAGGCGCCCGCGCCCGCGCTGCCGCCGGTGGAGAGCCTCACGCCCGAATCCGAGGAGTTCAAGTCCTTCATGCACCCGAAGGTGAAGGACGCGCTGCGCCGCGCGGCGCTGAAGAAGCTTTTCGGCGATCCGCGCTTCAACGTCCCCGACCCCTTCGAGCCGTTCTCGGGCGACTGGACCGTCGGCGAGCCGATCCCCCAAGACATGCTGGCGACGCTCAACCAGGCGAAGGAAGTGCTGTTCCGCGAGGAAGAAAAAGAGAAAGAGAAAGAGAAAGAGAAAGAGAAAGAGAAGCAACTGGCCGAAAAGAAAGAGACGAAGGAACCGGATGAGCCTGGAAGGAAAGACGCTTAAGGTCTGCAGCTGCAACCGCACCGTGCCGTTCGACGCCAAGGCGCTCGCCGCGGCGCTCAGGACGGGCGAGCCGGTGAAGGTGCACAGCGAGCTCTGCCGCAAGGACGCGGGCGCGTTCCAGGCCGCGCTCGGCCTGGGCGAGGACCTGATCGTCGCCTGCACGCAGGAGGCGGCGCTCTTCGGCGAGCTCGCCGGCGAAGCCGAGAAAAGGATCAAGTTCGTCAACGTGCGCGAGGTCGCGGGCTGGTCGCGCGAGGGGGCCGCGGCGACGCCGAAGATCGCGGCGCTCATCGCCATGGCGGCGCTGCCCGAGCCCGAGCCGGTGCCCTCGGTCGAGTTCGCCTCCGGCGGGCAGCTCCTCATCGTCGGCCCCGCCGCGGCGGCGCTCGACTGGGCCGAGCGGCTCGCCGGACAGCTGGAAGTCTCCGTCTTGATCTCGGGCGGAAAAGGCGAGCTGCCGCTCGAGCGCAAGTATCCGGTGTGGTCGGGCCGCGTGCAGAAGCTCTCGGGCTGGCTGGGCGCCTTCGAGCTCGAGTGGCATCAGGAGAACCCGATCGACCTCGAGCTCTGCACGCGCTGCAACGCCTGCGTGCGCGCCTGCCCGGAGCAGGCGATCGGCTTCGACTACCAGGTCGACATGGACAAGTGCCGCGCGCACCGCAAGTGCGTCGAGGCCTGCGGCGCGATCGGCGCAGTGGATTTCTCGCGGTCGGATGCTCTTAGAAAAGAGTCGTTCGACCTGGTGCTCGACCTATCGCGCGAGCCGCTCATCCGCACGCACGAGCTGCCGCAGGGCTACCTCGCGCCGGGCGACGACCCGCTCGAGCAGGCGCTCGCTGCGCGCGAGCTCGCG